>NZ_JBXAFO010000001.1:0-531579 GCF_058793255.1 Rhodococcus sp. MPR-R1B
CCAGCAGGGACTAAATCCAAGCCGGGTGGTGAATTTTCGTCCGACGATCACCGATCACTTTTCATCCGACGTTGACATTCTCCTTCAGCCATGCGAACAGCAGCACAAAAAGAGCCATACCCGGCGTCCCCAGGCAGCCCCGAACCGACAAATGTTCGGCCAGTATCGCCCGGGAAAAACGGTAAGGAAATAACAACTGGCAGAAACAGGACCCGCGCAGTCGCTGAACTGCCGTTCGAGCTAGCGCTCAGTTCGAGCAACTCTCGGGTGGCAGATTTTCGGCGGCCCACGTTGTCAGTTCACTGAGAGCGGGGAGCAGCGCCTGCCCCGACGCTGTGAGTTCGTACTCCACGGCGATGGGCGGACCTGCATCGACGCTCCTCGTCACCAGGCCTGCCCCTGCCAACTCCGTCAGGCGTTCCGAGAGCACCGAATCACTGATCCCGCCCACCGCGCGCTTGAGTTCGGAGAATCCCGCCGGCCCGTTCAGCAGCGTGCCGAGAATGACGCCGTTCCACCGTTTGCCCAGGAAGCCGAACGCGCGGGCCAGAGCCCCGTCACATGCGCGGGGCTCGTGTCCCGCTTCGCTCTTGCTTGCCACCCCACCATCCTAGCCACAGTGCTAACGTATCCGTAGGCACTATTTTTTTACTAGCAACTAGCTTTACCGGGTGATGCTCGGTCGAGCTACCACGGAACGGAAACCCCCGATGTCTCTCGACGCAGCCACCCCATTCACCGCCCAGCAACTCGACGAAGCCGGCCGCGAGCTCCTCTTCACTGCGGCTCGCACCGCCAACTCCTTCTCGAACGAACCTGTGACCGACGACGAACTGACTGCGATCTGGGAGCTCGCGAAGTGGGCACCGACCGCGGCCAACACCAATCCGCTACGTGTGCTGTTCGTCCGTACCGAGGAAGGCAAAGCACGCCTCGTCGAGCACATGGCAGACGGCAACAAAGCCAAGACCGAGGCCGCTCCTGCAGTTGCCGTTCTGGCGGTGGACACCGAGTTCTACAAGCACATCCCCAACCTGTTCCCCATTCGCCCGGAGATGAAGGACTACTTCGAATCCGACGAGGCTGCCGCCAGTTCGACGAGTCGGTTCAATGCCGCACTTCAGGCCGGCTATGTGATCCTCGCGATTCGCGCACAGGGTCTGGTCGCCGGCCCGATGGCCGGGTTCGACGCCGACGGCATCGACGGCGAATTCTTCGCAGACGGACGTTTCAAGACGATCCTCGTGGTGAACATCGGCCATCCCGGTGAGAACCCCTGGTTCGATCGTCTGCCGCGCCTCTCCGATGAGGATGCGCTCAGCTGGGCCTGAGGACAATTCGGACAAATCAAGCAATGCGGGAGAGTTCTGCGGAACTCTCCCGCTTTGCCATCTACAGCGCGTTTCAACTCTGCCCGCAGTGGGTACATACCCGCGTCTCGCAAAATCTCACGTCCAGAACAACATCCGACACGCTGCAATCGGAATTAGTTGCAGTATCTCAGTTTTTGGACGACAGTCGAGGGAAACCCCTCGGCCTACGGAGGCTGCGGGGAAAGCCCTTGTGCGCCGGTCGGTGTCGAGGGAAGACGTTCGAGCGAGCAGAAGTCCGAAGAAAGTGGGTTCGGAAATATGGGCGCCCTATGGGATTTTGTCGTTGCACGACGACAACAATTGATGACCGACTCGTACCTACATGTTTCAGCAGTTATCCAGTCCGTGATCATCGCGACGATTGCCGCCGTGATCATCGGCATTCTCGTCTACCGGAGCCCGGCGGGATCCTCCATCGCTACGGCGTTGGCCAGCACGATCCTGACGGTTCCTTCATTCGCCCTCCTCGGACTGCTCATTCCGATTCTCGGTCTCGGCGTCGCTCCCACGATCACCGCGTTGATCTTGTATGCCCTGCTCCCGATCATTCGGAACACGATCATCGGTCTGGATGCAGTCAACCCGGCGATCACGGACGCAGCCCGCGGTGTCGGAATGAATCGCATGCACGTACTGAGTCGAATCGAGCTACCGATCGCGTGGCCGTCGATCCTCACCGGCATGCGGGTCAGTACACAGATGCTCATGGGCATCCTCGCCATCGCGGCGTACGCCAAAGGTCCTGGTCTGGGAAACCTGATCTTCTCCGGACTCTCGCGTGTCGGTAGCCCGAATGCTGTTCCGCAAGCGCTGGTCGGCACCGTACTGATCGTCATTCTCGCTCTGATTCTCGACGGAATCTACGTCGTCATCGGTCGTCTCACTACTTCGAAGGGGCTGCAATGACTGAAACCATTCCGTCTGACGTATCCACAGATCAGAAGGTATCCGGGGTCGAGATCGTCCTGGAGTCCGTCACCAAGCGGTACCCGGGCCAGAAAGCTGCAGCGGTGGACAATGTTTCGCTGACTGTTCCGGCCGGTGAAATCGTGGTCTTCGTCGGACCTTCGGGTTGCGGCAAAACAACGACGATGCGCATGATCAACCGCCTGATCGAACCTACCTCCGGCAAGATCACCATCGACGGCAAGGACGCGCTGTCGATCGACCCGGACAAGCTCCGCCGTGGCATCGGGTACTCGATCCAGCAGGCAGGCTTGTTCCCGCACTTCACGATTGCGAAGAACGTCGCGACTGTCCCGGGTCTGATCGGTTGGGACAAGAAACGTATCGCAGCGCGCACCGACGAGATGCTCGACCTCGTAGGCCTCGATCCCGATACCTATCGCGACCGCTACCCTCGCCAATTGTCCGGCGGGCAGCAACAGCGTGTGGGCGTGGCGCGGGCGCTGGCTGCCGATCCTCCGGTGCTGTTGATGGACGAACCTTTCGGTGCCGTCGATCCGATCACCCGCGGCCTGCTCCAGGACGAACTGATGCGTCTGCAGTCGGAGTTGGGTAAGACCATCGTCTTCGTCACCCACGATTTCAACGAGGCAGTCAAACTCGGTGACCGTATTGCCGTGCTGGGCAATCAGTCCAGCATCATGCAGTACGACACTCCGGAAGCGATTCTCGCCAATCCCGCAAACGACATGGTCGCCGGATTTGTCGGGGCGGACGCCTCGCTCAAGCAGCTGACCCTGACACGCGTGCGCCAGATCAAACTCAAACAGTGCCTCACCGCCCGCGAAACCGATTCGGTCGATGATTTGAGAACCGCACTCGCAGCGCGTAAGTGGAAGTGGGCCCTGATTCTCGATCAGCGCGGACGGCCGCTTCGCTGGGTCTCGCCCGGCCACCTCGCCCATGCGTCGACTCTTCGAGGTGTCGGTAACGAGATCGGCGAAGCCGTGTCCATCCAGTCCACCCTGCAGGATGCGTTGGAAGCTCTTCTCGCAGAGAGCAATGCGTCCACCGTGGTCACCGGACGGCGTGGCGAGTACGTCGGTCTCATCACCATCGACACACTGGTCAGCCATCTTTCCGAAATGCGCGAGGAGCATGCGCACGACCACGACGAAGAGCCAGACACCGAGAACGTCGAGGGTTGAACATGACTGCCACGACAGAGGAGCGCGTCTCCGCGCCTGAGATGGAACCGGACGCCCCCGATCTGGGTGCGGCCGAGAACGCCGCCACGCGCCGTGCGGAACGGATGCGGCTGTATGTCCAGCCGGTCATCGTCCTGATCCTGGTTGCGGGCGTGTTGATCTGGGCATTCAGCCGAGATCTCAACGCGACGCAGAAGGCGAGCATCAATCTCGACAACATCGTCACACTGACCTGGCAGCACGTACTGATCACGGCCGCCGTGGTCATCATCGTCGTCGCCATCGCAGTTCCACTCGGAACCCTGCTGACCAGGCCGAAATTCACCCGGCTGGCACCGTTCTTCGTGGGGATAGCCAACATCGGAGCCGCAGCGCCTGCCATCGGCCTGCTCGTGCTGTTCTATCTCGCGACAAGAACGACCGGCTTCTGGATCGGCGTGTTTCCCATCGCGTTCTATTCGTTGCTTCCGGTGCTGCGCAACACCATCCTCGGCTACCAGCAAGTGGACAAGACCTTGATCGATGCCGGGCGCGGGCAGGGAATGTCTTCGCTCACGGTCCTGCGTCAACTCGAATTCCCGATGGCCGTCCCGTACATCCTTGCAGGACTGCGTACTTCGCTCGTTCTGGCCGTCGGTACCGCGACGCTGTGCTTCCTGGTCAGTGCCGGCGGACTCGGCATTCTGATCGACACCGGATACAAGCTCCGCGACAACGTCACCCTCGTTGTCGGTGCCGTACTGGCGGTGTCGCTGGCCTTGCTGATCGACTGGCTCGGCGCGCTCGCCGAAACTTATCTCGGGCCCAAGGGATTGCGATGACCAAGACTTCGATCACCAGAACGTGGGGCTGGAAACTCGCGGTTGCCACGATCGGCCTCACACTTGTCGCTTCGTGTGGTCTCGAGTCCGGTGGCGCACTGCCCCTGGCCGTCGGCCCCGGCAGCATCGAGCCGGTTCCGGAGCTCGAGGGTGTGAAGATGACCGTCGGCTCCAAGGACTTCACCGAGCAGATCGTGCTCGGGTACGTCATCGAATTCGCGATGGCCGCTGCGGGCGCGGATGTTCGAGATCTCACGAACATCCAGGGCTCGAACAGCACCCGTGACGCACAGTTGAACGGCCAGATCGATCTTGCGTACGAATACACCGGAACCGGCTGGATCAACTACCTCGGCAACGAGACACCGCTTCCCGATTCGCAGGCGCAGTTCGAGGCCGTCCGCGATGCGGACCTTGCTGCGAACGACATGGTGTGGACCGATCCGGCGCCGATGAACAATACGTATGCATTGGCGATGAGCAAGGAGACCGCTGAGAAGACCGGTGTCAAGACCGTTTCCGACTACGCGAAGTTGGTCGAATCCGATCCCGGAGCTGCGGTGACGTGCGTCGAGACCGAGTTCAACGTCCGCCAGGACGGATATCCCGGCCTGGCAGCGAAATACGGTTTCGACGCCTCTCGTGCCCAACGCCAGATCCTGCAGACCGGCATCATCTACCAGGCGACAGCCGATGGCGATCAGTGCAAGTTCGGCGAGGTGTTCACCACCGACGGTCGCATCATCGCACTTGATCTCGTTCTGCTCGACGACGATCTCCAGTTCTTCCCGAAATACAATCCGGCACTGGTGATGAAAAAGGACTTCGCGGAAGCACATCCGCAGGTAGCAGAAGTCATGGCACCGATCTCGGAGCGACTGACCAACGAGGTGATGACCGAGCTCAACCGGCAGGTCGACGTCGACGGCAAGGAGCCGGCGGACGTGGCCCGCGACTGGCTGGTCTCGGAAGGCTTTGTCACGGCGCAGTGATCGGCTGACCGCAACCCAGCCGAGTAGTTACCGTTTGCGTCCGACGCAGAACACCCGCCGGAACGGAAAGAGCGTTCCGGCGGCTGTTGCGGGGTAGGCCTCCCTCAGCAGATCGGAATACTGACGCTCGAACTCCGGAGCGTCAGCTTCGCCGAGAACGTCGAGCACGGGTCGTAACCCCGTCCCCCGTACCCATCCGAGCACCGGGTCGGCACCTGCCAGCACGTGTACGTACGTCGTCTCCCAGGCGTCGACGTCGAATCCGTGTTCTTGGAGACGCTGCGCGTACTGAACTGGACTGTCGACGCCTTCCGGGCCGCGTAGGACGCCACCCAGTCGCTCACTCCATTCCGCTGATTCCGCGAGATCTCGCATGAGCGCATGGGACGGAGCATCGAAGTTACCCGGCACCTGCCACGCCAGCCACGATCCGGATTCCAGGGTGTCCGCCCACTGGTCGATCAGCTCGCGATGGCTCGGAACCCACTGCAATGCAGCGTTACTGACGACCACGTCGTAACCGGTGGCGTCGAAGGACATGATGTCCCCCAACTCGACGGTGACGTTTCCCGGTAGGTCTGTAGGGGCCTGCGCGACCATTTCGGGAGACGAGTCGAATCCGGATACCGAGGCGTCCGGCCATCTTTCCCCGAGCATCGCGGTCAGGGTGCCTGATCCGCAGCCGAGGTCGGCTACCCGCGTCGGGTCTTCGGTGGCCACCCGTGACACCAGGTCCACGAACGGGCGTGACCGCTCACCCGAATAGCGGCCGTAGACTTCGGGATTCCACGTGACAGTGCGCATGAACCCATCCTGCACCCTGTTCCTGAGAATTGCCGCCCGTCAGATCTCGCTCTTCACGATCCGGCCATTCGAAAATCACCGACGCGGCACCACGGTGGACACTACGTTCGGCAACCTCGACCAGTCCGCGGTGATGTAACTTGCGTGCTGCCCGGCCAACAGGTCGAGACGCTCGCTCGCCTCGGTTTCGGTGGCATGGGTTCCGTCGATCTGCGGAGCGACCTTGTGCGCGTCGGTCATGACGAGCAGGTAGCCGCGATCGTGGTACCAACTCGGATCCACGACTCCGGCGGTGTAGTCGAGAGCGTCACCGTCGAAGATCACGAACCACGGACGGATCCCCGGGTCGGTATAGCGGTCGAGACGTGGGTCTCCCGGTGATGCACGGTGAACAGCGGGAAAGGCGGCGCCGAGTTCGACGAGCCCGGCGGAGGACAGATCTCGCAGGTGCGTCGCATACTGCCGGTCCGTCCACTCCGTATCGAGAGGGTTTCCCTCCTCGATCGTTCCCGGTATCAGCTCGAACAGAAATTTCCCGGTCATTTCGGAATTGCTCGGCCATCCACGCTCGGTGACGGCGGCATCCGGGGTGGAGTAGGACTCCCCCATCAGGTCGGCCGGCGTGAAAACCGCGTCTCCGAGAGTCCCGAGAATCAGGGCGTCGAGATCCGCGGGCCCACGTCCGTACCCGGCAGTGAACCCGTCCTTGATTTCCAACTTGATCATCACCGGCGGGTGCTCGGGATTGGCCTCGTGCCACGCCCGCATATCTGCCAGGCATCCACGGAATCCCTGATCTCGTAGACCGCTTCGCAACCCGGATGCGTCCTGAGCGCCGACGCAGTTGCTCTCGCTCGCCACCGGATTCATGTGCGACACACGCCAGTCCGGACCGCCCCCGTTGGTCCACAGGTCCAGCTCGAGCAACGACGCCCCGGAATCCAAAGCGTCGGCGAAGTACGGAAACGTCGCCTTCTCGTAGGAATTGTGGACCCCGACTGACGTGGTCTCGGAAAACGAGCGCACTTGGTTCGTAGTCGTTTCGGCGCCGGCAGAGGGCGCCGAGACGACCGCCACGAACGCACTCATACCGGCTACCAGGATTGCTCGCATGTTCGACACTCTCGCAGAAATCACCCCACGGCAGGATGGAATCGTCAGAGTTAACTGGACAATCGTCTAGATTGCACCGGAGTGGGGCATGATTTCAGGCGGTGGGTGAGGGCAATTGTCAGGCCAATAGCATCAGTGCCGGAACTGATCCGAGTCAGAGCACTCGCCGCACACTCGCAGGAGGAATCGCATGCAGCTGACTCAATTCGTTCACCGATCCCTACGAGCGTCGCCCGAAGCGGTGATGACGATCTCCGATGGCCGAGTGCGCACGTCTCGCGAATCGGTCGACCGGATCAAGAGGCTCGCGGGCGGGCTGCAGACGTTAGGCCTGCACACCGGTGACAGAGTCGCGATCTTGGCATCGAACTCCGACTACTACCACGAGGCGCTCCTGGCCTGCTGGTGGTTCGGAGCAGTGGCCAGTCCGGTCAATTCTCGCTGGAGCACGGCGGAAATCAGGTACGCCCTGGAAGATTCAGGGTCGACGGTATTACTCGTGGACGAGAATTTTGCTTCCGTCGGATCTACCCTTCGCGAGGCGTGTCCAGGCCTGACCACTGTCGTCTACTGCGGCAACGACCGAGTTCCGGACGGAATGCTCGACTACGAACAGGTGATCGCGGAGGCGATTCCGGTCGACGATCTGCGCGTCGGCGGCGACACGCTTGCACTACTCCTCTACACCGGCGGGACCACCGGAGTGCCGAAGGGCGTGATGATCAGCCATCAAGCGCTGATGACCTCGGCGCTGGGCACTCTCGCGGCAGGCGGCGTGGCAATCAGCAACGGAACGAACCTCGCGGTGAACCCTCTGTTTCACATTGCCGGGATCGTCGGATGGTTGGCTCAGTCGCTGATGGGTGGAACCCAGGTCTTCGTAGCGAACTTCAGCCCACGGACGTTCCTCGAGGCCGTGGACCGCTATCGCCCGACAACCGTGGGTCTGGTGCCGACAATGCTCCAGATGTTGGTCGCCCACAAAAACGAAACGGGCGAAGACGCAACCACCTACGATCTGTCCAGCGTCAGGATCCTGAGATACGGCGCCTCGCCCATATCTCCGACGCTTCTCGGGCAGGTCATGCAAATGTTCCCCAACAGTTCCTTCGCTCAGGGCTATGGGATGACTGAAACCGCGCACATCAGCATGCTGAGTCCAGCCGATCACCTCGAAGGTGGTGATCTCCTCCGCAGCGCTGGTCGCGCGCTCCCTCATTGCGAGGTGAAAATCGTCGATCCGGCCGGCTCGGAACTCCCACCCGGCAAGGTGGGCGAAATCGTCACGTTCGGCAGCCACGTCATGCTCGGATACTGGAACAAACCGAAGGAGACCGCAGAAGTGCTCCGCGACGGGTGGATGCATACCGGCGACGCCGGATACCTCGACGCCCGCGGTTACCTGTTCATCGTCGATCGCATCAAGGACATGATCGTCACCGGTGGCGAGAACGTCTACTCCACCGAGGTCGAAAATGCTCTGGTACAACACGAATCCGTCGCGGCCTGTTCCGTGATCGGTCTGCCCGATGCCCAGTGGGGCGAGCGTGTCCATGCCGTGGTCGTCCTTCGGCATGGTTTCGACGCCGACGCCGACGAACTGCGCGCTCACGTGAAAACGCTGATAGCCGGATACAAATCTCCGCGCACTTTCCAATTCGTCGATGCATTGCCGCTGTCGGCAGCAGGCAAGGTGCTGAAGCGCGATCTTCGTTGCAACGCAACGTAATCCTTTACGACGGTCAGGATTACAGCTTCAATGTCGGTTCTGGGTCGGTGATCAAGCGGTGCAGTGACGGCGACGCCGCTACGGCCTCTCCTAGTTGCGTCGCACTCGCGATTTCGTCGCCGAACTCCGATCGCCAGGCGTGCAGTCGACGCGTCAGTTGTTGCAATCGGTATTCGCGGGTCATGCCGATTGCACCGTGTGCCTGGTGGGCGGCGCGGACGCTCACGAGCGCATTCTGCGAAACCACCAATTTGGTTGCGCTCACTTCGAAGTCGGCGTCGCCTCTGATGAGTGCATGTGCAGTGCGATCGACGGCCAGCGTGGACATCGAAGCCATCTGAGCAAGCGTCACGATATGCTGCTGGACTGCTTGAAACTGCGCGACGGGCCTACCGAATTGCACCCGGTCGGACACATAGCGCCGGGTCAACGTCGACGCCGACTCCATCGCTCCCGACATCTGCACCGAGCGCAAGAACGCGCCGAGCTTGCTGAGAATCCGGGCATCGACCGGGTTGTCGCCGTCAATGGTCCGCGCTTCGGAGAACGTCAGGCTCTCACGCGGTTGCCCCGCAAGATCCGTCCCGCCACCGATCTCGGCGTCGGAGATGTCAAGGAGTACGACGCGATCACCGAGAACTGCTGCCAGCACTGATGCGGCACTACCCCACGGCACGTCGTGAAAGGTTCCCGACAGGAAACCGTCGTCGGTCCGGCGCACATCGTCGCGCGGCGAACCCGGGGCGACCGTTGCGATTCCGGAGGGCACGGGTAACCCGCCCGCCGTTGCCAGCCTGCCCGCGAGGTACGTCTCGGCGAGCGGCAGCGGCGCAGCGTGCCTCGCCGCCGCGCGCTGGACAGTCACGGCGTCGAGGAGCGAGCCACCGGAACCACCAACCGATTCGGGAAGACCGACCAGAGGTAACCCTAGTTCGACTGCCGCGCTCCATAATCCGGCGGGCAGACCGCCGATCTCCGCCTGCGCTACCACCTCGGTGCCGGACTTCTCGGCGAAAAATTGCTCGACCATCGATTCGAGGTCGGCGTCGAATGTGTACGCGTTGATCTGTGACCCCGAATTCATCGGTCCAACCCTTTCATGATCACGGTGCGGAGAATTTCGTTGGTACCGCCGCGAATCGACCACGACGGCGCCACCAGCACGGCCCGGGCGAGCAGCGACTCGTACGGATCGTCGGATGCAAGGTCCGGAGCCCGGCCGAGGTGCCGCGCGACGGTCGCAACACAGTCCTGTTCGAAGCGTGTTGCCATCTCCTTGATCAGCGCGGCCTCCGTGACCGGCGAGCGACCGGCGTCGACCATCCGTGCGATGGACAGCGACATCCCGCGAAAAGCCCAGCAGCGTGCGGTAATCGAGCCCAGATCGGCGAGGGCAGCTGGACCGCATTGCGCTGCTTGGTTGGCCGCGAAGTTCTCGAGGACCGGCATCAGCGACATCCAACGGTCGACGCCACCTCGCTCGAGTGCGAGTTCACCGGTGTTTTGTCCCCAGCCCGCTCCGACGTCTCCGAGGCGACGCGAATCCGGCACGAAAACATCCTGGAACGACACCTCGCAGAAGTCCTCACTACCGTCGATGAACGGAATGGGTGAGACGGTCAGACCCTCGCTGTCGCGATCGACGATCAGCTGAGTGAGACCGTTGTGCTTGTCTGCCGAGGTTCGAAGCAGGGCGAGTATGTGTGTGGCATGGAAGGCGCCGGTGGTCCAGATCTTGGTGCCGTTGACTTTCCAGCCACCATCGACACGTTCGGCGCGAGTGCGCACCGATGCCAGGTCCGAACCCGAGTCGGGCTCACTCATCCCGATCGAGAACGAGAACTCACCGCTCGCGATACCGGGAAGGAAGTACCGCTTCTGTTCTTCCGTGCCGTTGGCGGCGATGCTCGGACCCGACTGTCTGTCTCCGATCCAGTGATAGCCGACCGGCGCTCCCCGCGCGAGAAGTTCTTCGACGACGACCAATCGATCCACTGCTGACCGTCCGCCCCCGCCGTATTCCTTCGGCAGCGACATGCCGAGCCACCCACGTCGACCCAGATCTCGCGAGAACACCGGATCCACCGCCCCGGCCATCCCGAGTCCGAGCGAGTAGGTACCGGGGGTGAGTCGCTTGTCGAGGTACTCCCGCACTTCAGCCTGAAGAGCAAGCTCCTCGATCGTCAGTTCTGTTGCGTCGAAACGCATGACGTCTCCGATCAGTTTCGTGAGTCGATCCGCCGCCCGTGGCGCTTACCCGAATTTTTCATGCGCCCAGCAGCAGGGCGCAGCCGATCTCGAAGAGTCTGTCCGACAGGTCGTCGCGACGGCGAAGCCGGCCGATTCGGACGGCGTTCTCCACAACTGTCAAAGTGGCATTGACGGTGATCCTGGCGGTGGCGGACTCGAGGCCCGGACGGACTTCTTCGAGCATCTTGACCCATAGCGCGACGTACTCACGTTGATTCTGTTCACACGTGCGGCGGAACTTGTCCGGTAATTGGTCGAGTTCGCTGATCAACAACCCGATCAAATGACGCTCGTTGATCGCGAAATCGATATGTGCGGCAAGCAATCCGGACAGCGCGTCCTCCGGGCCGGTTGCGGCGCCGAGAGCCTGTGCAACGCCGAGCCGGCGACGCTCGCCGCCCCGCGAGACCGCGGAGATCAGCAGGTCGATCTTGGCATCGAAGTGGTTGTACACATTCGGGCCTGTCGTTCCTGCAGCCTCACCGATGTCCTCGGTATTGACTGCTTGATATCCACGCTCGTCGAACAGCCGAATTGCTTCGGTCAACAAGAGTTCACGTCTGGGTATCACAACGGGCAGGTGACCCGTTGCCGCCACGACTTTCACTTCTGAGCGACCCAGTTCCGCGTATGCAGCGCGGTCTGCCAACTCGACAAGCAGCAGTTCCATCTGACGCCTCGGCAAGGACACTCGATGCGAAGACACACTGTTGAAGACTGCGATGACAGCCCAGGCGAGCAGATAGCTGTCTTCCTCGTCGAGGTCGGGACGCTCAATTCGGATCAGCGCTGCATCGCGCGAAGCTGCACTCTTGAGGGTCGAACGCATTTCCTCACGTTGCTCGTCAGGCAGATAGCGTGCCTCTCGCTGCCACAGGAGCGACAGACCCCGACGTTTGGACACCGATGCCGCAAGTTCGGTGATCAGTGTTTTCAGATCCTCGGCACCTGCGACCCGATCGTAGAGCGATTCGATGCCTGCGTTGACCGCGGCGTAGAGGAGATCCGGCTTGTTCTTGAAGTGCCGATAGAGCGCAGGTGCCGTGATTCCAACTGCAGCAGCCACCTGAGCGACAGACACGTTGTGATAACCGTGCTCACGGAAAAGCTCACCTGCAGCCGCAAGAATCTGCTGCTTACGGTCGCGGGGCCTGCGTACGACCATCGTGACTCTCTCCTTCGCGGCAGCGGACAAGCTCAGAGTACCGAGCCGAGGAATGAAGCAATGAACCGAACCGTCTACAGCAGCGACGATCCGATGCACCGTTCACGAACACGGAATCCCGCTCAGGAGTAGATGAACGACTCGACCATCCGTCGTTCGGCGGCCCTGTCTGCGAGAGGCCATGCCAAGAGCATCAACACGATCCGAACCACCCACTGCGACTCTTGACCTTCAGGATCCAAGCCCGCAAGTTCCAGCGCAGTACGCGGCAGCAACGGCGAGGACACGAGATACTCGTCGATTCCGTTGGCCCGCGCCGCCGCAAGGCCGTGGCTCATGGCAGCGTCGGATCTGATCGCGTCGACGGCGACGAGGATCGACTCCACGATGCGCTCGTCGCCGTGCAGTGATTCGACGGCAGTCGCGACCTTGCTCGCCACGGATGCCGCGCCTCGTGACAACAACCCCTCGCGGATCGCGGACTTGCCACCTACGTAGCGGTAGAGCGTTGCCCTCGAACAGCCTGCGCGGGCAGCGACGTCGTCGGCGTTGAACCGATCGAATCCCTGTTCTCGAATCAACTCTGCCGCAGCCGCGAAGATGCGCTCGGTTGCGAGTTCACGGCGGTTACCGCCGGCCAACCAGTCGGCGGCGCGGCGCTCGTTTGCACCGGTCACTCTCCGTCACCTCGTCTCACTCTGAGACAGATTCAATCAGAAATCTCAAGGCTACGGAAGGCCGCGAGCCTCTGACCTGGGAGAAGTACGAGGGGGTTGAAGTGCGTGAGATTTTCTCAAAATGCCAGTTCAGAGGCATTTTCCACCTGTTGACTTCTCCTCGACGGCCGTGAAATCTTCCCTTCGTGACACCATCGACGCTCGACATCAACCCTTTCCTGCCGTCGAACATCGACGACCCGTACCCGCTATACGACGTACTCCGGCGCGAGCACCCCGTGTACCGCATTCCTGATACCGACTTCTATCTGGTGTCCACGTGGGAATTGGTCACCGAAGCCGTTTCCCGTACCGACGACTTCTCCAACAACCTCACCGGCGTGCTGGTTCGTACACCGGACGGTTCGGCCGTGACCTTCGACATGAACGGCGGCGGCCAAGCTGTTCACGTTCTCGCGACTGCCGACGAGCCCGACCATCAACACCAGCGCAAACTTGTCTTGCCGACACTGGTCGCCAAACGTATACGAGCACTCGAGCCGGTGATGACCGAGTACACGCAGCAGTTGTGGGACAACGGCTTCGACGGTCGACGGATCGAATGGGTCACGTCGGTAGCGGACACGCTGCCGCTGCAGATGGTTGCCACGCTGATCGGCCTGCCGGCACACGACGTCCCCCAATTGCTGGCGTGGTCGTACGACAGCACCGAACTTCTCAGCGGCATCGTGACCGCAGAACGGTTGACAGGCGTCGTCACCTCGGCGGCCGAACTCACCGGGTACCTCTACAGCAAGTTTCGTGAGGCACGGGCTCACCCGGTGGATGATCTACTCGGAGACCTCGTCCGTTGCTGTGACGCAGGCGAACTCAGCGAAGACGTGGCCGTGCTGATGTTGGTGCAACTCGTCGGTGCGGGTGGCGAATCGACCGCCGGACTGATCGCCAACTCTGCACGGTTGCTCGCCGAGCGCCCTGAGATTCAGACGCAGCTGCGCGAGGACCCTCTACTCGTGGGCGCGTTCCTGGAAGAAACGCTCAGGCTCGAGTCACCCTTTCGCGGACATCACCGACATGTCAACGCGGACACGACACTCGGTGGCATGACACTGCCCGCCGGCAGTCATCTCATACTGCTGTGGGGTTCGGCGAACCGCGACCCCGAGTCGTTCGTCGAACCACAGGTGATGAACCTCGACAGAGTCAATCCCCGAGCACATTTCGCCTTCGGCAAAGGAGCACATTTCTGTGTCGGGGCCGCGCTGGCTCGTCTGGAAGCAAAGATCGCGATCGCAGTCCTTCTCGAAAACAGTGCGCACTTCACAATCGATTCCGAATCCCCACCCCGTTGGGTCCCCAGCATGTTCGTACGCCGCCATCAGAGTTTGCGTCTCGCTGTCACCGGATAGTTTCACTCAGTTGTCGAAATTGTGGGCTATCCAGTCGATCGTCTGCATTCCGAACAGATCAGTTCCCCAACCGTATGGATTCGTGAATGCGCGGTCCATACTGCAGTCGGTGGGCTGGTAGCTCACGTCGGTCCCTCCACTCCTGTACGTGTCCGCCAGTTCTCGCGCATCAGCTGCCGGCACAAGTGACATCGGGGAGTCGTCCTTTGCGCACGACGTTATCAATACCTTCGACGCCGGAGCACCGTGGCCCAGTACGTTGTCGTCGTACGCGCGCTGGAAACTGGGTTCTGTGATCGGATCGATCCCCGGCTCGAAAAGGCTCGCCAGCGGTACGAACGGAAGCGTGAAGTACGCCGGCATCTGGCACTCATCCCGGTACACGTCGGCAATCGCTCGGCCCACGGGATTGAGTTTGTCGTTCAACTTCATCTCGGGGTACCAGGGTTCGAGGCCAAGGAGCGTCGCAAATCCGAAGCCGGCACCGACCGAGGAATCTGTTGTCTCCATGAATGTTCGGGGCTTGATCACCATTCCCTCGAGGACTGTCGAGACGATGTCGAGTTCCGGTGCGTAGGACTGCGCAGATTCGGCGGCGAATGCAGTACCGACTCCACCACCAGCGATTCCGAACAACGCAATCTCCGCCTCAGGATTCAGCCCGGAATCCTGCACCTGAAATGCTGCACGCACAGCATCCAACTGCGCGTGCCCCGCGAACTTGCCCGCGAAGACGCCGTGAGGATCGCGGTCTCCGTTGTTCCCGACGTCGGATATCACTACGGCATTGCCTTTTCCGAACATCAGTGCCAGCGGACCCAACGCCGACCAGGAGGCGCCGTCCAGCGGATCGCCGCCCGTCCAGTGCGAACTCGGATGACAGTAGCCGCCAACGCTGTCGTTGGCCTCCTGGTAGCTGATGACTTTCTTCTCCGATGCCGGTGTTCCGTCGATCGGGATCATCATGATCCCGGTGCTCACCACCGGCGTCGAACCGTCGATTCCGGTTGTGACGTACATGATCTTGTAGGCGTCGAGCTGTCCCGGTTTGTATCCCGTGAACAGTACATCCACCTTCTTCGACTTCAGGAGTTCACCGGGACGCTCGGCGCCGGTCAACACCGGCTCGTCGTAAAACGGATCATCGGGCGTGAGTGCAGTGAAGATCTCCTCTTCGGATGCGAACTCCCCCGAACTGAGAGCACCGACGGTGAACCCGTTGAACACCTCTCCCATAGTGGGAGTATCGGTCCGAAACTCCTGGGATACCGGAGCTTGCGCATCGTCTGGAACACCACTGCCTGGGGCCTCGGCCCCAGCAGTCGCAGGCAGAACCAGCGCAACGGTCAGCGCTACCAGCGGCGCCAACCTTCGGAATGTCGCCGACGACATCACTGAACCGTCACTTTCAAACTGGAGAGGGCCGATTCGAGAGTTTGTGGGAGGGTCACCATCGGGCGGTGACTCTCCAATTGATTTTCGTAGGGAACACTCAATGTGGCTACGAGCCGTGGCCAATCTTCTTCGACCATCGCTCGGTACTTCGGCAAGAGCTGCGAGGTGATGTAGTCCCACCGGTCCTCGTACACCGACCAGTTCCAATCCGGTAGGGGCAGTGTCACTGTCGCGGTGCGTCCGTCCGCCAGTGTTGTCGCGAACTCGAGAGACCGAAACGAGCGAGGCGGTACGACGCCGGCGACCGAAGGTGAACCGGCGACAGTCGATGCGTAAGTGATCGCCTCTCCCACATCACCTTTGTAGGCGCGCACGGTATCCCACTGGTCGCGGATGATCATCCCTTGCTCACGTTGGAGCAGTGCTACGTTCCCACGTGCAATCCGATTCGAATCGCCAGAGGCTACATCACGCCAGGCGTCCATGACATCCTGACCGAACAATCCGGCACTCTGCATTTCCTCCAGCGCGAGAAGTCCTTCATCCACGTATGCCTGATGCATCGGCATCAGATCCGAGAAGATGTTCTTCTGCATCACCAGGATCATCCCCAGCACATAATCCAAGTCGTCCGCTGTGACGTTCCTGCCCACCGCGGCGAGTGCGCGCAGCCCTGCCGGCAATTGGTTCAGCGCTTGCACGCCAACCTGATCCGTGACCTGAGAAACTATCGAATTGGAAACATATTGCAGATTCGGAAACGAGTACATGTCCGCCATCAGTTCGAAGTCGATCAGTCCTCCGCCGAAGTCCGCACCAACCTGTCCGCCCATGCCCGCCCACTGCAATTCCGGGTGACCGAGTTGCAGATCCTCGTAGAAGCGGTACGACTTCACCAGGTTCGTGCGAT
Source organism: Rhodococcus sp. MPR-R1B (assembly GCF_058793255.1). Classification (NCBI taxonomy): domain Bacteria; kingdom Bacillati; phylum Actinomycetota; class Actinomycetes; order Mycobacteriales; family Nocardiaceae; genus Rhodococcus; species Rhodococcus sp. MPR-R1B. The sequence continues at coordinate 16,753 of NZ_JBXAFO010000001.1, forward strand.
TGGCCGACACTCCGGCGCGCGGATTCCACGATGACAGATCGATTCCGGCGGCTTCCGTGGCAGCGACCAATCGATACTGAAACAGCAAGGCCGCATAGGATTCCGGACTGCGACCACTGGCGCGGGCTTCTTCCACAAGGGCTTGCAAGGTGCCGAGATCAGTCGGCAACGCGGGATGGACACCGCCCGGACCGTGTTCGGCATTCCGATTCACCAAAGGCAAATTCACGTACTCGTCCAGCTCGGACGCCGACGCTGAAATCTGTACCGAGAGCAACGCGGACATCGCCAGCGCACATGCCGTCGCGGCTGCCAATACGTCGCGCGCCCAACGACGTCGCCGAACACCTGCCCCCAGGTTCATCCGCATATCGATCCCTGTACTCAGGTCGGCACCGCCCCGATCGATTGCCGAATACTACCTACTTTGCAGTAAGATAACTGAATCTGGGAGAAAATCCAAATTCCGAATCAACATCTCTGCAGCGACTGAAGCCATTGCAGATGAGAATCTTTTACCCCGAATAGTAGGCATCGAAACCCACTCGACAAGCGATCGTCCAGCTATCCGCGCCCCAATCTACGTGTCGCATCCACTCCGATTACAGTTCATTTTCAGCTCCCTCGCAGATTATTGATCAAACTTCCGAAAATGGTTGCACAACAGACAGTTAACTCTCACAACTCCTCACGCTTGGACGTTTGTCCGACTAGAATTCGGGTTATGAAAACTACCAGTTACTCATCTCGAAAGCCTGGCGCGCTATGGAGCACAGTCATAGGGATACTCACGGCCCTCGTACTTGCACTGGTGGGCGGAGCACTGATGCCGTCGCTCGCTCACGCAGCGGACGGTGAGAGTGGAATCATCGAGTACTCCGCAGACAACTCGACCTGGGGAGATACTTCCAAAATCGTCTGGAGCACAGACATACTCATCCCGGGTGGGACCAACACAACCACATTCTACGTCCGAAACGCATCGGACCGCGCAGGTGAGGCACACTTCTACGTCGGAGACTACGAAATCAGCGACGGCATGGAAGCCTTCCTTCGTGTCGACGTAAACGGCGTCACCGGCAATCCGCTCACCGCCACCGGCAATGCCGCCACACCAGGGACCCAGTTGAACTCGGTCCGCCTCGCACCGGGCCAAAGTGCCAAGGTTGCCTTCGTGATCGGAATGCCCGTCGAGGCAGGGAATTCTTCGCAGAACGGCAGTATTACGCCGAACTGGAGTGTGGACCTCACACTCGATTCCACCGATACACCCGTCACGCCCGGCGGAACCGGATCACTCGATTTCGGTTCCCTGAATTTGGGGTCGGCGAGCTTCGGTTCACTCGACACCGGATCAGTGAAGACCGGATCTACCAGCTCCGGATCGCTTGATGTCGGATCGCTCGGCAAGCCGGTCACATTCATCGGATAACCTCCCCTACAACAATTCACAAAGTGAGGCCGGATAGCAGATTTGCTACCCGGCCTCACTTCTGAACAGCTACAGCGCTCGTGTTGTCCGCACCGACATCATGCGGGAATCTGCACCAGATTCACGTCGAATCGCGCCAAGTTCAACGACTGATCCATCGACAACGCTGTCGCGGAATCCTTGTCGAAGGTGAAACGTATTGCCACGTCGACTATCTTGCCGTCCTTCGCCGTACTGACCACAGTTCCGTCGGCACCGACAGGCACTGGCACCCCGTCGAGCTTGACTTCGGTGACCGGCTTCAGCTGGGCAACCAGCGCAGCTCCACCGGAGACACCCAGATCACTGGTCGACAGCTTTGCCTTCATTCCAGTTCCCTTGATCTCCAACGCGAAACTGGCGTGGTAGGTCAGAACGTCGCCCGGCACGACAACCATCGTCGACAGATCGATCGGACCGTTCTGATCCGTCCAGGTAGGTGCGGTGACGGTTTTCAGCGCCAACGAACCGGATTCGACCGGAGTAGTCACCACAGGCGTAGTTGTGGCCGGAACGGACGTGGTCGTGGTGGGCTTACCGCCGCCGGACGAACCCAATGAGCCGGTATCAGCACAGCCAGTCAGGAATGCCGCCCCTCCGAGCATGACCAGCGATGTGCCGATCATTTTGGTACGTCGCGTATTCCATCGACTTGCGGGAACGATGCGATTATTCATTCGAACTCTCCCGTTCCCGAATTCCGTCTCTTCTATATTCATCACTTCTGCCCGTCGATCCAGGCAGCGATCTCTGCGGGAGCTTCGCCGGAGGGGTTCTTTTCCGAGACCCCTGTTTCGGCGTTGACGCGATAGACGTTGGCGCCGTCCACGATCCACAGGTCGTCTGCGTCAGACTGCCACATCACGGTCGCCGTGGCGCTCACCGGTGTGCTCGACACCGCCGTACCCGAACTGTCGGTGACCACCACTGCGACGCTGGCACCGTCCTGCATCAACGCTGCGCTGTAGCCGGTCAGCGATGTCTGCGCCGCACCCAATGCCACCGGCGCTTCCTTCGTGGTCGTGCTGGTTGTCGTGGTTGCATCCGTTGTCGTCGTTGCATCCGTTGTCGTTGTCGGAGTTGTCGACTGAGTCGTAGTGCTGGTCGAGGTCTCCGTTGTTGTGGTGGGACCGGTCGTGGTTGTCACGTCAGCCGTAGTGGGAGCCGTCGTCGACGCGCCTGTCGTTGTCGGTGTACTGGACATGGTGGTCTCGGCAGCCGTCGCGGTTGTCGGAGCAACTCCGCGAGCAAGCTGCTCAGTTTCAGCGACAGCCGCGCCGGCGATCGATCCGGCCTCACTGAAGCAGTAGATGCTTGTCTGAGACGCAGGTTGGCGTAGGTTCCACCCTCGCCAGTCCGTTGACGATTCGCCCGTGATTCGGTTGATCGTGTAGATGCGAAGCGTGTACGTGTATGTGTTGAAAACGCTGTAACCAGCATCTGTGTAGTAGATAGTGGATGAGACCTGGGTTCCTACTGCGGCACCAACACCGGGATCGTATCCCCATGTTTTCATCAACGAGTTTCCGTTGTAGTACCGCGCCTCGTAGCGATATTGGGGACCTATGTGACTCCACTTAACAGTGGACGATTGAGAGCCACCTATGCCGTTTGTCGTGCAACTGACGCTGCTCGTTGCGGGATTGATCTTCCCGCTCACGGTAATGGCACCACTCGTTGCGACGGCAGTGTCTGTGAAGGCCGCTGCGGTGCCGCTCACCTGCGTAACACCGATCAGTGCAAATGCCGAAACACCGAGAACCGCAAGCTTTCGGAGCGAGAACGCCGAGCGATGTCCGCCTGTCCCGCTGTTCGAAGAAACCATCGGAAACTCCATCGTTGCAGCGGCTTCCGTGTCCACACTGCCAACTCCTCCACTCGGACCGTCATCCGAATCCTTGCGGCGAGAGTTGGGCCGGAAGGCAATGATCACCAATCCGCCGACCAACGCTCCGCCGAGGAAGATCGCGAGTGGGCTGGAGAGCCAAGCAATTGCGTAGCCCAGGCCCCCGACGCTGAAGAAAATGCGGTCGGCTTCGGTGATGAAGTAGGGCTCCACGTCTGGCTTGGCATTTGCGTCACCCTTGAGAGTCACCGTGACGGAGTTACCAGCCTGCTGGTCAAGTTCGTACACGCGGTGTGTGATGCGCGTGCCCTGTCCGTTGACGACGCTTACGATGTCGCCCACTGAGAGGTCGGTGGCGGGCACGGTTCGGGCCAATGCCAGGGAGCCAGTGGTGATTTCGGGAGACATCGAACCCGAGCGAAAGACGAGCGGCTTTATGCCGAACAGCATCGATGCCGCGGCGGCGAGAACACAGATGAGTCCAGCCACCGCCCCTATTGTCAGCGCAAGTTCGCGACCGGCACGTGCCGATCTCGAACTGCCGGGAGTTGTGTGATCAGACATGGTCACCTCAGGCTGTCGTCGCCGCGAACTGGAATGAAACATTGATCGACTTGTTCTGTTGTGCCGAAAGCACTCCCGTATCGAGCGCAACCTTGAAGCACAGCGTCTCAGAACCTGTATTCGCAGCCAACTGACGTCCTGTTGTGATGATCGGAGTCGCGGCAGTCGTCGACAAGCCGACCGGGCCGGCAATCGGGGTTGTGCAACTCTGATCGAGAACAGTCACCTTCATAAACGGGGCAAGCGCGGCCTCGCCTGTTGCGGTTGCTGCCATGGTGTATTTGAACTGTGCCGCGCCAGTGTTCTGTACAGGCAGAGTTGCCGTGACACTGTCGCCGGGCATCATGCCCGTCTTGGTCAACGCGGTGAAGCCGTAAGCAGTCGGATCTCCCGGGTCACCGTTGAGCTTCATCTCGATCGAACCGGTGCTGAATACGCCGGAAGTCGCTGTAGCGTTGTCAGTCCACGCAGCAAGAGTGCCAACGGCACCGAGGCCCAGAACAATTCCCACCGACATGATCGCGCGTGCGCGGCCGCTGGTTGCGCCCCCGACCAGACGTGTACCGAGCGAGGCGGGCGCCTGCTGCTCCTCGTGCTTAGACATGGCTGTGCCTTTCTTGCTGCTCAACTCGAGGCGCCGGCGCACTCGGTTCGGAAGGTTGGGGGTCTGCAGACGCAGAACGTCGCCGGGTACGGTCACGGACCGATCCGACGAACATGAACACGGCATAGATCGACAGTGCGCCGACGACAACCGTCAGCATCACCGAGCGCATCTGCCCCGTGATGGCGTTGTATACGTACCCGATGTACGGCACGCTGTACCACACCTTGCCGCGAATCTGCTCCGGTACAACGGGATTCTGATCCGCTATCGGATTTGCATCGCCTTGTGTGACGAAGGTGAGATCACCGGCGGAGTTGAGTCGCACCATCGTGATTCGGTGCGTAACCACATCGGGCTTCCCCGACTCGATTTGGTAGGTGATCGCATCACCTGCCTGCAATTGGGCAGCGTCCTGCGGTTTCACCACGATAAGGGTGCCGGGTGGATAGGTGGGCTGCATCGAACCGGTCAACACAGTGAAGGGCGTCGACCCCGTCAAACGTGGAACAACGACCGTCGACAACAGAATCGCCAGAACACCCAGCAGCAGAGCCCACGAGACAATATTGCGGATCCACCACCAGGCGCCGGTTCTCTGATCAGAACCCTTCACTGCGTGCGTCATACCGACTCCGCTTCGAACGAGAAATGCACGCTCGTGGAAACACCCGATGCGACGTCAGGACCGACAGTGCCACGCAGGCACAAGATTTCGGTACTGCCGGCAGCAACCGTGCGCCATCCCGAAGCTGTCGGTACCTGAGCGCCGACCATGGGACCGTCATAGATCGCGGTGCCGGCAGCTGCGCCCTGGGCAGGGCAACCGGCTTCGGTAGCCACTGGCGTCACTACCAACGCGAGCGGAACATCAGCGGAAGACTGCGTGACGTTCTGGATCCGGTAATTGAGTGGAACGCTACCGGAGTTGTGAACTGTCAACGGAGCCTGTGCATATGCGTTGGGGAACATACCGGTGGCGCCCAGAGCAGTGAAGTCGTAACTGCTCTGGCCGCTCCCGGCACTGCCCACCGTCAGGTCGAGGATCCCGGACTGGATCGTGCCACCGGACAGTGTTTCAGCGGCCGTCCACCGCGCGCTGGTCTGCTGCACCGATACGAAGATCAGTCCGATGACCAGCGCGGCGGCGGTTGCCCACCAACGGTAGTGCTTACGCAAGACTTATGCCTGATCGAGAGTGACGTTGAAGTTCGCCAAGCTGATCGAACCATCCTGCGAACCATTGGTTGCAGCAGCCTTGGTGAAGTCGAACGAGACATTCACATCGACGAGATCACCGTTGTTAGCGGACGTGATCGCAACACCGGTTCCGTTGGTCGGGAGGGTGGCGGCACCGACGCTGGCGGTCACAACAGGCGCCATCTCGGTCGGCAAGGTGGAGGTTCCTCCGATTGAGGACAGGTCGGCCTTCAACGTCGCGCTCAGGTTGTTACCCACAGCGCCGATGGTGACCTTGCCCGAGTACACAACCTTGTCGCCTGGAACTACCTTGTAGGTGTCGATTGCGCCAGGCGCGAGGGCCGTGCCATTCACTGACCAGGTGGGAGTTCCCGACGCTGTCAGCGTCAAATGACCTGAGTTGATCGTTCCGCCGGTCATCGGTGCGTTTGCGTTCCACGCCGCCATGGTTCCCGCGCCACCGGCGAGGAGAAGTGCTGCTGCACCGGCCGCGACTGCGCCCTTGGTTGCCTTGTTCATGGAGAACACTCTTTTCGTCTGGTCCCCGTGGCGGGGAGCTTGCAGGGTGAGAAAGCTGGTCGGATCCAGTCATGTGCGCCCTGGTACGGGCAGAGGGTTTCGTTCATCCGTGGTCAGTGAGGGGTCGTAGCGGTAAGTGCAGAGCGAGAGCGTGTTGCGGAAAGATTGCGAGCCGTTCTCGCGAACGGGTCATTCCTCTCTCGTGCTGTCGACGTCCGCTTGCGTCGTTTAGATTTTTACCACACGTATCAGGAATTTTTGGCGAAAAGCTGGTCGAATGTCCAGAAGCTTGTTGAAACCTGAACTTGACTACAGAATCGCCTCTCACCTGGATCATTTAAAAGACGCAGCACTTTGTTGCAACCCGTTTGCTGAAGTAACCTTCGCCCGGATGGTCCAAACAGTCGGAAATTCACCTGAAACAAGTTCTACAAACTTTTGGTTTGTTTTGGGGATCGTTCGATTGCCTCCGCTTTGAAAGCAGCGACAATCGAGCAACAAACTAAGGCGGAGGCCCTACACCTCGAAGACGGTCTCACCGCCGACAACCGTGCGCAGGACCGACAGTTCATTCAAGTCTGTCGAATCGATGCACAGCGGATCTCCGTCGAGCACAACAAAATCCGCCAAAAGTCCCACCGCTATCCGACCTTTGTCCGATGACTCACCGGTGAGACGAGCGGCTGCGCTTGTGTAGCCTGCCAGCGCCTCGGACGCGGAAACCCGTTGCTCCGCACCCAGAACGTGACCTTCTCGCGTCACACGATGTACGGCGGTGTTCATCGTGAAGAGCGGGTTCACTGGAGTGACAGGGCAGTCGCAATGCAGCGCGTAGGCAAGCCCCGCCGCCACGACCGACGCCACGGGGCTGATCCGCTCGCCGCGACCCGGTCCGAGAAAACGATCGCGGTGCCGGTCACCCCAGTAGTAGACGTGGTTCACGAAGATCGACGCCACCACCCCGAGTTCGACCATCCGCGCGATCTGATCTTCCCGCAACGTCTGAACGTGCTCGAGTCGATGCGAAACTTCGATGTCCGGGTGCGCCGTCCGTGCCGCTGCAATTGCGTCCAATGCAAAATCGATGGCCTGATCACCGTTGGTATGAATCGCAACCTGTCGGCCGACAGCGTGATGTTCCTCGACGAGTGCCCCGAGCGCGCCTGCCGGGATTGCCATTCCGCCGCAGTGGCATCCGCCCAGATCGTGGTACGGCGCGGTCAGCGCAGCGGTGTGCAACTGAATCGACCCGTCCGAAATGAGTTTGACGCCGCCCACACGAACTCGCTCCGTCGAATCGGCGAGTTCACCCAACTGATCGTGAACCCCGTGGCCGAGATAGAGGCGCGCACGCAGCCTCAAGTCACCATCGGCGTCGAGTTGCCGGTACGCCTCGTACATCTCGGCCGTGACGTACATGTCGTGGAAACTCGTCACGCCCACCGACGCCATGACTTCCTGCGCCCGCAGCATCGCGATCTTGGACGCGTCCGGGTTCATACCCGGAACAAGTCCGTGAACCAGAGACATTGCCGGAACCTCGCACAGTTCACCGGTGGGTACACCGTCGCTGTCCCGAACGATGACACCACCTTCCGGATCGACCGTGGTGGCATCGATCCCGGCCTTCTCCAGTGCGACCGAGTTGACATAGATTCCGTGAGCAGACAAGTGCCGCACCAGAATCGGATGATCGATGGAAGCCTTGTCCAGATCAACCGCGGTCAGGCCTCGATCTTCCGCCACGAGGCTGTCGTCGAAGCCCCACGCTTCGATGGGCTCGCCAAGTGGTGTGATCGCGGCCCGCGCGGCCAACGCCGTGATCAACTTCTCGATGGTCGGGCACGTATTCGTCGTTGCGTCGACCCCACTGAGCATCAAACCCCACATCATCGGATGAAGGTGCGTCTCGATGAACCCCGGCACAACCACCGCTCCGGCGAGATCGACAACGGAGGTTTCGGAATCGGTCAGCGCCGAGATCTCGGCGTCAGTTCCGAGGGCGACAAATCTGCCGTCCTTGACTGCCACAGCGGTCGCGTTGTCGCCGACCGCACCGTCCATGGCCCTGATGTCGCCGTTGATGTAGATGTGGTCAGCCGCAGTGGTCATACGCTTGTCTCCATTCGTTTTCCGACAACAGTCGTCGAGGATTTCTTCGCGGGTATCCGCGTCGCCACAACCACTCCGGCCAAAATCATTCCGGCACCTGCAAGTTGGACGAGAGTTGGGGTCTGCGCAAGCATCACCGCGCCGAACAACAGTGCTGACGCCGATTGCAACACGAGGCTGGCGGCGACTGCACTTGCAGGCAGACGCTGACTGGCGCTGGCTACCAGCAGCCACCCGATCACCTGAGATACCAACGCGAGCAGCACAAGCCAGCCTTGAGCTACGAGCGAAGGGGTCAGATCCAAAGTTCCACTCACGAGGCCGTATGCACCTGCCGTGAGGGCAGTGGCTCCCGTCGAGACGAACATCGGCAACGCCGTTCTGCCCGCCGCCCGAGTAGCCAGACCCATGAGGAAGATGTAGACCGCGTACGCGCCTGCGGCGATCACGGCAAACGACACTCCGACAGCAGGATTCGACCCGGTGAGCGTTGTGCTCGTCCCGGCTACCAGAGCAACTCCGACAAAGAGCAACGGAAGGCTGGCGACCAGTTCCCGGCCGATCCGTTGGCGCAGGACAACGTAGCCGAGGATTGCGACGAACAGCACCTGCAAATTCAGGATCACAGTCGAAAGACCTGCCCCGATCGAATGAATCGACTCGTGCCAGAGCACCAGATCGATTCCGAGGAACGCGCCGGCAAGTAGAGACTTCACGATCCAGGGCGCCGAGATCGAGGGCCGGGGTGACCGACGACGCTGAACGAGCACGAGCATGCCGAGAGGGATGAGCGCATAGAGACACCGAAAGAATGCACCCGTCGACGGAGACACTCCTGAGAGTTCGTAGAGCACCGAGGTCAACCCGAGGATGCATGCACCGGTGACGACTACGCGCAGGTCACGACGGCGTAGTTGATCGCCGGACAGCTCGCGTGGCGATACTTCATCACTCATGGTGATAATGTATCACCGACGCGAAGCCTGTCATACAGGGAAGATGCGTGCATGAGAACTCCGGTTACCCGTGAACGCGTGATCGCTGCCGCAGCCGATCTGGTCGACAGCAAAGGCGCCGACGCTCTGGTACTGAGTCAACTCGCCGAGACCCTCGACGTCCGGCAGTCAGCGCTGTACAAACACGTCGACGGGGTCGACGACGTCCACCATCAACTCAGCCTCCTCGCACGCAGCCTTCTCGCCGAACAACTGCGTGCCGCCGCGGTCGGTCTCTCGCGCGACGACGCCGTCATGGCGCTCGCGGACGCATGGCGTGCGTTCGTCCGAGTACACCCCGGGCTCTACGCCATCACCGACCGCTACCCCACTGCTCCGCATCCCGATCTGGTCTCCGCCGTCGGCGAGGTGGTCGACGTCATCAACAAGGTGATCGCGGGATACGGTCTGAGCCCGGATGATTCGGAGCAGGCGGCGTGGTCTCTTCGCAGTGCGCTGCACGGCTTCTGCATCCTCGAATCGGTAGAGGGACAACCGGCCGGCACCGACCCGGATCGGGTGTATCGACGACTGGTCGAACTTCTCTGCGCCGGTATTGCTCGTATGTAGATACCGGCTCCTGTTATCGTCGGATGAAACAACACAGACCAAAAAGGATCAGACATGGTTGGTGAACTCGACATCTCCGGATAAAACCGGGCATGACGGCCACCGGCAGACGCCTCGGAGCGCTGCCGTCGTGGCCATGTTGTCGTTCACTTACCCGACTCTTCGCGGAGCAGCGTTGCCGCGCCCGCACAACACCTGAGGTCTATTCATGTCCGATACCTACATCGTTTGCTCGAATCTGTCTTTTGCCTGGCCGGACGACACTCCGGTCTTCGACGAATTGTCATTCACCGTGCCCGGCGGCCGAACCGGGCTGGTGGCCCAGAACGGCGTCGGGAAAAGCACTCTGCTCAGATTGATCGCCGGCCAGTTGCGGCCGCGCGCCGGCAGTGTGTCCGTCGACGGCGTTCTCGGATACCTTCCGCAGGACCTGCCACTGACGGGCGATCTGACCATTGCCGAGGTCTTGGGCATCGCCCCGACGCTCGCTGCGTTGGACGCAGTCGAATCCGGGGACACACGAGAAGAACACTTCACGACAATCGGGTCCGACTGGGATATCGAGGAACGAACGCGAGCCCAACTCGGTCGACTCGGTTTGGCCGACATGACGTTCGATCGTCGCCTCGACACTCTGAGCGGCGGGCAGGTCGTCTCGCTCGGACTGGCGGCGCAACTCCTGCGACGCCCCGATGTCCTTCTCCTCGACGAACCCACCAACAACCTCGACCTGGACGCGCGCCGCAGGCTTTACGACGTTCTCGACGACTGGAGTGGTTGTCTGTTGGTGGTCAGTCACGATCGAGGACTACTCGACCGCATGGACCGCATCGCCGAACTTCACAGCGGCGAGATCAGCTTCTACGGTGGCAATTTCACCGACTACGAAGCCGCGGCACGCTCGGCTCGCGAAGTGGCGGAGAAGAACATCCGCAACGCCGAGCAAGAGGTCAAGCGCGAGAAGCGCGAACTGCAGCAGGCCCGAGAACGTGCTTCGCGACGCGCAAGTAACGCTGCCCGCAATCTCGGGAACGCGGGCTTGCCCAAGATCTTTGCGGGGACCATGAAGCGCAATGCTCAGGAGTCGGCAGGCAAGGCCAACGAGACACACCTCGCCCGGGTCGACGCGGCGAAGGACCGACTCGACAAAGCGGGCCGCGCTCTTCGAGACGACCAGACGATTTCACTCGAATTGCCTGGCACACATGTACCCGCCGGCCGGACGGTGTTCCTCGGTGAGCGAATGCAATTCGCGTTCGGTGATCATGCGATCTTCGCCGACTCCGGAATCGACCTGGCCATTCGAGGACCGGAGCGTATCGCGTTGACCGGGCCGAACGGCGTCGGAAAGTCGACGTTGCTACGCATCGTCAACGGGGATGTGGCGCCGACTTCCGGTGAGATCACGCGAGCCGACGGTCGAGTGGCATACCTGTCGCAGAGGCTCGACCTACTCGACCCCGCACGCACCGTCGCAGAGAACTTTGCCTTGTCTGCTCCAGGCCTACCGGCACCGGAACGCATGAACATCCTGGCGCGCTTCCTCTTTCGGGGTGCGGGTGCTCATCTTCCCGTCGCTGCACTCTCGGGCGGTGAACGACTGCGGGCTACATTGGCGTGCGTTCTCTTCGCCGATCCGGCCCCGCAGCTGCTTCTTCTCGACGAGCCGACCAACAACCTCGACTTGGTGAGCGTTGCTCAACTCGAAAGTGCCCTGAATGCATATCAGGGGGCGTTCGTGGTGGTCAGCCACGACGAGAGATTCCTGGCCGAGGTCAAGGTCGAACGCTGGCTCAGGCTCTCGGACGGCCGTTTGACCGAGGTCGCCGCACCGGGCGCATTGGGCTGACACGAGAAGTGAACAGGCGAAAGGCCTTCACACACGATGTGTGTGAAGGCCTTCGTCTGCACTACTGGTCAAGGCGTCCTGGTGTACACCGGATCGTCGAAGGATCGACGTTGCGTCACCCAGTCCGTGGACAGGATGTTCTCGATCACGTCTTCACGGGATTCGTCGAACACGACAATCCGATCGGCGATTCGCCATTCACCGTGGCGCCTTTCGAACCTGTCGACGTAACGGCATTTGATCGTCGCAAGCGTCTGCACCGTATCCGTACCGGAACGCTCTTGCCGCAGAAAGCACAAACAGTACGACTCGCACTGAGCGACATCGCCGTTGACGTCGATCAGTATGTTGGAAATGCAGTGAATCGACGAGTCGATCGTCTTGTGTCTGAGCTTCATGTCTTCGATCAGCCCGTCGACGGTTCCGATGTAACCGCCGTGGTTGTCTATCGCGTCGTCGAAGTAGCAGAGGGCCACGCTGTCGAAATCCTTCCGATCGACGGCCCGAGCGTAGCGATACAGAACTTCGGTGATTTCTTGCTTGTCAGCGAGGGACACGGTCAGGCTCCTGTTCTACCCGATGATCAATCAACCTGCAGTTCAACACCCTTGGTCTCCTTGATGAAGAAGACCGTGACGAGGGTGATCACCGCACAGAAGACGAAGTATCCAGCCGGAGCGAGAGAGTTACCGGTCAAGCTGATGAGATAGGTGGCGATGAAAGGCGCGGTGCCACCGAGGAACATGTTGGTGACGTTGTTACCCAATGCCAGACCGCTGTACCGCACAGATGCTTTCAGCATTTCGACATAGGTCACGTACGAAGCACCGTTGACAACGGAAACGCAGATGAAGAGCACTGACTGACCGACAACCGCCTGCCAGATGCCAGAACCGGCCATCATCATGAACATCGGGATTCCGAGAACCACTGCGGCGGCACTACCGGCGAACAGCACCGGCCGACGCCCGTACTTGTCTGCCATGTATCCCGAGATCGGCAACGTGATGACGCCGAGAACCAGTGCAAGAGAGGTGGAAAGGAAAGCAACGCGCGACGAATGACCGCCGGTGGTCTGCAGGTACGTCGCGGCATACACCGAGGCGATGTAGTAACCGCCGGTGATGAGTGCGCCCAGCAGGATGATCTTGACGACGCTGCCACCGGAGGTGCTGAGCAACTCACGGATGGGAAGCTTCTTGGTCTCACCCTTGTCCTGCAGTTCTTCGAACTGAGGAGTGTCTTCCATCTGGCTGCGGATCCAGATACCGATGCCACCGATCAGTAGGCTGAGCAGGAACGGGATACGCCAAGCCCATTCGAGGATCTGCTCTTGCGAGAACACCGACGTCAGGCCGAGGGCCATGAGCGAAGCTGCCAGCGAACCCAGGTAGGTGCCGGTATTGACCATCGAGGTCTGCGTCGCACGCCACCGTTTGGGAGCGGACTCGGAGACGAACGCGTTGGCGCCGCCGAGTTCACCGCCGGCCGCGAAGCCCTGCAGGCAACGAGCCAGAACCAGGATGGACGTCGCCCACACACCCAACGTGGCGTAAGTCGGCAGCAGGCCCATTCCGGCTGTCGCGAGAACCATCAGGAGGATGGTCCAGGACAGCGCGTTCTTGCGGCCGTACTTGTCGCCGATGTGGCCGAAGAAGATGCCGCCGGGCACGCGTAGGAAGAAGGCCACGGCGAATGCTGCAAAGGTACCGAGCAGTGCTGCGTTCGGGTCATGGGAAACGAAGAACAGCGCGGCGATCGTCGTGGCCATGTATCCGTAGATACCGAAGTCGTAGTACTCGACGACGGTACCGACGATGGCCGCGCGAATTACCTTCGTCGTCGACTGTCGTTCGGTTGCCACGCTGCTGCCCTCGGTGGATTCGGCTCTCGCCATGGTCTCATTCTCTGACATGTTGTTCCCTGCCTGGATTGGATACTGACTGGATTCGGTGCCGCGCAGACGTCGGACGTCAGGAGTGCGCGATGGAATGGACCGGTGCGCTCTCAGCGCTGGTCCTGGTGTAATTCGCCGCATTACGTCCCGCTACGCGGCCCATGGTCAAAGCGTTGGCAACCGCATTGCCGCCGCCCACGTATCTCAGTCCGAGGATTCCGGCGCCGGCCTCACCTGCGGCGTACAGACCCTCGATAGGTACTCCGGTGCTGCCGAGCACGGCCGCATCGGTGTTGATCTCCATTCCCGCATGCGTACAGACGAGCTCTGCCGGAAGGATTTTCGCGGCATAGAACGGAGCTGTCGCAATAGGATCCGGATTGCCGACGGCACCCTTGTTCCGCAACGTGCGATGGCGGAGGAAGTCGTCGTCGTGACCGCTGGGCAGTTGGTCATTCCATCGACGCAGGGTTTGCGCCAACGTCGCAACCGGAACACCCGTAGCCACTGCGAGGTCTTCGATCGTGTCCGCACGAATCGTGCCACCGGCGGCAACTTCTTCCTCGATGCGTTCGGGATTCCAATCCGCATATCCTGGAGCCAGATTCACGCGAGCGTTCTCGTCGAAGATCATCCAACCGTATCCACCCTGATGGTCGATGATGCCGGTCGAGACCGCGTACGAGCTGTCCTCGTCCATGAAACGACGGCCGTCCTGGTTGACGTAGATCCGCGACTTCGGCGGAAAGCCGGCCTGCCAGTGGTGGAATCGCTGGAAGTAGACGGTGGGCAGCATCAGACCCCAGCCGTCGCCCGCCAGGGAAGCACCGAGGTCTTCGGCAAAACGAAGATGGTCTCCGCGGCTCCCCTCGGCTGCGACGACGAACAAGGTCTCTCCGGCCTTGTTCGCGTCCGGGAAGTGGCGTTCCACCAAACCCGGATCTTGCGCGAATCCACCGGAAGCAACAACGACGGCGCCCGCAGGCACCTCGATGTCGTCGGCGACAACGCCGACAACCCGACCGTCTTCCTCGATCAGCTTCTGCACCCGTGTTCCGAAGATGACCTCGATCCCGTGCTTACGACGAGCCTTGTCCAGCACCTGAATCAGTCCGTATCCCTGATCCTTGGGCACGTGGCCGCGCCAGACGTCCTCGACGCCGGCTTGGGCGAGTCCCGGCTGGTGAGCGTTACCTGAGATCGCCGCGGGAATCTCGACGCCGAGTCCGATGAGCCATTCCAGTGTCGGACCGGCGTTTTCGCAGAATGCACGAATCAATCCGGGTGAGAGCATCCACTGGTTGAGGTCCATGTAGTGCTGGAAGAACTTCTCTGCCGAGTCGTCGACTCCGAGGCCGGCCTGCACGCTCGTTCCGGCGGCCGTGAAGATGCCGGCCGACAGCGCGGTGGATCCACCGAGTTCGGTTTCGGATTCGAACAGCAGAACGGATGCGCCTTCTTCAGCTGCCGACACCGCAGCGGCGAGACCTGCTCCGCCGCCACCGATGACAACGACGTCCCAGTGTTCGGTCATGAAAGTTCTCCAGTCTCCGCGATGATGCGGTGGTAAAGACCGTTCGACACCAACCCGCCGTCGACAGTGAGTTCCGTACCGGTGGTGTAGGTGGAACTGTTCGAGAGCAGGAACAGCACTGCTTCGGTGATCTCGTCGAGAGTTCCCATGCGTCCGAAGGGAACCGACTTCAGTGACGCGGCGACGAAGTCGTTCGCACCGCCGAGCAGCGCCGTACCGACCAGTCCCGGGTGCACCGAGTTGACGCGAATCCCCCACTGCGCGAAGTTGCCTGCGGCCGACTTCGACAGACCGGTCAGACCCCACTTGCTCGACGAGTAAGCCGGAGAGAAGTATCCGATCTGACCGGCGATGGACGAGATGTTGACGATCGATCCGCCACCACTCTCGCGCATCAGCGGCGCCACCGCCTTCATACCGTAGAACGGGCCGAAGAGGTTGATCTTCATGGTCAGCTCCCAGATGTCGTTCGGCGTGTCCATGAATTCGAGCCGACGCGAGATACCGGCATTGTTGACCAGTCCGCCGAGTTCCCCACGGGTGGTGCGAATTTCGTCGACAACCCGGTCCCAGGCATCGGCATCGGTGACGTCGAGAAGATGAGCGGATGCCGATCCGCCTGCGGCGACGATGTCGTCGACCACGCCGGATGAATCCGAAACATCGGCAATGCAGACATGCGAACCGCGCGCGGCGAGAGTGCGCGCGTGATGCGCTCCCATCCCGGCAGCACCGCCGGTAACGAGAACGACGCCGGGATATGTCGTGGACTCAGACATGCCGCGAACCACCGTCCACCGCAACGCTGTGCCCGGTGACGTAACGCGCGCTGTCCGAGAGCAGGAACAGCAGCGGGCCGAAGACCTCTTCGGGCGAGCCCAGACGATGCAGTGGTACCGCGTCGAGTGCGTTCGCGAGCGCGATCGGATCTTCCTGGACCCACTTCGTCATCGCCGTGTCGATGTAGCCGGGTGCAATGGAGTTGACCCGAATACCCTTGTCGCCGAACTCCACTGCGAGAGACTCCGTGAGGTGCGCAACGGCAGCTTTCGACGTGCAGTATGCGCCTCTCCCCTTCCGCACACGCAGCGCAGACACCGAAGACATGTTGACGATGGCGCCGCCGGGACCGAGGTGACGTGCCGCCGCCTGAGCACCGTAGAGCACTCCCTCGACATTGACACTCAGCGTTGCGCCGATCTGCTCCGGGGTGATCTCCTCGGCCAGCGCAAACGGGAAGATACCCGCATTGTTGATCCAGAAATCAACCCGGCCGAACTCCTTCAACGCCAACTGCGCAAGCAATTCATGCTCGTCGGGCTTGGTGACGTCGACCCGAGCTCCGACGACGCGACCCGGCTTGTCCGCCAGTGCATTCGATTCGAGGTCCGTGTTGATTCGTGCGGCCGTGGCGAGCATCTGCTCTTCGTTGATGTCGGCGCCGACGACATGTACGCCGCGCGTTGCCAGTCCTTCGGCGAACGTCGCACCCATACCCTGAGCCGCGCCGGTCACCACTGCGACCTTGCCTGCCAACTCCGGGTACACCGCCGACATCTGCGTCACAACGGTACGGCCCGGGTTCGTCTGGTCAGAGCTTTCGGTCATGATGTACTTCTCCTACTGAATATTGTTGTGCAAGAAACATTTCGGTACTTCAAGCTTGTTCGGACGCTCGGGGCGCGTCGTCGCGAGAAACGGTGCGGCGGGCGATCTTCCACTCCTCACCGACCCGAACCACGTGATCTGTGACAGTTGTCATCCGCACCAGTCGCGAGTCTCCGCCGCGAGCGGTGGCAACGATCTGCAGGTACCCGTGCACTGTGAGAGCACTCTCGTCCACCGCCTCGACGACGAGATTGGTCAGAACGTGGCGATGCACCTCGTCGGCAGCTTCCGCCGCAGCGAAGAAGCGAGCAGCAAAAGCCGCAAGGTCGTCGAAACCGACCACGGGTTCCGGATAACTGGGGGAATGAAACTCACCGCCATCGGTGAATGTCTGCGCCCAATCCTGCTGGCGCCCAGAGTCTATGCAATGACTCTGGTGGCCGTACAGCTGGTGGATTGCGGCAACGTCCTCCGTTGCCACGACGCTGTAGTTGCTCATGAAGGTTCTCTCCGAACACGCTGCGCTGCATCCACCCGAAGGTTGTGCAGCTTCGTAAAGTGTGCGATAATCGCACACACTGTGCGATATGTTCAAAGCGTAGGTGGCATACCTCACAAACGTCAAGAAAGGGATTTGATGTCAGAGCTGAGCGAGGAACACCGACCGCGCAAAAGTGCAGTTCAAGTGGACTCCAGCATGTCGAAAACGCTGCACCACGGACTCGAGATCCTGGAACTCCTGACGTCTTATCCGCACGGCTTGTCGGTCACCGACATCGCCGACGGAGTGGGAGTCCACCGAACCGTCGCACATCGGTTGATCCGCACGCTCGAGGCTCATCACCTGTGCCGCAAGGACTCCTTCAAGCGCGTCACTCTCGGCGCCGGCCTGGTCACCCTCGCCGAACCGGTGGAGCAAGATTTGCGCACTCTCGCTCGCCCGATACTTCAAGAACTTGCCGAGGCCACCGAGGCGACAGCGCACCTGGTGGTCCGCGAGAGCGATACCGAAGTGCGCGCGCTGATGGTGGTCGAACCACGCAGCGCCAAGGTTCACGTCGCGTTTCATCCAGGGCAGGTCGATCCGATCGACCGCGGCTCCGCCGGGCTTTCCATCCTTGCCTCACTCCCGCCGACGAGCGGGGAACGAGAGGAAGTGACGGCGGCACGCGCACGCGGCTACGCAGTGACCGTCGGCGAGGTCATCCCGTCCGTCCTCGGAATCTCGGCAGTCATCCCCGGCAGACGCCGCGACGCCATCTCCAGCCTCGGAATTTCCGTGTTCGACTCCGAGGACCAAGCAGCGCTGGGCGCCGAGGTCATGGCAGCGGCAAAAACCCTCGGCAGCATGTTGCGCTGATCCGAACACCAGTCGAGCCCCGGGAATACCCGGGGCTCGACTTTGTTGACTCCGAATGAGATAGTTGAACAATCAACTACCTGACATCAGCTTCACGGATACAAGGAGTACGACATGCCTGCTGTGACAGTCGAGAACATCTTGGCCCTGCCCCGTCTCGACGAGCCGGCAGAGTCAGCAGTCGACCGCCCCGTCAAGAGCATCACCACCGCACCGGTCGGATACGAAGGTGAAGGCTTTCCCGTTCACCGCGCCTTCGCCGGCATCGACCTCTCCGCCCTCGATCCCTTCATCCACATGGACCAGATGGGCGAGGTCAACTACGCACCCGGAGAACCCAAAGGCACACCGTGGCACCCGCACCGCGGCTTCGAAACCGTGACCTACATGATCGACGGCATCATGGAGCACCAGGACTCCAACGGTGGCGGTGGCATTATCGGCGGCGGCGACACCCAGTGGATGACCGCGGGTGGCGGCATCCTCCACATCGAAACTCCGCCGGAGCACCTCGTCCTCAGCGGCGGCCTTTTCCACGGCGTCCAACTGTGGGTCAACCTGCCTCGCGACAACAAGATGGCATCTCCGCGGTACCAGGACATCACCGGTAACAAGGTGGCCCTGCTTTCCTCGCCGGACGGCGGAGCCTTGGTACGCGTCATCGCCGGAGACATCGCCGGCCACGCCGGACCTGGTTCGACGTACACACCGATCGCGCTCTCCCACACGACTGTGGCCCCGGGTGCGAGCCTGACGCTTCCGTGGAACCCCGAGTTCAACGCGATCGTCTACGTGCTCGCCGGCGAAGGCACGGTCGGGGCAGAGCGTCGGCCCATTCGTGTCGGACAGACAGCTGTCTTCGGACGCGGTGACTCCATCACCGTCGCCGCCTCCGATCGCCAGGATTCACGGACCGAATCTCTCGAGGTATTCATCCTCGGCGGCAAACCGATTCGTGAGCCCATCGCGATGGCCGGGCCGTTCGTCATGAACACCAAGTCCGAGGTCATGCAGGCCTTCGAGGACTTCCAGGCCGGACGCCTGGGATCCATCCCGGCGGCACACGAGACGCTGAGCTGACATGTCGTCGGTAGTCGTCCAGCGAGCTGACGAACGTGCGCATCTCAACTACGGCTGGCTCACGGCGCGTCACAGTTTCCCCTTCGCCGGAAACTTCGATCACGCCGCGTACGCGCATGGACTTCTGTTGGTGAACAACGACGACATCATCGAAGCCGACTACGGTTTCGACACTCATCAGCACCGCGACACCGAGATCGTGACGTGGGTGCTCAGCGGATCTCTGGTTCACCAGGATTCCGCTGGGCACTCCGGGGTCATCCATCGCGGACTCGCGCAGAGAATGAGCGCCGGTACCGGAATCCTGCACTCCGAGCGCAACGATCGCTTCCGGGCCGACGGCTCACGTGTCACCGAGCCCGTTCACCTCGTCCAGATGTGGATACCCCCGGACGAATCCGGAGTGACTCCGAGCTATCAGGAACTCGACATCAACTCCGAACTCGACGGCGGTGGCCTGATCACCCTGGCGTCGGGGATGCCCGCGCATCGCGACCACAGCGCGATCAGCTTGCACAACAAACATGCGGCACTGCATGTTGCTCGCCTCGAGACCGGTGGGTCGGTATCTCTCCCGGATGCGCCGTACGTGCACGGCTTCATCGCCGGTGGCACTGTCGACGTCGAGGGAGTCGGATTGCTCGGTCCGGGAGATTCGTTGCGACTCAAGGATACTGGCGGTCAACGAGTCGAGGGAATCGGCGATGCGGAGATACTCGTGTGGGAGATGCACGCGTCGACGAACTGACGACACCACCGAGTACGCCCAATGTTCGGACTACACAGCAGGTTCGTCGTAGGGTGGATGCCGGTAGTGGCGGATCCCGATTGTGGTGGATCCCGGTGGTACAGAAGGAGGAGCCATGGCATCTGGTCGAGCACAGGCCCCACGGACGACACCGCACATCGATGTGCACCGCTCCGGCGATCGCTTGAAATCCCGCGTCTCCTGGCTGGATTCGAAACATTCGTTCTCGTTCGGACAGCACTACGATCCGGACAACACTCATCACGGATTGCTGCTCGTCAACAACGACGACACCGTACTGGCGGGAACCGGTTTCGACACCCATCCGCACAAGGACATGGAAATCGTGACCTGGGTGCTTCGCGGTTCGCTCGTGCACCAGGATTCCATCGGCCACACCGGCGTCATCTATCCGGGACTCGCCCAGCGCATGAGCGCCGGTACCGGAATCATGCACAGTGAGAAGAACGATTCGTGGCGTATCGGCGGCGAACAGCATTCCGACCCCGTGCATTTCATTCAGATGTGGGTGGTACCGGACGAAGGTGGACTGACCCCCGGTTACGAACAGCTCGAGATCGACGACGAACTGCTGCGCGGCGGTCTGATCCCGGTTGCCTCCGGGATGGAGCGCTACAAGGATCATTCGGCGATTCGCATCAACAACAAGAACGCCGCCATGCATGTCGCACGCATTCTGCCGGGCACCTCCGTGAATCTTCCGGGCGCACGGTTCCTGCACGTCTTCGTCGCGCAGGGCACTGCCGAGATGGAGGGCGTCGGCACACTGTACGAAGGCGATGCTGTCCGGTTGAGCGATTCGGGTGGCCAGCAGCTGACCTCCGACGCCGGGGCCGAAGTCCTCGTCTGGGAGATGCATTCACGTATCGGTGGTTGAGACCCGGTCTCGGCAGGACTCGGCGCGCTGGAGATACTCGACAGATGAGCATCGACAACTCCGCCGCGCCCGTCAAGAAGCTTGACCCACTCAACACATTGATGGGTGTGCGCGCCGTTTCGGTCGAGCCCGGGGACCTGGCCTTCGCGCAGGCCGTCGGCGAGCGATTCCACGATCACCGTGGCAAGACCGTGCTCGGTTCCATCGGAGTCATGATCGACGGTGCCATGGGTGGCGCGGTGTACTCGGGACTGACCTCGGGCCATCAGTCCGTGCTCGCGCAGGTCACGGTCAGTGCGGGCGCCGACATCCCCGACGTCGCGGACGTCGGTGCCACCGGAACACTCGTGCATCTCGACGACGGCGTCGGACTCGCATCCGGGCAACTTCGCGACGAGAACGGCACCCTTCTGGCAGTGATGGCCGGTCGCGCCATGGTGGTCTCGCGTCCCCCCGTCGTGGGAATCGACGACTACGTGGAGGGCGAGCCGCTGCCCGTCCCGACGCCGGAGAAGACAAGCGACCTGAGCGGGTTGTCCGGGTCCGACGTCGTCGAAGGAATCCGCGACGGCAAACTCGAACGCGGTCCACTCGCCGGACTCCTCGATCTTGCTGTCGTCGACGTGACCCCAGGTTCCGTCGTCGGTGAGTTCGCACCCGTGGCCTGGATGGCCAACCCGTTGGGCGCCGTTCAGGGCGGTGTCCTCATCTCGGCAGTCGACGCCATCACTGGCCTGTCTGCCCAGACCCTGACCAGCGTCGACCAGGACTATCGCGTCCTCGACCACAAGATCGACTTCCTGCGCTCACCCGACATCGGCGGGCCGGTCATGCGCGCCGAGGCCTCCGTGATTCGTGCCGGGCGCAGGCTCGCGCTGATCGAAACTCGCATCGTCGACGCCGGCGGACAGGTCTATGTGCGGGCCACTTCGAGCATTCAGATGCTCTCCCAGCAAGTTCACAGCGGATAACCAGTTCCGCACCAGGTCGCCCGTCCACCATTGAGACAACAGCCCACACAATGGAGGTACAGCGGCGTGAACAAAGACATCGAAGCGAGCAGGCTGCGCGTGAGCCGTCGGCGGGCTCTCGCCCTCGGCGGAACCATCAGTCTCGGCGGGCTCATCGCAGCGTGCTCCGGCAACAGTGGCACCGCCACGACGACTTCGGCTGCGGCTGCGTCGACGACAACCACTTCCGGCACCTCCGCCGCGGCCACGTCCGGCGACGCTGTCACCGCACTTCTGGCCAAAGCACCGCAGTGTGTCATGAGCAAGGAAGAGACGCAGGGTCCCTACTGGTTCGACGTCGACTCCATTCGCGGCGACATCCGCGAGGACCGTCCGGGCACCACGCTGCAGGTTGCGATGCGCGTGCAGGACAACAGCCAGTGCAACGTCGACGGCAGCATCGGCGCGGTCAGTAACGCCGTCGTCGAGATCTGGCACTGCGACGCCGGCGGCGTGTACTCCGGCTTCGAATCCGGTTCGCTGAGCGCCAACGGCGGCGGCGGTGGCGGAACTCCCCCGGCCGGCGGGATGGGTGAACCTCCGTCAGGTGCACCCGGAGGCGGAATGGGCGAACCACCGTCAGGCGCCCCCGGCGGAATGGGCGGCGGCATGGGAGGGTCCGGTGAGACCTCCGACGGTTCGTACAGCGTCGGCGACACCGAAGCCACCACCACCGACGACGGTACCTATCTGCGCGGGGCGCAGACCACCGATGCAAACGGCATCGCACAGTTCACCACGATCTTCCCCGGCTGGTACATGGGCCGCACCACCCACATCCACGTCAAGGTTCACATCGACAAGAAGACGGTCCTCACGTCGCAGACCTTCTTCGACGAGACCCTTCTCGACGAGGTGTACTCGCAGTCCCCGTACAGCGAGCACACCGGTCGTGAGAACAACACGAACAACGCCAGTGACGGCATCTACGACGACACCGGCCTCATGACCGTCGAAAAGCAGTCGGACGGGTCCTACCTCGCCGTCATCAACCTGGGTATCGACGCCTGAGGTAGGAGCCCGGTCAGCTGCCGACGTATGCCGCGAGGTGCTTTCCGGTGAGGGTGGAGCCGTCGGCGACGAGCTCCTCGGGAGTGCCCTCGAAGACGATCCGACCGCCGTCGTGACCCGCACCAGGGCCGAGGTCGATGATCCAGTCGGCGTGTGCCATCACCGCTTGGTGGTGCTCGATCACGATGACTGACTTGCCGGAATCGACCAGTCGATCGAGCAGGCCGAGCAACTGCTCGACGTCGGCCAGGTGCAGTCCGGTGGTCGGCTCGTCGAGGACGTACACGCCGCCCTTCTCACCCAGGTGGGTTGCCAGCTTGATGCGCTGACGCTCACCGCCCGACAGCGTCGTCAACGGCTGGCCGATCGTGAGGTATCCGAGCCCCACGTCGACCAGTCGGACGAGGATCTTGTGCGCAGCGAGGGTCTTGGCCTCACCGTCGCCGAAGAACTCCTCGGCCTCGGCCACCGACATCGTGAGAACCTCGTTGATGTCCTTGCCACCGAATTTGTATTCGAGTACCTCGGCTTGGAAGCGCTTGCCCTCGCACTCCTCGCAGAGAGTGGCAACGCCGGCCATCATCGCCAGGTCGCTGTAGATGACGCCGTTGCCGTTGCACGTCGGGCAGGCGCCCTCGGAGTTGGCACTGAAGAGCGCCGGCTTCACGCCGTTGGCCTTGGCGAATGCCTTGCGAATCGGGTCGAGCAGCCCCGTGTACGTCGCCGGGTTGCTCCGACGCGAGCCGCGGATCGCACTCTGATCGACCGACACCACGTCTTCGCGTTTCGCGAGTGAGCCGTGGATCAGCGAACTCTTGCCCGACCCTGCCACACCGGTCACCACGACCAGTACGCCGAGCGGTACGTCGACGTCTACATCTTGGAGGTTGTGTGAGTTCGCTCCACGAATCTCGATTGCTCCGGTGGACTCCCGCACGGTCTCTTTGATTGCGGCCCGATCGTCGAAGTGACGGCCGGTTACGGTGTCGCTGGCACGAAGGCCCTCGACGGTGCCCTCGAAGCAGACGTTTCCGCCGGCGCTACCCGCACCCGGACCGAGGTCGACGATGTGGTCGGCGATCACGATCGTCTCCGGCTTGTGCTCGACCACGAGCACGGTGTTGCCCTTGTCGCGCAGGCGCAGCAGTAGGTCGTTCATCCTCGCGATGTCGTGCGGATGCAGGCCGGTGGTGGGCTCGTCGAAAACATACGTGATGTCGGTGAGCGAGGAACCCAGGTGACGAATCATCTTGGTGCGCTGAGCTTCACCGCCGGAGAGGGTTCCCGACGGCCGATCGAGACTGAGGTAGCCGAGTCCGATCTCCACGAACGAGTCGAGCGTTTCACCGAGCGTCGTGAGCAACGGCGCGACCGACGGTTCCTTCAGTCCGCTGACCCATTCCGCGAGATCGCTGATCTGCATCGAGCAGGCGTCGGCGATGTTGACGCCCTTGATCTTCGACGACCGCGCCCCCTCGCTCAGTCGCGTCCCGTCGCATTCGGGGCAGGTGGTGAACGTGATCGCCCGCTCGACGAAAGCCCGGATGTGGGGCTGCATCGCGTCGACGTCCTTGGCCAGGAACGACTTCTGAATCTGCGGAATCAGACCCGTGTACGTCAGGTTGATGCCTTCGACCTTGATCTTGGTCGGCTCTTTGTAGAGCAGATCGTTCAGTTCCTTCTTGGTGTACTTCTTGATCGGCTTGTCGGGATCGAAGAAACCGCAGCCGCGGTAGATCCGGCCGTACCAACCCTCCATGCTGTAGCCGGGGACCGTGATCGCACTCTCGTTGAGCGACTTGGTGTCGTCGTACAACGCGGTCAGATCGAAATCGTTGACCGCCCCTCGTCCCTCACACCGCGGACACATGCCGCCGGTGATCTTGAAGCTGCGACGCTCTTTCGTCTGACGTCCGCCGCGTTCCATCGTGACCGCGCCTGCTCCGGAGATCGAGGCCACGTTGAACGAAAACGCCTGAGGCGAACCGATGTGAGGCTTTCCGAGACGGCTGAACAGGATGCGGAGCATCGCGTTGGCGTCGGTGGCGGTTCCGACGGTCGAGCGCGGGTCGACTCCCATCCGCTGCTGATCGACGATGATCGCGGTGGTCAGGCCGTCGAGAACATCGACGTCCGGCCGCGCGAGCGTCGGCATGAATCCTTGAACGAAAGCGCTGTAGGTCTCGTTGATCATCCGCTGCGATTCCGCGGCGATCGTACTGAACACCAGCGAACTCTTCCCCGAACCGGAGACGCCGGTGAATACCGTCAGCCTCCGCTTCGGGATCTCGACACTGATGTCTTCGAGGTTGTTCACCCGCGCGCCTTGCACGCGGATCAAATCGTGGCTGTCTGCGGTGTGCAAGGCAGTCATCGTGTCTCCATCTGTCAGTCGATCGCCGACGGTCTCAGCGCAGTTGACGGGCTCAGCGCAGTTCTTGAATACGGATCAGGTTTCCCGCTGGGTCCCGGACGGCGCAATCGCGAACGCCGTACGGCTGCTCGGTCGGTTCCTGGACGACGTCGATGTCGCCGGCCTGAAGCCGTTCGAACGTGTCGTCCAGATCTTTGGTGGCCAGGAGAAGTCCGCCGTAGGTGCCCTTGGCCATCATCTCGATGATGGTGCGGCGCTCCTCGTCGGTGATTCCGGGATCGACGGCCGGCGGATGCAGCACGATGGAGGTGCCGGGCTGGCCGGGCGGCCCCACCGTGATCCAACGCATCCCGTCGTAGCCGACGTCGTTGCGAACCTCGAAGCCGAGCGTGTCGCGATAGAAGTTCAGGGCGGCTTCAGGGTCGTCCTGCGGAAGGAAACTCGAGTGAATGGTGATGTCCATGGCGATCACGTTAATTGCGGCTGCGCGGTCTGCGCTTCTCGATTCCTGATCGGTCTGGTGACTTGTTTGGACACGCAGGACGGCATTCCTGCCGTCGACTGCTCGGCCTCGCGCCGATAGACACTGGGCGGAACCCCCACCAATTCGGTGAACTTGCTGCTGAAAGTGCCGAGAGAGCTGCAACCGACCTCGAAGCAGACGTCCGTGACACTGAGGTCTCCGCGCCGCAGTAACGCCATCGCTCGCTCGATTCGCCTGGTCATCAGGTAGGCGTACGGCGGTTCTCCGTATGCCTGACGGAATTGGCGACTGAGATGCCCCGCAGACATGTTCACTCCCCGCGCGAGCGCCTCCACGTCCAGAGGCCGCGCGTACTCCCGGTCGATACGGTCTCGCACACGTCGTAGTCGCGCGAGGTCCTGCAGGTGCGGATCTGCGGCAGGTCTGCTGGTCACGTATTCGATCGTGCCATGCCATACCGACGTTGCCCAGCACAAGAGATGAACTCGGCGTGGAGCGATCGCGCACACACCGAGCAGTTCGTCATGATCGTGTAAGGATGGAGAAATGACCACGGCTCATCGCTCAGGCATCGACCTCACCCACCTCGACGGCGACACACGGGCGCAGGACGATCTGTTCGTCCACGTCAACGGAAAATGGCTCGCCGAATACGAGATTCCGGCAGACCGCGCAGTCGACGGGGCCTTCCGGACGCTCTACGACAAGGCCGAAGAAGACGTACAGACCATCATCACCGAAGCCGCGGAGTCCAACTCGGCCGCCGGTACCGATGCACAGCGCATCGGCGACCTGTACTCGAGCTTCATGGACGCCGACGCCGTGGAGGCCGCAGGCCTCGGCCCCATCGACGACGAGCTCGACGCCGTCGCCGATGCGCCGGACCGGTCGTCGCTGGCCACCGTGATCGGACGCCACCAGCGCGTCGGCGTCGGCGGTGCCATCTCGCATTACGTCGACACCGATGCCAAGAACTCCGAGCGGTACCTGATCCACTTCAGCCAGTCGGGAATCAGCCTCCCCGACGAGTCGTACTACCGCGAGGACAACTACGCGGAGATCCGCGAGAAGTACGTCGCGCACATCGACAAGATGTTCACCCTCGCCGGCGTCGGCTACGACGCCCAGCGTGTGTTCGAGCTCGAGAAGAAGATCGCGGCCGGGCATTGGGACGTCGTCAAGCGTCGTGACGCAGATCTGAGTTACAACCTGGTGGGCTTCGAGGAACTGACCGAACAGAACCCCGGTTTGGACTGGGCGGCATGGCTGTCCGGTCTCGGCGCCGATTCGGAGAAGTTCGCCGAGATCGTGGTTCGCCAGCCCGAATTCCTGCACACCTTCACCGCACTCTGGGCGTCGGAGTCACTGGACGATTGGAAGGCATGGGCGGCGTGGAAGGTGCTTCATGCCCGCTCTCCTTACCTGCATTCGGCGCTGGTCGACGAGACCTTCGCTTTCTACGGCACCACGCTCTCGGGAACCGAAGAGAACCGTGAGCGCTGGAAGCGCGGGGTAAGCCTGGTCCAGGATCTGCTCGGCGAGGCCGTCGGCAAGCTCTACGTCGATCGACACTTCCCCGCTGAGGCGAAGACCCGCATGCTGGAACTGGTCGCCAACCTGCAGGAGGCGCACCGCCGCAACATCTCCGACCTCGAGTGGATGAGCCCGCAGACTCGTGAGGCTGCATTGGCCAAGCTCGAGAAGTTCACCCCGAAGATCGGTTACCCCGACAAGTGGCGCGACTACGCTGGTCTCGATATCTCGGCTACCGACCTGGTGGGCAACTACCGTCGCGGATACGCCGCCGAGTACGACCGTGACCTGGCCAAGCTGGGTGGCCCCGTGGACCGTGACGAGTGGTTCATGACGCCGCAGACCGTCAACGCCTACTACAACCCGGGCATGAACGAAATCGTGTTCCCCGCAGCCATTCTCCAGCCGCCGTTCTTCGACGCCGCAGCCGACGATGCCGCCAACTACGGGGGTATCGGCGCCGTCATCGGCCACGAGATCGGTCACGGGTTCGACGATCAGGGCGCCAAGTACGACGGCGACGGCAACATGGTCGACTGGTGGACCGACGAGGATCGTAGCGAATTCGGCAAGCGCACAAAGGCTCTCATCGAGCAGTACAACGAGTTCGAGCCCAAGGAACTGCCGGGCCACCACGTCAACGGTGAATTCACGATCGGCGAGAACATCGGCGATCTCGGCGGGCTGTCGATCGCGATCGCGGCGTACAAGATCGCGACCGAAGGTACCGAACCTCCGGTCATCGACGGACTCACCGGTCTGCAGCGCGTGTTCTTCGGGTGGGCGCAGGTATGGCGCACGAAGGCCCGTGAGGCCGAAGCGCTTCGCCGTCTGGCCGTCGACCCCCACTCGCCGCCGGAGTTCCGGTGCAACGGCGTCGTCCGCAACCTCGACACGTTCCACGAGGAGTTCGACGTCAAGCCCGGTGACGCACTGTATTTGGAGCCGGAGAAGCGTGTGAAGATCTGGTAGCAGGGGCAAGCCCCTGTGCGCGCTCGAGGACCCCCTGGACTCCCTGAGCGCGCACGGGGCCGAAGGCCTACCGGGCGTACATGATCACCCCGACGCCGACCAGACAGATCAGCGCACCGGCGATGTCGAAACGATCCGGGCGGAATCCGTCCATCACCACCGCCCACAGCAGTGAACCTGCTACGAAGATCCCGCCGTACGCGGCGAGAATGCGCCCGAAGTTCGCATCGGGTTGCATGGTGGCGACCAGACCGTAGAGGCCGAGCGAGATGACGCCGAGCCCCACCCAGATCCATCCCTTGTGCTCGCGAATTCCCTGCCACACCAACCACGCGCCCCCGATTTCGAGCAGCGCGGCGAGTACGAACAGCAACAGCGAACGTGCGACGGTCATGCCGCACACAGTATCGCTACAGACGTACTCCGGTCTCCGCGGAAAAGAAGTACACCTCGCCGGCCTTGGGCAACAGATGAAGCGGCTCCCCCGGCGCCACCGACATCTTCCGGTCGACGCGAATGACGATTCGACCGGATCGGCTCTGCCACTGGCAATCCGGTGAGCCTTTCGCGTACACGAACGATTCGGCTCCCAACTCTTCGAGCAGGTCGGCATCCACGGCCAGCGAGCCCTTTCGCCACGCGCCCACCAGATCCCACGACTCCGGGCGCACTCCCACGACGACCCGCTCCCGCTCGGACGCCCCGGTGGGCAGCGGAATCCGCAGGTCACCGAGCACTGCGACGGTACCCTCGACCGGCGCTTCGATCAGGTTCATGCCGGGCGATCCGATGAAGGCGGCCACAAAGGTGTTGACGGGGTTGTCGTAGAGTTCGCGCGGCTTCGCCACCTGCTGCAAGCGACCGTCCAGCATCACCGCCACTCGGTCCCCCATCGTCATCGCCTCGACCTGATCGTGGGTGACGTAGACCGTCGTGGTGCCGAGTCGACGCTGTAAGGCGGCGATCTGCGAACGTGTGCTGACGCGTAGTTTGGCATCCAGATTGCTGAGCGGCTCATCCATGCAGAACACCTTGGGATGGCGAACGATGGCTCTACCCATGGCGACTCGCTGGCGTTGCCCACCGGACAGCTTGGCCGGTTTACGTCCGAGCAGCGGTTCGAGCTCGAGCATCCGCGCTGCCTCGAGTACCCGCTCCCGTCGCTCGGCCTTTCCTACTCCGGCATTCTGCAGCGCGAAGCCCATGTTCTGCTCGACGGTCATGTTCGGGTACAGCGCGTAACTCTGAAACACCATGGCGACGTCACGTGCTCGCGGAGCGAGGTGCGTGACGTCCGTGCCGCCGATCTCGATCCGGCCGTCCGACGCGGACTCGAGACCGGCGAGCATTCGCAGGCTGGTGGACTTACCGCAACCGGAAGGTCCTACGAGTACCAGGAACTCACCGTCGGCGATGTCGAGGTCGAGACGGTCGACTGCCGGTCGATCAGTTCCTTCGTAGCGGTGCGTGACTCCCGCGAATTGCACGTTGGCCATGAGTGTTCTCTCCTACTACTTCGGCAGCTTGGGGGTGATCTGCCGGTCGATGATCTGCTGCAACTGCGTGGCAACGCCGGCGAATGTCGATGCGACGTCGGCCTTCTGGAGAGCGATCTGCTCGAGTCCGGTGCCGATGATCTGATCCCCACCCGGGACGAACACGCGTGCGTAGTCCTGCGAGCGCGTACGCGAGAGCTGATCCACAGCGGTACGGGAGTTGGGGTTCGCGTCGAGGAACGCCTTCATGCTCGGCTCCGAGGTTGCCGACTTGCGGACCGGCATGTAGCCGACGTTCTGCGAGAAGTACGCCGTGTTCTCACCATTGGTGATGAAGTCGATGAACTTGAGCGCGTTCTTCTTACGCTGATCGGAGATCTTGGACGGGATGGCAAGCCCGGCACCGCCGGTGGGGCAACCGGGAGTTCCGTCCACTGCCGGGAGGAAAGCGGTGCCGAAGTCGAAGTTGGCAGTCTTCTTGATGCCGGACAGATCGCCCGTCGACGCGATGGTCGACGCCAGAATGCCGGTACCGAATTCGTTCGCGATGTCAGTGGAGACCGCGGCGTACTTCTTGTCGTGAATCATGCTGGAGAGGAACTGCCCTGCGGCAATGGTCTTCTCGTTGTCGAGCTGCAGATTCCACTGGTCGGAGTACGAGCCGCCGAAGGTCCAGATGGGGCCTTCGTAGGTCCAGCCGAGGTAATCCTTCGCGTTGCCCCACCCGTGTGCCAACTTGCCGTTGCCCACGACCTTCTGCAGCTCGGGTCCCCACTCGTCGAACTCCTGCCATGTCGCCGGCCCACGGTCGGGAAGACCTGCCTGCGACCAGACCGCCTTGTTGTAGTAGAACAACGGCGTCGACCGCGCGTAGGGAAGCGCATAGTGCTTGCCCTGGAACAGGTAGTCGGCGAGCAGTGAATCGACGTAGTCGGCCGAGTCGACGCCCACCTCGGAGAAGAGACCGTCAAGCGGCTCGATTGCCCCGGCCAGTGCATAGTTGAACCACCAGACGTCCGACAGCACAACCACATCGGGCACATCTCCACCGGAGAGGGCAGCGTTGAACTTCTGTGCCACCTCTTCGTAGTTCTTGCCGCCGTCCACCAAGTTGACCTTCAGGTCCGGGTACTTGGTCTGGAAGCGGTTGATCAGTTCCTTCTCCACGTCGGTGGACTTACCCGGGTGGTTCGACCAGAAGGTGATGGTGTTGGAATCACCCGACGCACCGGATGTTCCCGCAGCATCAGCGCTCGACCCGCCGGATCCCGCGCACGCGGTCAGTGCGGCTCCGGCGGCGATTGCACCGCCGAGGCTCAAGAATCCGCGCCTGTTCATGTTTGCCATTACTGCTCCTCGAGAAAGAAATGTGACGGGAAAGCTGTCAGCCCTTGACCGCACCGGAGGTGAGGCCCTTGATCATGTGTCGTTGCAGCAGAAGGAAAATCACCAGGATCGGTAGCATCGTCAGCACCGTTCCTGCCATGACCGGACCCCAGTTGGTAAGTCCGTCGTTGTTCTGCAGTTGGGTCAATCCGATCGGCAGCGGCGCTACCGAGGAATCGTCGGACATGAGGAACGGCCACAGGTACTCGTTCCATTCGTTGACCACCGTGATGATGCCGAACGCCACCATCGTGGGTCCGGAAACGGGGAGCACCACGCGCCAGAGCAACCGCCAGTGGCCGGCTCCGTCCATCCGCGCCGCCTCGACGATCTCCGAAGGGATCGAGAGGAAGTGGTTGCGCATGAGGAACGTACCGAAGGCTACACCCGCGAGCGGAACTATGATGCCCTGGAACGTGTTACGCCAGCCCCACTCTGCCACGAGCGCGTAATTCGAGATCACGGTGATCTGGTTCGGAACCATCAATGCGGCGATGATTCCGAGAAAGACGAAGTTCTTCCCCGGGAAGCGCAGGAAAACAAGCCCATAGGCGCTGAGAGTCCCCAGAACGAACTTCGCCGCCGACAGAATCGTCGTGATCACTATCGAGTTCCGCAAGAACATCCAGAACGGGACCGATGTGGTTGCTTCCGAATAGTTTTCGGGATGCAGCGACGACGGCCACCACGTTGCCGGCTGCGTGTAGATCTCCGGGCGCTCCTTGAACGAGGTCATCACGATCCAGTAGAGCGGCAGGACGATGATGACCAACGCGATCACCATTGCCGCATAGCCGAGGATCTTCACACCGACCTCACGCCGGTCCACGTTCTTGCGGTCCGGCCCCGGCCTAACGACGGAAGTCGGAGCAGCGCTTTTCTTTTCCTCTACCGCTGTCATTTCTCTTCTCCCCGATCCATGGCACGAACCTGGTAGACGGTGATGATCAGCAGGATCAAGAACATGATGGTGGCAACCGTCGCACCGTAGCCCGCCCGGAAGTTTCGGAACGTCTCGTTGTACACCTGGTAGACCATCGTCGTCGTCCCTGTCCCCAGCGGGCCACCTCGGGTCATGACGTTGATGATGTCGAAGACCTGGAGCGAGTTGAGCATGACGGTGATGGAGAGGAAGAACGTCGTCGGGCGCAACTGAGGGAGGAGCACCCGGCGGAACTTGGTCCACGGCTTGGCGCCGTCGATTTCGGCAGCTTCGTTCAACTCTTGCCGAACTCCTTGCAGTGCAGCGAGATAGATGACAAACGTGTACCCGAGGTTCTTCCACATGTATGTCACCGTCACCATGAACAGCGCCCAGTGTGGATCCTGATAGAAGTCGGGCGATTGGAGTCCGACACGGTGCAGGAGATCCTGGATCAGGCCGAAGTTGGGGTCGAAGACGAACTGAAACGCGACACCGATCGCTGCACCGGAGATCACGAACGGCGCGAAGATGGCCGACCGAACCAGGTTTCGCCCGACGAGCTTGCGATCGAGCAGCATGGCCAAGGCCAAACCGATGACCATCGAACCCGCCACGGTAACCAACGTGAATATCACTGTGTTGGTGACGATCTGCCAGGTGTCGCTTCGTCCGAACCACTCGCGGTAGTTGCTCAGCCCGATGAACGTCGCCTTCGGGTCCGCAATGTTCCAGTCGAAGAACGAAAGTCGGATGTTGTCCACCAGCGGGCGATAGGTGAACAAGATCAGCAACGCGAGATTGGGGCCGACCAAGAGCGCGAAGAGCGCGTAATCACGCCATGGTCTGCCCCACAGACCTGGCTTGCCTGAAGTGGGCAGCGTTCTCTCCGGACTCGATCTCACTGAGGCAGTCTGACCGCCCGCAACGAATGAATGGTGAACGTACAAGACACTCGAGCTGAACGCGACACGAAAAAGGCCCTGCGCG
Organism: Rhodococcus sp. MPR-R1B; assembly: GCF_058793255.1. NCBI lineage: Bacteria > Bacillati > Actinomycetota > Actinomycetes > Mycobacteriales > Nocardiaceae > Rhodococcus > Rhodococcus sp. MPR-R1B. The sequence continues at coordinate 49,786 of NZ_JBXAFO010000001.1, forward strand.
AATACTTCTCGCACAGGGCCTTCGTCGACGAGCTCTAGCGGTTCCAGTCACCCAATCCGTCGGCGCCACTGAGGACTCCACCTGCGGTGTTCTGCACGATCACCGGGTCGCCCTTGCCAGCGTTCTCGAAGAACCACTTGGCATCCTCGGTGCTGACATTGAGGCAGCCGTGGCTGACGTTGGTGAAACCTTGTTGCGCAACCGACCACGGAGCTGCATGGACGAAGATGCCACTGTAGGAAATTCGCGTCGCGTACTCGACGTAGGTGCGGTACCCCTCGGGAGAATCGATCGGAACGCCGTACGTGGACGAATCCATGTACATGTCGCGCAGCTGCTCGCCGACGATGTACGTGCCGTTCGGTGTTTCGTGGCCCGGCTTGCCGAACGACGTCGGCATGGTGCGCACGACCTCGCCGTTGCGGGTGACCGTGACCTGCTTGGTGTTGTCGTCCGCGACCGTGACGAGCGCATCACCGATGTTGAACGTGGAGTGCGATTCACCGGCGTCGACGGTCACGGAGATGTTCGCCGGCCAGAACTGTGTCGGCTTCCAACGGACCTGGCTGTCGTTGATCCAGTAGAAGCTGCCCTCGACCGGCGGATCGGTGGTCACGCGAATAGCGCGTTCGGCCGTCGCACGGTCGCCGACGGCCTCGTTGAATCGAATGATGATCGGCTGCGCGATACCGACGGTCTCACCCGCAGACGGATTGAGTGACGGAGCGGAGAAGTTGGGGACGCCGATGGGCGCCTGGATCGGCGTACCCGGGATGCCGGGAACCGGAATTGCCGGGTCGAGGTACGGAACGCCGGGGATCACGGGCAACGGGATGTCGGGTCCACCGGGAAAGAGCGGAACAGCCGCGGAGGGTCCGGCCAGAGCGAGGCCGGCGGCCACCGCTCCGACGATTGCCACGGCAACCCGTGACGTCCGACGACCCTGTTTGCTGCCCATGTCACTACCTTCGCTCGAATGACCACGTACTCACGTGGATTTTGCGCGGCCGGCATCGATACCCGCCTGGTACCGATGCCGATGCACCATTCGGACGCACCCGCTCGGAGCACACCTACACACCCGAGCACGCCGAAGAGAGCAAACCGCACATTTCCATAGTCATTAACACACAAAAGCGGCAATCGAGCAATTCGGATGTTCGCCCAAACGTTGCTATCCCTCGCTCCGGGCAGCCGCCAACATGGATTCGATGGAGATGAGTTTGGTTCGCGGCCGTCCGGTTGCGGCACCGGATGCGCGTTCTGCCTTGTCGATCCGCTGCCAACCTTGATAGTCCACCTGATCCGGCGACCGGTCTGCCAACAAAACCTGCAACTTGTCGGCATCCTCGGTCGGGGTGGCGAGGCGCCCACCAGCGAAGTCGTCGAAGATCATCGACACGGTCTCGGCGGAGCAGTACTTGTTGGTGCCGATCACGCCAGTCGGTCCGCGCTTGATCCAACCCGCGACGTAGACACCCGGGATCGGCGTGCCGGTCTCGGTGTCGATTACTCTGCCGTTCTCGTTGGGGATCACGCCGCGAGCGTCGTCGAAGGGCAAGTCGGCCATCGGTGTGCCGCGGTATCCGACCGACCGAAGCACCAGTGAAGTGTCGATCGTCTCCTCGGTTTCGGTAGGCCGGGCGGAGAGCTGACCGGTCGGCGTTGCCACCAATTCGTTTTTCACGATCCGCACCTGTGAGACTGCACCGTCGCCGAGGACCTCGACGGGAGAGGTGAGGAACCGGAGAACGATCCGCTTGCGAGAAGGATCTGCGGTACGCGAAGCAAATTCCTGCGCCTGCTTGACCTTGAGCAGGACGGACGGCTCGGCGGCATCGCTGTCCACGAACGCCTGACTGGCCTCGTCGAGTTCGGCTTCGATCGGGTCGACGACTACGTCCACGTTCGCCATCTGTCCGAGCGCCAACAGTTCGGGATTGGTGTACGCGGCCTGCGCCGGCCCACGACGCCCGAGAATGACCACCTCACGAATCTTGCTGTTCCGCAGCGCTTCCAATGCGTGCTCGGCGAGGTCCGTCTTCGCAAGCTGGTCAGGGTCGGTCACCAGGATGCGTGCGACGTCGAGTGCGACGTTGCCGTTTCCGACGATCACCGCTCGCTCGCCAGACAGATCGAAAGTCCGATCGGCATATCCCGGGTGGCCGTTGTACCAGGCGACGAACTCGGTGGCGGCGTGACTTCCCGGCAGATCCTCGCCCGGGATCTCGAGCTTGCGATCCCCGGCAGCACCCACCGCGTAGATCACTGCGTGGTGATGGTCCAAGAGTTCCGAATGCGAGATGTGGGTGCCCACCTCGACGTTGAAGTGGCAGCGCACAGTCTTCTTCGCGACGACGGCGCGGAACTGATCGGTGACCCCCTTGGTTCCGGGATGGTCTGGCGCCACGCCGGCGCGCACCAAACCGTAGGGAGTGGGAAGTCGATCGAACATGTCGACCTCGACGCGAGGCTTGCCGGTCAGTTCCATCGCCGCGTAGCAGGCGGCCGGGCCGGAGCCGACGATCGCTACTTTCAGCGTTCCCAGTTCGGGATCGATCTTGGCCATCGTGATCGGCTCGGGCCAATCCGGGCCCATCGGATGCTTCTCGAAGTACGACGCGTTCATCTGCAGGTACGGCGCGTCGTCCTCGTCGAGTTCGTTGTCCGGGAAGATCGCCTCGACCGGGCATTCGTCCACACACGCACCACAATCGATGCAGGTGTCGGGATCGATGTAGAGCATTTCGGTGGTCGCGAACGGGGCTTCGTCCGGTGTCGGGTGAATGCAATTGACCGGACACACGTCAACACACGAGGCGTCGTTGCAGCACGGCTGCGTGATCACATACGCCATGACATTCCCCTATCCCTGAAACACGAAGCTCGAACTGGTTCCCAGACTATAACGTGTTCCAATTTGGCGCGAGAATCGTTTTCAGATCACCCCATTGCGCTTCAGCAGCCACACCGCCTGCACGGTGGCGTGACCTCGCCATTCCAACGCCGCGGCGGGTGAATAGCTGTCGAAATCCACCGCCCAACCGCCGTCGCCATGTTGTCGCGCAGCGAGCGCAGACAGTTCGGACTCGATCACTGATGCGTCGAACAACGCGCGGGTCGGGCCGCCGGGAAGCGGTGAGAAATCGAGGGGCCGCATGAATTCGCCCTCGGCTCCCCCGTCCACGTGAACCAAGCCGTCAGCCGGGATACGCGAACCAAGAGTGCTCACCAACGACGACGCTTCGGGACTGTTCCGGTGAACCGCGTCGAGAAACTGCAAGGCAAAGGCCAGCTCGAGGGCATGGAGAGAATCCGCCCCGTCGATCGCGTCGAGGCAATATCGAACGGCAGAGGCGAACCACGGATGTTCGGCGACGGCCTCGTCGAATTCGGCAACGCGAGCCGCTGCAGCACACACGATGCTGGTGATCTGCAACGACGGCGCCAACGGATCCGCATCCACCCAGAAGGGCGCACAACCGGCCGGGTCGGCGATCGGGAAGGCGAACGGCAAACCGCCGTCTGCCAGCGAATTGGTCTGCAACCAGTCGCACAGTTCGACCGCTCTGGGCGTCGGCGTTCCGATGTCGGCAAAGGCTTCGAAGGCATGCAGCGCTCCGCCAGGTTGGCTGGTTGCCGAGCGAAGATCCGGTTCGAGTCCCCAGCCGTACCCACCGTCCGGGTTGCGATAACCGTCCACGGCCGCACAAACCGCGGCCCGGTCACCCTGTCCGAGAATCAAATTCAGCCGATGCCGATCGAGAGTCCTGGCATGTCCCGCCATGAACCCGACGGCCGCCCTGAGATCAACACTCATGAACGACGACTCAAGATTCGTCGCCGTCGAGCCGGAAGCCGACCTTCAACGTGACCTGGAAATGCGCCACGGCGCCGTTCTCGATGTGACCGCGAGTTTCCACCACCTCGAACCATTCGAGGTTGCGCACCGTCTCGTTCGCCCGGGCGATGGCGGTGCGAATTGCCGCGTCACTGCTCTCGGTGGACGAGCCGACGATCTCGGTCACCCGGTACACGTTGCTGCTCATGGCATTCCCTTCGTGTCAGATTCGACGAACCAACTCCTGCGCCTCGGCGCCGAGCCTCGCAAGGCGAAGATCACCGAGAGCTGTCACAGCACTACCCAACCTGTTGGTGGTGAAACCGAGCGAGAGTCCGCTGGACAGGTCCGCATACGCGCCTGAACCGCCGACTCCGTAGTGGCCTATCGCATTCCGCGGCTGCCGCCGCGCGGCAATGATCGGCGGGTGGTAACCGAGAGTCCAGTTGGGCCGCACCGCCAGCACGTAATCCCGATCGCGAGTCTGGATGGTCGACATCTGGTCGATGGTCGATTCCTTCAGGAACCGCTTCCCGTCGATCACGCCGCCGTTCGCGATGGCGCCGTACATCTTCGCGAGAGCACGCGCGCTGAACACTCCGTTCCAGCCCGGCATGACGGCGTCGTGGACAGCCGGGTTGCGCACCATGACGTCGAAACCGTCCGGCATCGCGGCCTCCGCGAGTCCGCGAGTCGGACCGACGTGTGAGAGCACGGTCGACGCGAAGGCCCAGTTCAAGCCGGCAGGGTTGATATGTGGGAACAGCTTCGCGATCCGTGGACGCTCGGTTTCGGGTACGCGGTACCAGAATTCGTCGACTCCGAGGGGCTTCGCTATCTCCGCTTGTACGACGTCGATGAACGGCTGACCGGACACCCTGGCCACAAGTTCGGCTACCAACCAGCCGTAGGTCACAGCGTGATAGCCGGGGCCTCGAAGCCGACGCGGATCCGGTTTCTCGGCAGCCAGGGCGGCAACGACCGCGTCGTAGTCCATCAGGTCGAGAGGATGCGGCATCAAGCCGCGAACTCGGTGAAGGCCCGCGCGATGTGACATCAGTTCGCGGACGGTGATCTTGTCCTTGCCGGCCGCCGCGAATTCAGGCCAGTACCGAGCAACCGGGGCGTCGTAGTCGATCAACCCACGTTCGGCGAGTCGGTGAACGACGGTGCTGGCGACGCCTTTGCCGGTCGAGAACGACAGCGACACCGTGTCGTGGTCCCAGCGCCGATCACGATCGGCATTGCCGGCCCAGATGTCGAGAACTTTCTCGCCTCCCAGGTACACGACCAGCGCGCCGCCGCCTTGTTGCGGTTGGCGATACATCGCGAAAAAGCGGTCGGCCAAGGGAAGGAATCGCCGGTCCACGTACAGCTCGGTGCGCGAAGGCACCTCCACCCGGGCGAGCGAACCCCGTCGTGCACTGGGAGTCATCGCGTCCTCCGATCCCCGCTGATCAAGTTGTCCGGTCACCCGATCGGTGGCAGGAGCTTGACACCATTGTGACCACTGTCACGCAAGAGGCTCAGGGCCGGGGTGCCCTCACGGGGTGACCCACGTCGAAGTGCCGTCGCTGAAACATCCCTGACCTGTGGCGATATTGAAAACAAGGGTGGGACCACCTGAGCAGATCGCCCCGACGTCCGCGTCACCCACTGCCGCTCTGCCGCCAGGTCCGCTGAGCACCACGGCAAAGGGTGAGGAGTCGGTGCGACCGAGTGCGAGCGAACCCGGGCCGTACGCGACCGCGGCAAGTAACCCACCGCGCGACTCCGCCGCAGCAACGCCGCCGAAGAGGCCGAGGCCTGCCGACCTGCCGCCGTCTCGAGAATCCGCGACGCCGACGCCGTCGCCCTCGACGTGTGAAATCGCGTAACTGGAGGGATCTGCCACCGCTCGGCATGCGGATGACCCGTCGACGATCGTCTGATCTTGCCCGCGCGCCGAACAATCCAACGTCGCGGCAGACGCTGTTCCGCTACCGAGTGACAATCCGAAGGCGGCAAGAATCACACCGCCCGCCGCTAAGCTTGCTGCTCGCATTTTCCGGCGATCCATATCCAACCCCCACAGTGCATTCGACGTGACCGTACATTCGACGTCTGATCGAATTACTCGATATGTCCGCCTCTGACGCTACCCGTCTTTGTTCTTCCGATCGCGGTCCTTGCTCGGTTGAACACGTTTGGGTTCACCGGGCATTTTGGGATAGTTCGGCGGGTACGGCAGATCGCCCAGTCCCGCCGCCAGATCCTTCTCCCACATCTCCAACAGAACATCGAGGGCAAAGGCCTTGTCGTGCATGGCTTCCATCGGATCACCACGATCGGCGAGCAAGCCGGGAACCGTGGCGATGGTGCAGTCGTCTGGATGCACGTCGCGCAGTTCGTCCCAGGTCACCGGCGTCGACACAGTTGCGATCGGCGTCTTACGAGCGGAATACGCCGCCGCGATCGTCCGGTCACGGGCATTCTGATTGAAGTCGATGAAGATCCGTTCACCCCGCTCTTCCTTCCACCACGCGGTTGTGGCGCGATCGGCACTACGACGCTCGACTTCACGGGCGAGGGCGATACCCGCGTGGCGGACCTCGACAAAATCCCAGCGCGCCTCGAGCGGGATGTAGACGTGAAGGCCTCGGCCACCGGACGTCTTGGGAAATCCTTCCAATCCCAACTCGGCGAGCAGAGGGCGAAGGACCTCGTCCGCGATGGCAACGGCCTCGTCGAACCCGGTCCCCGGTTGCGGATCGAGATCGATGCGCAGTTCGTCCGGGTGGTCGGTGTCCGGGCACCGCACGGCCCAGGGATGAAACGTAACAGTCCCGAGATTGGCGGCCCACACGATGTTCGCAGCACTTCGCACTCGAAGGACGTCGGCCTTGCGACCCGACGGGAACGTGACCTCGCAGGATTCGACGTGCTCGGGCCGCTTTGCCGGCAGCCGCTTCTGGTAAACCTCTTCGCCCTCGATGCCGTCGGGGAATCGCTGAAGATGCGTGGGCCGATCTTGGAGCGCCCGCAACGCTGCACCCTGCAGCGCCACCGTTCGGTAGTACTCGACAAGATGCCGTTTGGTTCCGCCGTCCTCACCCAACTGCGGATAGTAGATCTTGTCCGGGCTCGACAATCGGACCGCGATCCCGTCGACGTCCAGTTCCTCTGCCGGGCTCGCCATCACTTACCGCCTGCAAGAACATCCGCGAAGTCGTATCGCACCGGAACCTCCAACTGATCGAATGTGCATTCGTCGGGCACCCTGTCCGGACGCCAGCGCAGGAATCGTGCAGCGTGCCGAAAGCGTTCCCCTTCCATCTGGTCGTACGCCACTTCGAGCACCCTCTCAGGACGAAGCGGAATCCAGGAGCGGTCTGCGGCCGATCTCCACCGGCTGGCCTCTCCCTCGGCTACAACGTCGTCCCCGAGGCGCAAAGGTTCGAGTTCGGCCAACAACTCGATCCGCCGCGCCGCGGTGAAAGCAGAAGCGCCACCGACCATCTTCAATTCGGAACCGTCGTACAGACCAAGAAGCATCGACCCGATACCTGGCTGACTCTTGTGGGGACGGTAGCCCAGCAGTACGACATCCGCGGTCCTGGCGTGTTTCACCTTGATCATCTCGCGCTTGTTCGGCAGGTACGGTCCCGCCAGCTTCTTGGCGACAACCCCGTCGAGACCCGCGCCTTCGAAGGTTTCGAACCAGGCCATTGCTTCGGCGCTGTCGGCCGTCGCTGCCGTGACGTGGCAACTCGGCCCGCCACCGACGCAATCGAGGAGCAACGCACGTCGAACCCCGAAGTCCTCGATCGAGACGTCGCGATCCCCGAGCGCCAATAAATCGAACCCGACAAATTGCGCGGGCGTCTGTTCCGACAACAATGCGACGCGGCTCGCGGCGGGGTGAATCCGCTCGGAGAGCGCTTCCCAACTCAGGCGCGTCACACCGTCGATCTCACGGGGAACCACCAGTTCTCCGTCAACCACACATTTTTCGGGCAATTCAGACTTGACGGCTTCCACCGCCTCGGGAAAGTACCGCGCCAAGTCCTTTCCTCCTCGCGATCCGAGCACCACTTCGTCACCGTCACGAAAGATGATTGCTCGAAATCCGTCCCATTTCGGCTCGTACGACCACGTCGGGTCACCGGACTCGGGCTGAGGCGGCACAGTGGCCGCAGCCTTCGCGAGCATCGGGGCAAGCGGCGGCATCAGGGGTAGCTCCACCTACCCATACTGACAGTCCGGTTGGCAATTCGACTACCGATGTATTGGAATAGGTCCCGAACAATCCACGAACCAACAGAATTATCCAAGAATCAACAAAGGGGTCCTTATGTCCGGAATCGTCCGGCGACTTTGCACTGCGGTGATCGCAACTTCTGCAATCGCCGCCTTCACCGTCGGTTGCGGTTCCGACATCGAGCCGAAAGCCATTGCGGAATCATCTTCCTCGGTTGCCGATTCGACCACTACCTCCGCGGCCCCGACCACCTCGAAGATCACCGGCCAGGAGGGCTCGGACGACGGCGGCGACGTCGACATCGACGTGTCGATCGGTGATTGCGTCAAGCTCGGAGGCACCACGACGGCCGCAGAAATCGACAACGCGGACTGCGGTAGCAAGGATTCGAACTACAAGGTGGTCGCCAAGGTTCCCACCTCTGATCTGTGTGCCTCCGACGTCGACTCGTACTACTACGAGACCCTCGCGGGTGACGAGCAGGGCGCTGTCTGTCTCGACGTCGACTGGGTAGTCGGCGGATGCATGGACCTCGGCAGCGGAATGGATGAGCCCGCCCGCATCGAATGCTCGGATACCAGCGGCACCAACGTCGTCGAGGTCGTCGAAATCCTGCAGAACTCCACGTCGATCGACGAATGCGGTTCGGGGGCAGACTCGGGATTCGAGCACCCGGAACGTAAGTTCACGGTCTGCGTCGCAACGCTCTGATTCGAGCGCCCTCCCGAAAAACACCTGTGCGCCTTGCCAACCGATCTCGGTTGGCAAGGCCCACAGCGCTTTCTACAGCCGGCGCTTTCTACAGCCAGCCCCGACGCTTGAAGATCGTGTAGAGACTTCCACAGGTCAGGAACATCATCGAGAGCGCAAACGGATAGCCCAAGTGCCAGTGCAGTTCCGGCATGTCGTCGAAGTTCATCCCGTACACGGTTCCGATGAGCGTCGGCGCGAAGAGAATTGCCGCCCACGCCGAGACCTTCTTGATCTCCTCGTTCTGCGCGTAGCTTGCCTGCGTCAGATTGCGCATCTCCTCGTTCTGGTTCTGCGACACCAGAGTTGCGTTCACCGTGAGGATGTTTCCGAGCAACTGACGAAAGCCGTCGGCCCGCTCCACCACAGTCGTCGCATGGTCGGTGACGTCGCGCAGGTATCGCTGGAGTTCCTCGTCCGTGTGGTACTTGTCGAACCCTGCCGACAACCCACGCAGCATTCCCAGCAGCGGACGCGTCGCCCGCTGGAATTCGATCACCTCACGGGTCAGTTCGTAGATGCGACGCGAAACTCCGGGATCGCCACTGAATACTTCGGTTTCGATCTCGTCGATGTCGTTCTGCAGTCCGGCCACCACCGGGGCGTACCCGTCGACGACTGCGTCGAGAATGGCATAGAGAACGGCCTCGGTACCCAACCGCAACAGGTCAGGATCGTTCTCCATGCGAGTCCGCACCGCCGACAGATCCGGCGATTCACTGTGACGGACGGTCAGAATGAAGTTCGGACCACAGAAGATGTGCAACTCGCCGAATTCGACCCGCTCGGTCTCGTCGCGGTACCGCGCAGCACGCAGCACCACGAACAGTGTCTTGCCGTAGCGCTCGAGCTTGGGGCGCTGGTGCGCGACGATCGCATCCTCGACCGCCAGTTCGTGGAGGTCGAAATGTTGTGCAGCGGCATACAACTGGGCGTCGTCGGGCCGGTACATGCCGATCCACGCCATCGACTGCGAATCCGGAAGGCATGACAGTGCTTCCGCCAGCGTGGACGGTGACGCTATCCGCTCGCCGTCGCGGTACACGCCGCTGTTGACGACGGTCGATTCGACGGGCGCCACCGCCTCGGGCGGGGCCGCCTTGACGACGGTGCGTGCGGCACGCGAGTGTCCGGGATGTGAGTCACCGAGCCCCGCGGAACGACGTGGCAGTACCGAACGTGAACGACGAAATTCGCGCATGCTGAACAGCTTTCGAGGGAAGAGTGAACGACGACGCTTGCTTCACAGCAAAGCCGAAGCCGATGAACACACGATGAAGCTGCAGCAAAATACCGGATCAACCCGGGCGGCTACAGCTTCAGTTGGTACTCGGAGGTTGGCCACGCACTACAGCCACACCTCCTCTTCCCTGAATTCCTACGCAAGTCCGCGCACGACGCCAACATGCTACCCCGACTGTCAGAGCACGACAAACCGAACGACAAGCCGCAGGACAGCACGAACCGGTCGGAGGAAACCCGCTCGACGAATGCAGCTTTCAGTCAGTTCGCAGCGCGCAATCCGCCGATCAACAGTTCGACGATCTGGTCCGCCAACGACTCCGTCTCCGCCAACGTCTGCCCTTCACGCCTTCGGTACCAGAGGTCGATGCCGTTGAGACTGCTGAGGAGGACTTTTGCCGCCATTCGAGGTGAGCCCGCACGAATGGAACCATCCGCGACACCTTCGGTCATCACGTCGACGAACAGATTCTCGTAATCGAGTCGCAGCGAATTCAGTTCCACGAGGACTTGCTGTTGTCTCGGTTTGAGCGCGGAGTTCATCTGGCCCCGGACGCCTTGGTGGATCGTGTGGTGGTACCCGAGATGTGTCATGAGATTGACCAGGTGGGCGTGCGACATCGCTTCGAGACGCGCGAGGCCGCTTTCTGCCCCGCCCATCCGAGACTCGACCTCAGCGCGGAGCAGGCTCATCCCGCGCTCGTAGATTGCCAGGTAGATGTCGAACTTGGAACGAAAGTGGTAGTAGACAAGACCTTTGGTGGCGCCGATTCGATCGGCCAGTAAATCTACAGTCGTGGCTGCGTAACCGTCTTCGGCAAAGGCGTCGGCGGCGCTGGTGATGATCGCGGATCGCACGTCCGGAAGATCACTACTCATTCGACTTCCACTCCCATTCACACTGCCTGCCGGCCCTTGACTGTTTCCACGCCATCGCATAGTAATACTGAGTAGTATCCCAGATCAGAGAGGTTTTCCAATGTCGTTGGATTTTTCCGGCAAGGTAGCGATCATCACGGGCGCAGGCGGCGGACTCGGCCGTTCACACGCATTGGCCCTCGCCGCACGCGGCGCACGCGTCGTCGTCAACGACATGGGTGGCTCGGTCAACGGCAGTGGCGGCGCTGATACCGCAGCAGCCAAGGTAGTGGCGGAAATCGTCGAGCTGGGCGGCGAGGCCATCGCGGACCACTGCGACATCACCGACGTCGACGCCGTTGCCGCCATGGTCGCGACGGCCGTGGACAAGTGGGGCCGCGTGGACATCCTGATCAACAACGCCGGAATCCTGCGCGACAAGTCGTTCATCAAGGCCGAGCTCGACGACTTCCGCAAAGTCATCGACGTGCATCTGATGGGTTCCGTCATCTGTTCCAAGGCAGTCTGGCCGCACATGGTCGAACAGAACTACGGACGCATCCTCATGACTACGTCGGCATCGGGAATTTACGGCAACTTCGGCCAGGCGAACTACGGCGCCGCGAAGTCCGGCGTCGTCGGCCTCATGAACGTTCTCGCCATCGAGGGCGAACGCAAGGGCATCCGCGTCAACTCGCTGGCCCCGACCGCCGCGACCCGCATGACCGAAGACCTCCTCGACGAGAAGACTCTCGCTCTGCTTGCACCCGAATCGATTTCACCCGGCGCACTGTTCATGGTCTCCGATGACGCACCGACGAAGACCATCCTCAGCGCCGGCGCCGGCGTCTTCGCGATCGCTCGCATGGAAGAGTCGCAGGGCGTCTACATCCCCGAAGGCGCACTCTCCCCCGAGGTCGTCGCCGAACGGTGGTCCGAGATCAGTGACATGACCGATTCCGTCCAGGTGCCCGCGGCGTTCGATCAGACCCGCCGGTTCGTCGAGAAGGCCGTGGCGGAGCAGCCCAGCAACTGAGCAGGGCAACCAGACAACTGATCGACCCCGCTCCCCCTAAGGTGTGGTGGTGACCACACCTACGGGAGTATCGATCGTCGACATCGTCGACAGACTGGGAATGACGTTCCTCAGCGGTGGCGACACCGTCGACGGCGCCCGCACTGTCAGCCGCGTGACCCTGCACGAAGGGTCCGAAGCTACCCAGGACAGTGCGGGCGCCGTCGTACTCGGCGCAGGTCTCGCAGGTTCGGCCGATATCGCAACGGCGGTAAGAGAATACGGCTCGGCAGGTGCGGTAGCGCTGATCGTCAAAGAGCCCCTGGACTTCGACGGCCTCGTCGAGAAAGCGGTGGCCGACACCGACGTCGCACTCCTCGGAATGGTCAAGGATGCAAGCTGGCTGCAAAGCGCGTCGTTGATCAACGAGATCCTCGAATCCGGCAACAACGGGGACCGCACGTCGGCCGCCGACGCCGACCTGTTCGATCTTGCCAACTCGATCGCTCAGGTATTGAACGGCCCGGTCACCATCGAGAATCAGTCGAGCCGGATCCTCGCGTTCTCGGCGGATCAAGCCTTCGGCGACGAGGCACGTAAGCAGAGTGTCCTCGGACATCAAGTGCCGCAGCACTATTCCGATCGGCTCAGGTCAATGGGGTATTTCAACAAGATCTACGGCTCTACCCTGCCGGTATTTCTACCGGGTATCGGGCCGGGCATCAGGCCCCGCGTCGGCATGCGAATACATGCGGCATCGCAGATCCTCGGTTCGATCTGGGTGATCTTGGACGAGGAGCCGAACGAATTACAGGTCAAAACGCTCGTCGAGGCTGCGGGCGTGGCCGCCATGAGTTTGCTTCGCGCCAAACTGGCCGCGGATTCGGCACGACGACTGAGGTTGGGCGAGGTGATCACGTTACTGAGTGGCGGCACTTCAGCGAAGGAAGCGGCCGAGCGACTGGGCTACGGCCGTTCGAAAGCAAACGTGCTTGCGGCCGGCTTCCGTAGCGGCGCCGGTGCATCGTTGGAGGCCGAAGCCGACGTCGATCAACTGGCCCTGACACTCAATACCTATCTCGACCAAGTATTTCCGCTGTCGGTGGCGGCAGCGATCGGCGGCACCGTCTACGCCGTAATCCCACACACCCGGCACCAGACCGACGACGACTACGTGCGTCGGATCGCGTCGGAGTTTGCAGACCGTTCCCGTTCGGAAAAGTCGGTGGTCATCGGAATCGGTGCGACAGTGGCCGACGTGATGACGCTGGAGAAGTCACGCGACGAAGCCGACCGAGCGCTTCGCGTTCTGAGGTCGACGTGGAATTCTTCGGGCCGGACCGTCGCGCGCGCCGACGACGTGCAGATCAATTCCCTACTTCTGCGCCTCTCCGACGCCCTGGCGGACGAGAACGAGACCGCATCGGGTCCGCTCGCGGTACTGCGTGAGTACGACCGCAGTCACGACATCAACCTTGTCGACACGCTCCGCGCCTGGCTCGACACGTTCGGCGACATTCCGGCTGCTGCGTCCTTGGTTCACATCCACGTCAACACGTTCCGGTACCGCCTCAAGAAGCTTGCCGGGATTGCCGGCATCGATCTCGATGATCCGGAAACTCGATTCAGCCTGATGCTCCAGCTTCGTCTCTTCCATCCGACAATGTTGTAGCGATCTACCAAGTCTCACGAAACATTCGTAAATCCGGACGATGTTCTCGTTCTTTTGTTGGGTGAAGATTCAAGCAATCGTCTTTTGCTCCTGACCCGACAGACCTCGCGTCACTCGGGCGGGACCACACCTTCCGGAGGCACCATGAAACAACGGTCCTACGCACTACTGGCTGCGGCAACTGGCACCGTTCTTGCCCTGACCGCGTGCTCAACGGGTGGCTCATCGGGTTCGGGTGGGGGTGAACCCGTCACGGACGGCACCTTCAAATTGGCTCTCGTGGCCGACCCCGGCGCTCTGAATCCGCTGATGACCGCCGCTTCGCCGGCGCACCAACTGGCGCGTCTGAGCTACGACTATCTGCTCCATCCGGATCCCGATACCGGCGTAACCAAGCCGTGGCTCGCCGAGAAATGGGAAGAGACAACCACTTCCGCGTCCTTCACCATTCGCGACGGCGTCACCTGTAACGACGGATCCGCTCTGACTGCCCAGACCGTCGCCGACAACGTCAATTTCATCACCAACGCAGCAAACAAATCCGCTCTCCGCGGGGTGTACGCACCGGCAACTGCAACTGCCACCGCCGACCCGGCGACCCGGACCGTAACGGTCACAACTCCGGAACCCTCTCCGTTCCTGCTTCTCAACCTGGCGCGAATACCGATCATGTGCGAGGCCGGGTTGAAGGATCCGACGGCGGCAAACAAGACGACCTTCGGGTCGGGCATGTTCCAGATGACCGAGGCAGTCGCCAACGATCATTACTCCTACGTTCGGCGCGACGGATACAACTGGGGACCGGACGGCACTACCTCCGACACTGCCGGTGTACCCAAGAATGTCGTCGCATCCATCATCACGAACAACAGCACAGCGGCCAACCAGGTGTTGTCCGGTGATCTGAATGCCGCTGCCGTCTCCGGCCCCGATCAGGACCGCATGAACGCCGCGAACTTGGATACCGTCAAGCAGCCTGCTCCAGCGGGCGAGATGTTCTTCAACCACAGTCCCGGCAATCCGACGAGCGATCCTGCCGTACGCAAGGCGCTGGTCCAGGCTCTCAATCTCGACGACCTCGCCGAGATCTTCACCGCCGGCCGCGGAACCCGATCGACCACGATGGTGTCCATCGAACCGCGGGCCTGCATCTACGACTCTGTCGCCGGAAACCTACCGGACTTCGATACCAGTGCGGCCGCAGCAACTCTCGAGTCTGCGGGCTGGAAGGTCGGCGCGGACGGTAAACGCAGCAAGGACGGCACACCGCTCCGAATTCGGATGGTCTACGAGACGTTCGGCGACGCGACCGATGCTGCCGCCGACGTCGCAGTCAACGCGTGGAACGACCTGGGCGCCACCGTTGAACTCACCAGTGGAGACTCGAACAAGATTCTCGATGTCGCACTCAGCGGCAAGGACAACACGGCGTGGGATGTCGCGTGGGAGCCGATCAACGTCGCGCTGCCCAGCATGCTGGTCCCCTTCCTCTCCGGTCCGGTGCCCGCTGCGGGAATGAACTTTGCGTCGATCTCCAACCCGGCCTACGACGCAGCCGTCACCAAGGCTTCCGGGCTGACGGGCGAGGACGCTTGTGCCGCTTGGGCAGACGCTGAGTCCGAGATCATCAAAGCAAACTCGGCGGTACCTTTTGCCGACAAGATCACGACTCTCTACTTCAACAATGCGGGTCTTGCATTCGGCCGCAATTTCATCGGTTCGGCCCTGCGCCTGTACCAGTAGACCGCCGGTAGCGACCGGGGAAATCGTCGTGTTTCGCCGGTCGCTGTCGGTATACGGACAGGTATTCACTGATCCTGACGGTTTTCGTGGGAGCGGACGAAAATCGACCCGATTTTCGTGAGGATCGACAGAGATGCGCGTCACGTCATGCGCCAAGATTTAGCAGTCAACACTCAACCGCGCCCTCACGTTTTTCGCTCGGGCCCCTGCTCCATCACGGAGGCACCATGAAACACCGCTTCTATCCAACACTTGCGGCAGCCGCAGGGCTCACGCTTGTGTTGTCTGCTTGTGGCTCGGGAGGCACGTCCTCGGGCGCCAGTGGCGGTGAACCGGCCACCGACGGGACCTTCCGTTTCGCCCTGCAGGCCGATCCGGGTGCTCTCAACCCGATCATGTCGGCCGCCTCGGCGACCGCCGAGTTGTCGCGTTTGGCGTACGACTACCTGATCTACCAGGATCCCGATACCAGTGAAGTCGGACCGTGGTTGGCGGAGAAGTGGGAGGAGACCCCGACCTCGGCGTCCTTCACCATCCGTGACGGGGTGACCTGTACCGACGGATCGACGCTGACACCGCAGACCGTCGCGGACAACATCAACTTCGTGGCCAACCCGGACAACGGTTCACAGTTGCGCGGGTCCTCCGTGCCGACCGGCGCCACTGCGACTGCCGATCCTGCAACGCGCACTGTCACGGTGACCACTCCGGCGCCGAGCCCGTTCCTTCTTCTCAACGTCGGTCGCCTGCCGATCCTGTGCGAGGCCGGATTGAAAGATCCGACAGCGTCGAACAAGAAGTCGCTCGGCACCGGCATGTTCGAAGTCACCGAAGTTGCCGCCAACGACCACTACACGTTCCAGCGTCGCGAGGGCTACAACTGGGGCCCCGACGGCACGACCTCCGACACCCCGGGCGTCCCCAAGACGGTCGTCGCCGCCATGTCGCCGAACGTGAGCACCGCCGCAAATCAGCTGCTCTCGGGTGAACTCAACGCAGCTCCGATCGCCGGTCCGGACAAGGACCGCGTCGCGGCAGCCAATCTGGACTCCGTCGGTCGGCCACTGCCGGCAGGCCAGATGTACTTCAACCAGATCGCGAGTAATCCCACCAGCGATCCCGCAGTGCGCAAGGCCCTGATCCAAGCGGTCGATCTCGACGACCTCACTCAGGTCATCACCGCCGGACACGGGGTCCGGGCAACCAGCCTCGTCGCCGTCGAACCGCGCGCCTGCGTTTACGACTCTGTCGCAGGCAACATTCCGGACTTCGACCTCACTGCCGCCAAGGCAACACTGGACGGCGCTGGTTGGACCGCCGGCGCTGACGGCAAGCGAAGCAAGGATGGCAAGCCGCTCAATCTCCGTCTCGTGTACGACGGCACCGACGATCCGCGCAACGCGGCGGCCGAACTTGCTCAGTCGGCGTGGTCCGAACTCGGCGCAAACGTCGAGGTGACCGGGGGCGACTCGAACAAGATCATCGACGTCATTCTGAGCGGCAAGGACAACTCTGCCTGGGACATCGCCTGGGTCCAGGTCAACTCCTCGCTGCCCAGCACCTTCACTGCGTACTTTGCCGGGCCGGTTCCCGCAGCAGGCAAGAACTTCGGATCGGTCAGCAACCCCGCCTACGAAGCAGCAGCCACCAAGGCTTCCGGTCTGACCGGTAGCGACGCTTGTGACGCCTGGGCCGACGCCGAGTCGGAGCTCACCAAGACGATCGCGGCCGTGCCCTTCGCAGACTCCGTCATGAACGTGTACTTCAACAAGGCCGGACTCTCATTCGGCAAGTCGCTCAACGGTTCTGCGCTGCGTCTCTACCAGTAGGCCGTCCGCCCACTCTGAAATATCTTCCCGCCCCAGCATCCCGCCCTCCGGAAAGACAGCCCATGAGTCAAACTATTGAAGCCGCGAAACCAGAAGCGGCGCCTCAGGCTCGAGCAAAGTGGCTCGAGTCCGACAGCTGGCCCGCATATCTTCTGCGTCGTTTCGGCACCTTCGTGATTTCACTCTGGGCGCTGGTGACTGCGGCGTTCCTGATGCTCCAACTGATTCCGGGAGACCCGGTTCGGTTGGCACTGGGAATGAACGCACCGGTCGAACTGGTCGAGACAACGAGGTCTCAGCTCGGTTACGACCTTCCCTTGTGGCAGCAGTACTTCCGATTCGTCGGCGGGTTGCTGAGCGGGAATCCCGGTGACTCGATCACCTTGAGGACTCCGGTCTTCGAGGTGATCGCGTCCCGCCTACCGGCAACACTCGAACTGGCTGTACTCACAGTCGTCACGGTGCTGCTAGTGGGCATTCCGATCGGCCTCATCTTCGCTGCACTGACCCGCAACGGTCGACGACGCGGAGTCGAGATCGGTTACACCGCAACGTCGGGCACCATCGCCGTGATCCCCGAGTTCATGTTCGGTACGGCGCTGGTCTACCTCTTTGCCGTCACGTTCCCTGTTCTGCCCGTCGCCGGCCGAGGTGGACCGGAAAGCTACATCCTCCCGGTCGCGGCCATGTCGATCGGTGCCATCGCCTCGATGTCGCGCATCGTCCGTGCAGAGGCGCTCGGCGTGTTGGACATGGACTACATCCGTACGGCGCGCGCCAAGCGAATGCCCGTGGCACGAATCTACTTCCGTCATGCAATGCCCAACCTCATGACGTCGACGCTGACGCTCGCCGGACTCCTCCTGGGTGGTCTGATTGCCGGCACCGTGCTCATCGAGAGCATCTTCGCCTGGCCCGGCATGGGCATGGCGCTGGTCAAGTCCATCACCGAGAAGGACTACCCGCTCGCCCAGACACTGGTCGTGATCTACGGCGCCATCGTCCTTCTCATCAATTTCATCGTCGACGTGGTGCTCGCTCTCATCGACCCACGATCCACAATTCGGGAGAACTGAGTTGAGCACCTCACCTACGGCCCCCACTGCGGCCCCCAAGACGCCCCCGCGACGACACTGGATCGTCGGAACGTTCCGCACCCCATTGGGAATCCTGGCCCTCACCTTCCTGACCGCTCTGATCGCCCTCGTCATCTTCGGACCGATGATCTGGGGTGACGCCGCTGTCGCAGCCAACCCGAAGGCACTCTCTCAGGGACCGAGTTCCGAGCACATCTTCGGCACCGACGCCGGCGGGCGTGACGTCTTCGCCCGCACGATGACCGCCGCGAGACTGTCGGTGCTCATGGCTCTCGGAGCCGTCGCACTCGGTGTCACAATTGGCCTGATACTCGGTACGCTCCCGACGCTCGCTCCCCGCTGGGTCGGACGAATGGTCGTGGCATTCCTCAACTTCGCCATCGCATTCCCCGGACTGCTCCTCGCGATCTTCCTGTTGGTCGTTCTCGGACAGGGTGCTGGCAGCGCGGTGATCGCCATCGGTCTCGCCCTGGCCTCGCCGTTCGCGAGGTTGACGTACGCACTGGCTTCGTCGGTCAACGGACGCGACTTCATCGACGCAGCACGCATCCTCGGGGTTACCAAGCCGGGGCTGCTGTTCCGCCACATTCTCCCCAATATCCGTGAACCACTCATCGTCAATGCCAGCATCGCTGTCGGCAGCGGCCTCGTGGTCTTCGCCGGACTCTCGTTCCTCGGCTTGGGCATTCAGCCGCCTGCATTCGACTGGGGCCGGATGCTCAACGAAGGTCTGTCGAAGATCTTCGTCAACCCGGCCACCGCACTCGCCCCCGGCATCGCCGTCGTGCTCGCCGGCTTGACCTTCACGCTGCTCGGCGAGGCCATTGCTCGCGGCGCGGGAGTTCGCAGCCCGATCAGCAGTCGCCTGCCGAAGTGGAAGCCGATCAACCGGAAAACTGCCCAGGCCGATTCGGCGCCCACCGACGAAGACGCGGTACTGACCGTCCGCAACATGTCCGTCGCAGTCCCCGCGGGTGACGACTGGCGTCGCCCCGTCGACAACATCAGTTTTACAGTTCACCGCGGCGAAACCGTGGGCATCGTCGGTGAATCCGGGTCCGGAAAGTCACTGAGTTGCATGGCAATCGCGCAGCTGACCGACCACCCCACCGTGGTCGACGCCGGGCTCATCGAGTTCGACGGCACCGTGCTGATGAAGGACGGCAAGCGGCCGGACGACGCGGCTTCGCGCAAGGTTGCCCGCCAACTCGGCACACGTATGGCGATGGTGTTCCAGGATCCGATGTCGTCCATGAATCCGTCTCTCAAGGTCGGATACCAGGTCGCCGAGATCGGTTGGCTCCACGAAGGTATGAGCAAGGCCGACGCGAAGAAGGCGGCAGTCGAGCGACTGAACGCCGTCAAGATCCCCGACGCGCCCAGGCGTGCGAAGCAGTACCCCCACGAGTTCTCCGGCGGTATGCGTCAGCGCGCGATGATCGCCATGGGTCTGATGGGTAAGCCCGCTCTGATCATCGCGGACGAACCCACCACTGCGCTCGACGTGACCGTTCAGCGTGAGGTCCTCGGGCTGCTCCACGAGGTTCGCGAAGAAACCGGCGCCGCAATCCTTCTCATCTCGCACGACATGGCCGTCATCACCGGCATGTGCACCCGTGTCCTCGTCATGTTTGCCGGCGAAATCGTCGAAGACATCGCAGTCGACGATCTGATTGCCGGCCGTGCAAAGCATCCGTACACCCGCGCGCTGATCGCCGCGGTCCCCACCATGAGCACCGATCGCGACAAGCCGCTTGCCACCGTCGACGAAGCCTGGCAGGTGGAGAGCCTCGACGCCGAGGAGAGCACCGCCGACATCGAGTTGGAAGAACTGTTGGCTGTTGCAGAGGAGATCCGATGAGCAGACTCGAATTCCGTGACGTCAACGTCCACCTCGGTAGCGGTTCGAAAAAATTCCACGCCGTCAAGAACATCAATCTCGACATCCCCTCCGGATCGGTGGTCGGTCTCGTCGGTGAATCGGGTTCCGGAAAGTCGACACTGGCGCGAGCAACTGTCGGCCTGGCCGAGCCCAGTTCCGGCCAGATCCTTCTCGACGGTGTGGACGTCGCTCACGCCCGCGGCGCGACGGCTCGTCTGCGCCACCGGATCCAGATGGTCTTCCAAGATCCGTACTCGTGCCTCGACCCGCGAATGACCATCGGCCAGTCACTCGCCGAGGCGCTGCGGTCCACCGAGCGTCGTGACAAAGCTCGGCGCAGCCGCGGCGACCGCGCCGCCGAGGTCGCTCGACTCCTCACCACCGTCCAACTGCCGGTGGAGAAGGCGCACGAATACCCATCGTCGTTGTCGGGTGGTCAGCGCCAACGCGTTGCCCTCGCGCGGGCTTTGGCAGCCGCACCGGCAGTTCTGCTTGCCGACGAAATCACCTCCGCTCTGGACGTGTCCGTGCAGGGCGCGGTTCTGAATCTGTTGGTGGATCTGCAGAAGCAGCTTGGTCTGACGGTTCTGTTCGTCAGTCACAACCTGGCGGTGATCCGCTACGTCTGTGACCACGTCGCAGTCATGCTCGGCGGCGAGATCGTCGAGCACGGGCCGGTTCTCGACGTGATCGATTCGCCCAAGGAGCCGTACACGGCAAAGCTGTTGTCCGCGATCCCGACATTCGGGGAGCCGATGTTCCAATGACAACGCCGACCACTCTCGACTCCCCCGCTGCCGTAGCCCGTGCCGAAGAACGTCGTTCGGCGAGAATCCAGGATTACGCGTCGGTGGTTACACCGACCGACATCGCCGTATCGGCGTCGGGACGCATTGCATACGTACGTACCGAAGCGAATCCGGCTGCGGATACCAACGAGCACTCGATCTGGTTGGCTTCCCCGCAACTACAGCTCACCGCGGGACCTGCCGACACCTCGCCGGCTTGGCATCCCGTTTCGACGCTGTTGGTCTTCGTTCGGCCGGATTCCTCGGGCACACCACAACTGTGGAAGGTCGACGCCACCGGGGGCCCGGCAACACAGCTGACCACCACGGCGCAGCTCCCGCTCGGCGCGGGGGCACCGGTGTTCTCTCCCGACGGCGCTCGGATCGCCTTCAGCGCCCCCGTCGACCGCACTGCCGCCGGATCGTCATGCCTCTTGGTGGCGAAGCGCCTCAACTACAAGGTCGACGGATCCGGTGTCCGGGGCAGCGTTCGGGCGCACCTGTTCGAGTTCGATCTGGCCGCCGGCTCACTACGGCAGCTGACGGACGGCGATTGGGACGCTTCGCATCCCGCGTACAGTCCCGACGGCACCGAACTGGCTTTCACCGCGGCGATGGACGGCGACGCCGATCTGACGCGGGCGAGTTCCGCCTGGACCGTATCGCTGACTGATCTCGCCTCCGCTCCGCGGATGTTGGGGCACGCACGCGGCATCGCAGGACCACTTGCATGGACACCTGCCGGCGACGCGGTCGTAGCCGTCGGTTGGCACACACCGATCATTCACAACAACGAACTTCTTGTCCTGCACCGCGACCAGCGAGTGGAAGACCGCAGCCTGACGTCCGGACTCGACCGAAACGTCATGCCGGGCGGGACCGGTTATCCCGGTGGCGCACCGAGTTTCACCGCCGACGGCGACATCGTCTTCTGCATCCGCAACCACGGCTCCACCGAACTGCACAAGGTCGATTTCGGATCAGGCTCCGTCTCACCACTTCTCACCGGCGAGCGGACAGTGGTCTCAGGCCTTGCCCTGACGTCCGGGCGAGCCGTCGTCGCGCTGGCAACGGCGACATCCTTCGGCGAGGTCGCCGTCATCGACCTCGAGACTCGTGCAGTCGAAACCGTCACCGAATTGAACACGGAACTGACAACTTCCGTCGCGTTTCCAGTCGCCTCCGAGCGTTGGTTCGACATCAGCGACGGCACCCGTGTTCAGGGTTGGATCCTGCGCGACCCGAACGTCACGGGCGCCGGTCCGCTGGTTCTGGACGTCCACGGCGGACCACACAATGCCTGGACCGGAACGCCGACCGTGATGCACGCATACCACGCGGAACTGGTCGCGCTGGGATTCACGGTCTTGATGATCAATCCGCGCGGAAGTGACGGCTACGGAAACGACTTCTTCGACGGTGTGCGGGACGGCTGGGGTGAGGCAGATCGTGCCGACCTGCTCGAACCGGTCGAAACCCTTGTCGCCGAGGGGATGGCCGATCCGAAGCAACTGGTACTCACGGGCTACAGCTACGGCGGATTCATGACGTGCGCCCTGACGTCCGTCACCGATCGGTTTGCCGTCGCAGTCGCCGGTGGTCTCGTTTGCGACATCGCGAACACAGCCGGCCCCTCGGACGAGGGCATCTTGCTGCAGACGGTCGAATTCGACCCGCAGTCATCTCGGGTACGGGAACTTTCGCCGCTGGGGCGAGTCTCCCAGGTGACGACACCGACGCTGATCCTTCACGGCGGCAGCGACGTCCGTTGCCCGGTCAACCAGGCCGAACAGTGGTTCGGTGGACTGCGTTTGGCCGGCACCCCGACCGAGTTGGTGGTTTTCCCGGACGCGTCACATGCCTTCGTGTTGACGGGTCGGCCGTCCCACCGACTGGAGTACAGCACTCGTCTCGTCGACTGGATCGAACGGCACCTCTCCCCCAAGCCCGCACTGACCACGGTCGATCCCGACTACTGGCAGTACCGACTCGACACCCTGAGTGCGAAGTACGGGGTGCCCGGCGCCTCACTGGGAATTCTGACCACAACCCGCAGCGGATTCTCCCGCACCGTGGTCACGTCCGGTGTCGTCAGTACCCGCACCGGCGTCGCGGCTACGCCCGACACGCTGTTCCAGATGGGTTCGATCAGCAAGGTCTGGACGGCCACCCTGATCATGCAGCTCGTCGAAGAAGGATTGCTGGATCTCGACTCACCTGTCCGGAACATCCTGCCGGACTTCGCAGTTGCCGACGCGGTAGCCACCGAAACGGTCACGACTCGCCACCTGTTGACTCACACCAGTGGCATCGACGGTGACGTTTTCATCGACGGCGGGCGCGGCGACGACTGCGTCGAGCGATACGTCGCATCACTGAAATCAACGGTGCAGCTCTTCGCCCCCGGCACCGATTGGTCGTACTGCAACACCGGCTTCGTGATCGCCGGACGAATCATCGAGGTTCTCCGAGGTAAGAGTTGGGACGCGGTTCTGCGCGAGCGGATCATCGAACCGCTCGGCCTGACCAAAACCACGACCCTGCCTGAGGAGACGGCACTGCACCGCGCTGCAGTCGGGCACGTCGGCGCTGCCGACGACCTCGAGCAGACACCACAATTCCTCATCCCTCGCTCGATGGGCCCCGCCGGTCTCATCAACAGCACCGCCGAGGACCTTCTTCTGTTCGCGCAGGATTCGATGCGCGAGGATCCGATTCTGCTTCAGCGGTCCACCCATCTGGCGATGCTCGAGGAGCGCCGCCAGATCGGTGACGTGTCGTCAGCGGACATCATGGGAACCACGTGGCTGCTGCATAATTGGGGCGGGGTACTGGCTCATGGCCACAATGGCGGAACTCTCGGCCAGCAGTCGTTCTTGCGAGTGGTGCCGTCGTGCGGTCTAGCCGTGGTCCTGATGGCCAACGGTGGAGCAATGGACGCTCTCTCCGGCGATCTTCTGGCTGAAGTAATCGGTTCCATAGGCGGCGTCAGTGTGACACCGGCATTCTCGCCTGGTGACCCCCACACCCGCGTCACGTCCTCACCTGAAGAACTCGATGCGCTGTGCGGCCTGTACCGCGATGCCGCAGCCGATTTCGTCTTGGAAAGGACCGGCGGTTCCCTGACCGCCCGCCGCACCGATCACATCGACCCTTCGGTCACCGCCGAAAGCGCAGAGTCCGTCTCTCTCAGCCTGATCGAAGTTCACCCTGGAGTATTCGCGACCCAACTACCTCAATCAGCGGGTTGGATCCGGATCACTTTCTCCGACAACGGGAGTACACAATTGCTACACGTCGGAAGCCGCGCGTATCCGCGAGTGAACAACCGATGACCATTCTCCGCGATCTGGCCGAGCGCCAACTTCCTCAGATCCTCGAGGACGCCATCGCGCTCATCGAAGTCGAGTCGCCGTCACACGATCTCGAAGCTGTTGCCCGCAGCGCGAAGTGGACGTCAGACCTTGTCCACGAACGACTCGGCGTGACACCGGAGTCGATAGTGACGGAAGGCCGTACCCATCTGGTGACCCGTTTCGGCAGCTCACCGACGCGGCTGATGCTGCTCGGTCATCATGACACCGTGTGGCCGATCGGCACCCTGACACGCCTGCCCGCAGCCGTCACCGACGGAGCGCTCCGAGGTCCGGGCGGACTCGACATGAAACTTGGTGTCGTTCAGGCAATCCACGCCCTCGCTATCGTCCGGGAGCTGCACGGCGACGATGCACTCGACGGAATCACACTCCTCGTGACCGGTGACGAAGAAATCGGTTCACCCACGTCGCGGTCCCTCATCGAGGAACTTGCGGCAGGCGCGGTACTGGTTCTCGAGGCCGGCGGTGACGGTGGCGAACTGAAGACTGTCCGCAAGGGAGTGTCGCTGTATCGGATCCATGTTGCCGGTCGCGCCGCCCACGCCGGGCTGGAGCCGGAAAAAGGCATCAACGCTGCAGTAGAACTGGCTCGTCTCGTGATCGCGATCAACGACTTGTCCTCGCCGGCGCAGGCAACCACCGTCACCCCGACTGTCATTTCAGCCGGAACCACAACCAACACCGTTCCGGCAGAAGCCTTCGTCGACGTGGACGTGCGCGCGACCAGCGCTGCCGAGCAGGAGCGCGTCGATGCGAATATCCGAGCCCTGCAGGCAATCCACCCCGCAGCCGTAGTCACGGTCTCGGGTGGCGTCAACCGTCCCCCTCTCGAAGCGACGATGTCCGCACCGTTGCTGGCGTTGGCGGAACGCGTTGCGCTCGAGCATGATCTGACTCCTCCCGTCGGCCTCGCCGTCGGCGGAGCCTCGGACGGAAACTTCACTGCCGGCATCGGCATCCCCACCCTCGACGGCCTCGGTGGCGTCGGCGGCGGTGCACACGCCGAGACCGAGCATGCGCTCGTGTCCGCAATCGCTCCGAGAACGGCGTTGGTTGCGGGCCTTATTCGTTCGATCACGTCTGAAGGGGGCCCTCGTGTCGAAAAGCAAAGCGGTTGAGTTTCGAGAACTGGTCGATACCCGCGAAATAGCCGATCTATCCGCCGTTTTCGACGAGATCTGGGCTACCAGTCCCGGACCGGCTCATTTCGGCACTGCGATGTTGGTTGCGCTTCACCACGGTGGTCACTACGTGGTGGGAGCCTTTTCCGAAGGCGAAATGATCGGTGGTTGCGTCGGATTCTTCGTCGAGCCTCTCGGCGAGGTTCTGCACTCACACATCGCCGGAGTACTACCGGGACACGCAGGCAAGGGAATCGGCCGCGCCCTCAAGCATCATCAGCGAGACTGGTGCATCGAGCGCGGCGTCAGGACGATCCGGTGGACCTTCGATCCACTGGTCGCACGAAATGCCTATTTCAACATTCAGCGTCTCGGAGCCGAACCGGCCGAATACAACCCGGATTTCTACGGGTCGATGGCAGACGGAATCAACGCAGGCGACGCCAGCGATCGTATGCTCGTCAGTTGGGACCTCGACGTCGATGGGTCTCCGAGTTCTACTGTGGCCGTGAATGATACATTCAAGGTGCTTCAACCCACCGAAGACGGTACGCCTCGAATGCTCCCGATCCCACCCGACTGCGTCGATATCGCAGTCGGAATACCCAGAGACATCGAGCATCTGAGAACAGTCGACCGCGCCTCTGCCTTTGCCTGGCGACACGCGCTTCGCGAGTACCTCGAACCACTGATCGCCTCGAAGGAATGGCAATCGACCGGCTTCGACCCCAGCGGCTATTACATGTTCACGAAAATCTGCGAGACAACCGGAGAAGAGCAAGTCCATGCACATTGAGTCCGTCGAATTGCGCGAACTGCGCATCCCTCTCGTCTCCCCCTTCACCACGTCATTCAGCACCCAGCTCGAGCGCAACACCCTCGTCCTGAAAGTGAGCGGCACCACCGACGGCCCCAACGGTCCGGTGGAGACCGTCGGCTGGGGCGAGTGCGGCTCGCTCAGCGATCCGTACTACAACTCCGAATACACCGCTGGTGCGCGGGCGATGCTTCGCGAGTATCTCGTTCCGACGCTGCGTAAGTCGCAGTCGGATCAGCCGCTCTCGGCCGAGACGGTCGGCAGCGTACTTCACCACGTCGTGGGTCACCAGATGTCGAAGTCGGCTATCGAAATGGCAATCCTCGATGCTGAATTGCGCGCTCGTGGACAGTCTTTCGCTCGGTACCTCGGTGCCACTCGCACTCGGGTGCCCTCGGGAGTGTCCGTCGGCATCCAGGACAGCATTCCGCAGCTACTCGAAACCGTCGGTAATTATCTGTCGCAGGGTTACGTGCGAATCAAACTGAAGATCAAGCCGGGCTGGGACATCGCTCCCGTGGCTGCGGTGCGCAAGGAGTTCGGCTACGACGTTCCTCTGCAGGTCGACGCGAATGCCGCGTACACCCTCGTCGACGCGCAGTTGCTGCGCCGCCTGGACGAATTCGCACTGCTCCTCATCGAACAGCCGCTGGCCGAGGACGATTTGGTGCAGCACGCCAAGCTTGCCCAGTCCCTCTCGACTCCGATCTGCCTCGACGAGTCGGTCGAGTCGGCCAAGGATGCGGCGGATGCCATCACGCTCGGCGCCGCTTCGGTCATCAACATCAAGCCGAGCCGCGTAGGTGGATATCTGGAAGCCAAGCGCATCCACGATCTCGCCTCGGCGCACGGTATTGCGGTGTGGTGCGGCGGAATGCTCGAGACCGGAATCGGCCGCGCCGCCAACGCAGCCCTCGCGGCGCTGGACGGATTCACGCTGCCCGGCGACATCTCGGCGTCCGATCGCTTCTACAAGGAAGACATCACCGAACCTTTTGTCATCGAGGACGGCCACATCGCCGTGCCGCAGGGACCGGGCTTCGGTGTGACTCCGCGCGAAGACGTCATGGATCGCTTCACGGTCGGAACCGAGATTCTGTAGGTCCGTCACACAGTCACGCAGCAGCCACCTCCACCGTCACCCCGGAGGTGGCTGTTCGTCGTTTGTGTCGGTAGGGGGGTGCATAGTGATTCGGACATGACGTTCTGCACCGAAAGGCCCCCGATGAGTAGCTGGTCCGATCGCCCGATCTGCGCGTTCGACCTCGAGACCACGGGGCGGGATCCGTCGACCGCTCGTATCGTCAGTGCCTGCGTCGCGGTGATTGACGGTTCGAGTGTCGAAACACGCACGTGGCTACTCGATCCCGGCGTCGACATCCCCGCCGGCGCCTCGGCTGTTCACGGCATCAGCACCGAGTTCGCGGCGCAACACGGCCAGGATTATTCCGAGGGCTACGAAGAGATTCGCGAGGCTCTGCACAATTCCTGGGCGCGCGATCACGCCGTCGTGGCGTTCAATGCCTCCTATGATCTGACGGTCATGCATGCCGAGGGTCTGCGCATCGGCAAGCCTGCATTCGTTCCGGGGTTGGTGATCGATCCGTACGTGATCGATCGGGCGATGGATACGTTCCGCAAGGGCAAGCGAACGCTTGCGGCCGTGTGCGAGCACTACGGAATTTCATTGGAGTCGGCGCACGAAGCCGAGGCCGATGCCAAAGCTGCGGCAGCGTTGGCCCGCGAGTTGGCCGTGCGGTTCCCCGACATCCTGGGGCTCGATCTCATGGTCGATCAAGCCGATTGGCACGCCGAGCGGCAACGCGATTTCGCCGAGTACCTTCTCAGCCAAGGGAGGGACGTGGCAGATGTGAACGGCCAGTGGCCGATTCGCATCATCGCCTGACGTCCTCCCCGGCTCGGACGACCGCGCGCTACGCCGGGACCGGCGGCCACACCGGCGCAATGGACCACGGACGGGCTGTTTCGAGCTGCGACGCAACCTGAATCAGCAGATCTTCACGGCCGAACGCGCCGACCAACTGCACGCCGATCGGAACGCCGGCCGAGTCATGACCCATCGGCAAGGAAATCGCCGGCTGACCTGAACTGTTGAACGGACTGGTCAAGCCGCTGTACCCGGCCGAATGCTCCCAGATCGACATAGGATTCGCCGTATCGAGCAGACCGAGCGGAGCTGCCGGCCGAGCCATCGTCGGAGTCAGCAACAGGTCGTGATCGACAAAGAACGCACCGATCACCTGGGCGGCCCGCTCGAGTTCCTGCAATGCCTTGACAACGTTCGTCGCACTTTCGGACTTCGCGCGGTCGTAGATCATCCGCGCCATCGGCTCGAGGTCGTCGTCGCGGATCGCGCGGTTCAGGGCGTCGAGTCGTTCGTCGACCTCGATCGTCATCGGAATGCCCATCAACACCGAAAGCCCGGCAGTGAGCGCATCGAGCGGAAAGTTCGGGGCACTCTCGGTGACATCGTGACCGAGTTCTTCGAGCAGGCCGGCAACACCGGTCGCGACGGCCGAGCACTCCGGGTCCACCGGTGTGCCGTCAGGAAGAGCGTTACTCAGACCGATCCGCAACCGTCCGGGATCGGCACCCACTTCCTCGATGTACGGCCGCTTCGGCGCCAGGATCACGTAAGGATCGCCCACTGTCGGCCCGGCGGACAGATCGAGAAGCAGCGCAGTGTCGCGGACACTTCGGGTGAGCGCGTGATGAACACTCATCGGCGACGAGAAGAGCGTGCGCGCCGGTGCCGTCGGAGTACGTCCTCGGCTCGGCTTGAGGCCTACCAGGCCGCAGGCCGATGCGGGAATACGGATCGATCCACCACCGTCGCTGGCATGCCCGCCTGGCACGATCCCGACGGCAACAGCTACAGCCGTGCCACCCGAAGATCCGCCGGGCGAACGATCAAGGGCGTAAGGGTTACGGGTGGGTCCGAACAGCGCAGGTTCGGTACTCGCGTTCTTGCCGAACTCCGGGGTGTTCGTCTTGCCGATGACAACCAGACCAGCCTGGCGGTAGCGCTCGACGAGCGTCGAATCTTTTTCTGCCACAGCGTCGGCGAACAATCGAGATCCATTGGTGCTCGGCAATCCTGCGACGTCCATGCCGAGGTCTTTGATCACGAACGGGACGCCCTGCAGTGGACCATCCGGCAGGCCGCCTGATACCTCGTTGCGCGCTTCCTCTCGGCGCTCACTGATCACCGCGTTGACTGCCGGGTTGCGCTCGTCGAGCCTGTCCAGACTGAACTCGAGGACTTCCTTGGCGGAGACGTCGCCGCTCTTGATCGCTTCGGCCAGGCCGGTCATGTCGTTGTTGTCGAACAAATCCTGCATCGATGCCCTCATCACTCGTGTCGAACTCTGCCGATAGTGAGGTCCGTCATATCAACCGGAGTGGCGACGCAGTTCCGAAATTCCGCTTGGCGGGACCGATCAGAGAATCAAGCCCTCACAGAATCAAACCTTGCCGCCGCGCTTCCACGACCGCTTCGTGACGACTGCGGACGTCGAGTTTTCCCATCAGATTCCTCATGTACGTCTTGATCGTTTCGACGCTCAGGGACAACCTCTCGGCGATCTCGGCATTGCGCAGTCCGAGAGCGACGTACCCCATCACCTCCCGCTCGCGTGGCGACAGGACAACGGTGTTCGCGACTGGAGTGTTCGCGGAAGGTTTCGGCGACGCCAACGCCCGCAACTTTGCCTCGACCGCGAGGACCTGCGCGCTGAGAGCCATGTCCTCGAGGTTCGCCGCGATCTCGCCGAGCGCCAGGACGCTCTCGGTCAACCCTTCGGATATCTGGGCATCGCGGTTCGAACCATGTTCCACCGCAGCGGTATCGAGCATCGCCACCCGACGATCCACTTCGTCGCGAATCTCGAATTCTCGGGCCAACGCGTACGACGATCGCATCATCGTCTCTGCGATCACGTCGCCGATCGGCAGGTTGGCACGCAGTCCTCCGTAGATCGCTCCGCGAGTAACCCCGCGTACGACGATGGGGACTGCCATCAAGGATTCAATCGCTTCGGTACCCACTTCATAGTCGTAGTCGTGAGTGATGTGCGACGAGTTCGCGTAGTCCTGGACCGCGCCCGGTCGTTGTTCTGCGATCGCCCGACCGCCGAGTCCGCATTCGGCGTCGATCCGCAGGTTTCGCAGGATGTTGCTGCGCGTGCCGACGTGACCGGTGATGGTCAGCGACCGGTCGCTGACGCAGCCGCCGAACAGAACCGGCAACTCGGTTTTGGGGTGCAGCCGACGCAGTTCGGCGCGCAACGCGTCGTCGTCGCTCGGTCTCAGTACCCTGCTCACTCTCACCTCCACGTACCCAATTCAGAGGGTAGCGGCACCTTTGGCTGGGCAATAGCGTGCATCCAGGCCATTTGTAGTGCCGATCACACTTATCGTGACACCAACCGTGCCACGTCGCCTTCGGAGGAACCGTGTCTGTCCCGACAGCTGTTGCAGCCAACAACACCCCGCTCAGTCCGCTGCGCTTTCTCGAGCGCAGCGCCGCGGTGTTCCCCGAGCGCACCGCCGTCGTTCACGGCGACCGGACCTACTCGTACCGAGAGTTCGGTGACGAGGTCGCGGCTCTGGCCCGCGTCCTGCGTGAACGCATTCAGCCCGGTGACCGCGTTGCATACCTGGCGCCGAACGTACCCGAGATGCTGTTCGCGCATTTTGCCGTCCCCCTCGCCGGCGGGGTCCTGATCGCCCTGAACTCACGCCTCGCCGGTCCCGAACTCGAATACATTCTCGATCACTCGGGAACCACGATCCTGTTCGTGGACTCCGAATTCGTCGGTTCGGTCACCTCGTCCAAGGCAAACGTGGGGAGCCTGCGTGAGATCGTCGAGATCCCGGACTCCACCGTCCCCTATCCGGACGTTCCCACCGGAATCGTCACCGGGCAGTACGCCGATCTGATTGCCGAAGGCGAAGCTCTCTCCGATCAGCCACTGCACTGGGGCGTCGACGACGAGCAGCAGTGCATCGCCATCAACTACACCTCGGGTACCACCGGAAAACCCAAGGGCGTCATGTACTCCCACCGCGGGGCGTACCTGAACTCGCTCGGCGAGACATTCCACAACGGCTTCGACGGAGCGACGAAGTATCTGTGGACACTGCCGATGTTCCACTGCAACGGGTGGTGCACGCCGTGGGCCGTCACTCAGGCCGCGGGCACACATATCTGCCTGCGCGCGGTCCGCGCCGATGCGATCTGGGACGCCATCGACAATCTGGGCGTGACACATCTGTGCGGCGCTCCTACCGTCTGCTCCACCATCGCCGACGCAGACCAGGCCCACAAGGTCGACGCCTTGCGCATCACCACCGCCGGCGCTCCCCCGTCACCGACGATCATCGGAAAACTCGAAGACATCGGTGTCACCGTGGTTCACGTCTACGGCCTCACCGAGGTGTACGGCCCCTACACGATCTGCGAATACCAGGAAGCCTGGGACGACAAGCCGCAGTCCGAGCGCGCCGCACTTCTCTCGCGTCAGGGAGTCGGCATGGTGCAGGCCGAAAATGCTCGCGTTGTCGATGCCGAGATGAACGACGTCCCCGCCGACGGCCAGACCATGGGTGAGATCGTGCTCCGCGGCAACAACGTGATGCTCGGGTACTACCGCGACGAGGCCGCGACAGCCGAAGCATTTGCCGGTGGTTGGTTCCATTCCGGCGACCTCGGCGTCATGCATCCCGACGGATACATCCAGCTCAAGGACCGCGCGAAGGACATCATCATCTCAGGCGGCGAGAACATCTCCACCGTCGAGGTCGAGCAGGCAATCATGAGTCACCCCGCGGTGATCGACGTGGCAGTCGTCGGCGTTCCGGACGAGAAGTGGGGCGAGCGCCCGAAGGCATTCGTGGTGCTGGGCAAGGGATTACAGGCATCCGCCGAAGACATCGTCGAGCACACCCGCACTTTGCTGGCCGGGTACAAGGTTCCCCGCGACATCGTCTTCCCGCTCGACCTTCCTCGCACCCCCACCGGCAAGGTTCTCAAGTTCCAGCTACGCGCCGACAACTGACGCCGACGAAACCTGGATACTTGCATCCATGACCGAGCGCTCCGATGTACCCGGAACTGACCCCGCACAGTTTCGGGTACACGTCGCGTCTCAAGCGATCCGGTTGTTCTCGGAGAACGGGTACGAAGCCACCACCGTCGAGCAGATCGCCGCTGCCGCCGGTGTGTCGCGTCGGACGTTCTTCCGGCAGTTCCGCTCCAAGGAAGACGTGATCTTCGCCGATCACGAGTCCCTCCTCGAACACGTCGCAGAGTTCCTCGCGTCCGATTCCGCCGACCCCTGGGCGTCCGTGTGCGAGGCCGCGGGACTGGTGTTCGATTTCTTCCGCAGGAACCGAGACCTGTCGATGCGGCGATACCGCGTCGTACAGCATGTTCCGGCTCTTCGCGACCGCGAACTCGTCACCGGATTCCGCTACGAGCGCCTCTTCGTCGACTACCTGCGCAGCGCTGTGCCCCGCGAACCTGTCCTCGAGGTTGTCGGTTTTGCCGCAGCTGTCACCGCGTGCCACAACTACCTCTTGCGAAGCATGATCAAAGGCGACGAGGACGCCACAGCTGATGCACTAAGTCAGGCATTGCTCGACGTTCGGCGGACGTACGGCGTGGCACCCGGGTCCAAGACCAGCACGCCAGAATCGAAGTCCGTGCTGGTAGTAGCCTTTGCCCCGGGCACGTCCGCTGATGAGATCAGCAGAAAAATCCACGAACAACTCGGCTGACACTGCTCGTGCACCGAAACTTCACACACCCATCCCTTGACCTGGCACTCAGTGCCGTGTTTGACTGGGGTCATGGGCACCGGTCTGTCCGCGAATCTCGCTGGTAACGCCGGAGCCGCACCGACCGCCTTCAAGCCACCTTCACCAAGGAGCGTTCCCATGGCAGGAAACCCGGATTTCAATCTCTTCGCACTGAACGAAGAGCACGACGAACTGCGGGCTGCTATCCGCGGACTCTCCGAGAAGGAAATCGCGCCGTACGCCAAGGACGTCGACGAGAACGCACGTTTCCCCGAGGAAGCGCTCACCGCTCTCAACGCGTCCGGCTTCAACGCCATCCACGTTCCCGAGGCTTACGACGGCCAGGGCGCCGATTCCGTCGCCACCTGCATCGTCATCGAGGAAGTCGCCCGCGTCTGTGGATCCTCCTCGCTGATCCCCGCTGTGAACAAGCTCGGCACCATGGGCCTGATCCTCAAGGGTTCCGAAGAGCTCAAGTCCAAGGTGCTCCCGGACCTCGTGAACGGCGGAATGGCGTCGTACGCACTGTCCGAGCGTGAAGCCGGATCCGACGCCGCTTCGATGCGTACCCGCGCAAAGGCTGACGGCGACGACTGGATCCTCAACGGCTCCAAGTGCTGGATCACCAACGGCGGCAAGTCCACCTGGTACACCGTCATGGCTGTCACCGATCCCGACAAGGGCGCAAACGGCATCTCCTCTTTCATGGTCCACAAGGACGACGAGGGCTTTGTCGTCGGACCGAAGGAAAAGAAGCTCGGCATCAAGGGCTCCCCCACCGCTGAGCTGTACTTCGAGAACTGCCGCATCCCCGGCGACCGCATCATCGGCGAACCGGGCACCGGCTTCAAGACGGCACTCGAGACCCTCGACCACACGCGTCCCACCATCGGTGCTCAGGCTGTCGGCCTGGCCCAGGGCGCACTCGACGCGGCGCTGGCGTACACCAAGGATCGCAAGCAGTTCGGCAAGTCCATTAGCGACTTCCAGGCTGTTCAGTTCATGCTCGCGGACATGGCGATGAAGGTCGAAGCCGCACGTCTGATGGTTTACACCTCCGCAGCACGCGCCGAGCGTGGCGAGAAGAACCTCGGCTTCATCTCCGCTGCGGCGAAGTGCTTCGCTTCGGACGTTGCCATGGAGGTCACCACCGACGCCGTGCAGCTGTTCGGTGGCGCCGGCTACACCACCGACTTCCCGGTCGAGCGCATGATGCGCGACGCCAAGATCACGCAGATCTACGAAGGCACCAACCAGATTCAGCGCGTCGTGATGTCGCGTGCGCTGTTGAAGTAAGGCACTTCGCGCCCCTGTGCGCCTTTCTGGTAGTTCTGACTACCGGAACGGCGCACAGGGGCTTGCCCCTAATTTTTGAGGAGAATTGTGGAACTCGTAGGCGTAATCGGCGGCGGCACCATGGGTGCCGGCATTGCCGAAGTTTGTGCAAAAGCCGGTAGCTCGGTACTGGTGCTCGAAACCAAAGAAGAATTTGCCGCCGCTGCTCGCGAACGGATCGCCAAGTCGATCAACCGCGGCGTCGCCAAGGGCAAGATCACCCAGGAAGACGCCGACGCCGCGATCGCACGCGTCCGCGTCACCTTGGACATGGAAGAGTTCGCCGATCGCGATCTGGTGATCGAAGCTGCTCCCGAGATCGAAGCTCTCAAGTACGAGATCTTCGGCAAGCTCGACAAGATCGTCAAGCCTGCAGGCATTCTGGCGACCAACACGTCGTCGATCCCCGTCATCAAGATCGCCAAGGCCACCTCGCGCCCCGGCCAGGTTGTCGGCGTTCACTTCTTCAACCCCGTGCCGGTCATGCCGCTCGTGGAGATCGTGGTCAGCCTGACGACGTCCGAAGAGACCGTTCTCGCCGTCACCGACTACGCCAAGAACACCTTGCGCAAGAAGACGGTTCGCGCGGGCGACCGTTCGGGCTTCATCGTCAACGCTCTGCTCATCCCGTACCTGTGCCAGGCTGTCCGGATGCTCGAATCCGGCTACGCCACAGCAGAAGACATCGACGAGGCCATGAAGGGCGGCTGCGGCTACCCGATGGGCCCGCTGACGCTGCTCGACACCGTCGGTCTCGACATCGCTCTCGCAGCAGCGGAGTCGCTGTACGCGGAATTCGCAGAACCGCACTACGCTCCGCCGGCGCTGCTTCGCCGCATGGTCGACGCCGGTCGCCTCGGCAAGAAGACCGGTCGCGGCTTCTACGAATACGCTTGAGTCCGACCGCTTCACTCTTCCGGCCCCTCACCTGTTGCAGGTGAGGGGCCGGAGTTGTTTTCGGGCAGATCTAGCCGAATCCATTGACAAATTCGCGCGGCGCAGCAAAAGTCATCATGTGACAACAACCGTTGTCACATGAGCGCAGGCGGAGGGTCAACCAGATGAGCAGCGATCCGGACACCGATACTCGTCGACCTAAGCCCCAGGCGCGACCAGAGCCCCGGGAACTACGAGCCGATCCGATCGGCCCCGGTTCCCTGACGTGGACACACTTCGGCGACGTTCGCGGTCTGCTGTATCTCGGACGCGCAGGCACGCTGCAGAACATGCACCCCGCGGTAAGTGGAGCGCTGCAAGATCATTCGAACTTCTTCGACAATCCGCTTGACCGCCTGTTCCGCTCACTTCCTCCCATCTACGGGGTCGTGTACGACCGGACCGAAGAGGGCACAGGCACGCTCGTTCGCAACTTCCACACCGATCTCAAAGGAACAGACGAAACCGGCGGGCGCTACCACGCCCTCGCTCCTGACACTTTCTGGTGGACTCACGTCACGTTCTTCGAGGTGATACTCGATTTCAACGAACGATTTGCATACAAGAAGTTCACACCGGAGCAGAAGGACCAGCTTGTCCGTGAGGCCGTAACCTGTTGGCGTTGTTACGGTCTCACCGATCGACCGGCTTTCGACGACTACGCGAGTTTTCGCACGTACTGGGAAGACATGCTCGACAACCACCTGATCAACACCCACACCACAAAATGGTCGACGCGCATCGCCGAGCACGACATCGCACCGGCTCCGAAGGTTCCGACGTGGCTGTGGCGTCTGACCTCACGCCCCACGATGGCCGTGGCGAACTGGATCGGCAAGGCACTGATGCCGGAGAAGGCGCGCGAAACTCTCGGATGGGAATGGACGCCGCGCGACGAACGAATGTACTTCTGGTTCGCCCGCTTCCTGACATTGACAGATCGATTCTGGCATCTGCTGCCGCTACAACTGCGGTACGCGCCGCGCGCCTACTCGGGCATCCGCGCGCAGGGTCTGTGAGCACTCGTCGGTAGGCTGGAGTGCGTGCCAGCTCATCTCCCTTCCGACGCGATCAGTGTTCGTGTGGACAGCTGGACGTGGGCGGTTCGGCTGTTCAAGACACGCTCGCAGGCGGCGACCGCCTGCCGATCGGGACACGTTCGGGTCAACGGAACGTCGGCAAAGGCAGCTCAGCAGGTGAAAGCCGGCGACGAGGTGCGGGTGCGTGTATCCGGCATCGAGCGCATCGTCGTCGTGGTCAAGCCGATCACGAAGCGAGTCAGCGCCGTGCTGGCCGCCGATTGCCTGCAGGACAATTCGCCGCCCCCACCACCGCCCGAACTGATCGCGTCCATTCCGCGACGTGATCGTGGCGCCGGCAGACCGACCAAACGCGAGCGACGCGACCTCGAGAAGCTGCGCGGCCTCGAGCCGTAATCACTACCTCGAAACAGGCTGACGCAGAACCGTCTTCAGTTTCTCGGGCGGCGTCCGGCGAGCGTCGCTGAGGTAGATCTCGTGATGATCGCCGTTGAAGCTCAGGCCGTTCGACGGGATGAACGTGTTGTGCAGCCGGTCCAGGGTGGGAGCTTCGTCGTCGTACGAGCCGACGTGAAGAATCTGGACGGACAGACCTTCCTCCAACTCGAGAAACCTGACCTTGTCGAGAGCGGCAATCTCCTTCTTGGCCCGCACTGCCTTGGCCCGGACTGCGTCAATCGACGCAGACAGTTCCGTCTCCGTGATCCACTCCGGTTGCGAGATCATCATCGTCCAATCCCACGACGACTTGTCCCGCGTCACGAACACCTCGGGGTCATCTGCCCGCCACAACCCTTCCAGCGGGCCCACGACGAAGTCGCGATCCAGTTCCTTCTTGCTCGCGAATTTGGTCGCGTAGGACACCGAATACAGCGCTTCGAGCGCCTCGGAGTACTCGGTGGCAGTGTTGGGATCACCGTGACCGTCGACGGCGAAGTAGCCGAAGCGCGGGACGGTCACGAGGGCAAAATCGCGGCGCCCGGGGGAATAGAGATCCTTGTATGCCTTCTTGACGTCGTACTTCTCCATGCGCCACCCACCTGATCACTGGCCGAGTTTCAACGTTCGGAAACCTATCCGAGAACACCGACATTCCGATAGCGGACCACTGTCCCCTTGTTAATAGACCAGTGGACCTTTACTCTGGACGGGGTGACTACACCCCAGGCGACCGACGTCGCTCGAGTTCCGCGCCGCAGACCGTTGCGGATCGTTGCCATATCCGCGATTGTCGCGTCGATCTTGGCTCTGTTGTTCGTGTACCCATGGTGGAGCTTGTTCATCCGGCCGGACTGGCCGACGGCGGTGGCAGTTTTCGGCACCGTTCTGTTTGCCGCCCTCTTGATCGCCCTGCCTGCGAGCATGGTGCTCAGCCACGGACACACCGACCGCGATCCAGTTCGCCTGATCGGCGACGCACTCCTCGGAATCATCTGGGTCGTGTTCGTGTGGACCCTGCTCGGCGAAGTTCTGAGGCTCGGACTGCTCGTCGGCGGCGTGGATGACCCGCTTCGATCGAGAATCGTCGCCGTTGCCGCACTGATCATCTCGGCCCTTCTGCTGATCTGGGGCTACCGGGAAGCCATGAGACTGCCACGGATCAAGCAGGTCGACGTCACCATCCCCCGCCTTGGTGCGGGGATGGACAAACTTCGGGTAGTCGCGATCACCGACACTCACTTCGGGCCGATCAATCGCGAGAAGTGGTCCGAGCGCGTGATCGCGGCAGTCAACGATCTCGACGCCGACATCGTGGCCCACGTCGGTGACATCGCCGACGGAACGGTAGAGCAGCGCCTCGGCCAAGCGACCCCCCTCGCATCGGTCGAAGCCGGGCTCGCTCGCGTCTACGTGACCGGCAATCACGAGTACTTCCACGAGGCTCAGGAGTGGCTCGACTACATGACCTCGATCGGCTGGGACGCGCTGCACAACCGCCACCTCGTCGTCACCAAGGGCGGAGACAGACTGGTCATCGCCGGCGTCGACGATGCGACAGCGTTGGGATCGAAACTGGACGGGCACGGCGCGAACTTCGACATGGCCCTGGCCGGCTCCGACCCCGAATTGCCGATCCTGATGCTCGCCCACCAACCGAAGCAGGTTACTCAGTCCGCTTCCGCGGGAGTGGATCTGCAGCTCGCCGGTCATACCCACGGCGGACAGATCTGGCCCTTCAACTTTCTGGTGAAACTCGATCAACCGTCGGTGCACGGGCTTACCAGGCACGGAGAACGTACGCAGCTGTACACCAGCCGGGGAACCGGATTCTGGGGTCCGCCCTTCAGGGTGTTCGCACCGAGCGAGATAACCGTTCTGACGCTGCACAGCGCCTGATCGTTCTCAGCTCGTTCGGGTTGCCGCTCGCGCCGACAACCCGACGAGCTGGTTGATCAGACCTTCACGCAGGCCGACTGCGAACATGTCGGAGGCTGGGGGCGCCTGCATCTCGTTCAGTACGACGACCATGGATTCAGTCGGCTCGGCAGTCGGCCACAAGCCGGCAACGATCACCAGGGTTACCTTGGCGAATTGAGCGGCGTCGCCCTCCGAGAGATGGGGCAGTTGCGAATGAACCAGCGACGCAAACCTTCCCGAGTTGACCGTCGCCCGCTTCTTGAAGTCACGGGCGAAGTCGACGGAGATGTTTCTTTCGAGGACACCGGCCATGACGCTCATCAACTCGCACAGCAACCGCTGTGAGACAAGCGATTCCGCAACCGCGGATGCCACATGAATTTCAGCGGCAAACGGTGAGTCGTCACTGGTCGGAGTCAACGACTCGGACAACCCGTCCAGCCACGCTACCCAGTTCTCGTCGAGCACTTCGAGAAAGATGGCCTCGCGACTGTCGAAGTACCGGAGCACGTTCGACTTCGCGAGGCCGACGCTCTCACTGAGCTCACGCAGACTGATGTCTGCGACTGGCTTGGACCCGAGCATCGCGCGAGCTGCGTCGAGAATCGCGC
The DNA here is from genome assembly GCF_058793255.1 of Rhodococcus sp. MPR-R1B. Classification (NCBI taxonomy): domain Bacteria; kingdom Bacillati; phylum Actinomycetota; class Actinomycetes; order Mycobacteriales; family Nocardiaceae; genus Rhodococcus; species Rhodococcus sp. MPR-R1B. The sequence continues at coordinate 89,160 of NZ_JBXAFO010000001.1, forward strand.
ACCGACGTGCTTCGATCTGCTCGGGCCTGCGCGCGCGCTGGAATCCATGGGTCGCCACCATCACGCAAGATTATCAGACCATCGTTCTATTGTTTGCTGTACTGCGGGTCAATTGTCCGAAGGTGCATGCTGCGCCACGACTCCCCTCGACGCCAGTTCGCGACGCAGCGAATCGGTATCGACGGACGCGAGATCGACTCGGTGCGTGCGGGTGGCCAATGCTCGGACCTCCACGGACAGATCTGCCACCTGCTTACGCGTCGCGGCCTGCCCTGCCTCGTCCTGTTCCGCCACTCGCTCGACCAACCAGGAAGCGAGTGTGGCAGTCACGATGCCCAGCAATGCAATTCCGCCGATCATCAACGCTCCGGCGATCAGGCGCCCGGTTGTAGTGACAGGAGCCATGTCTCCGTAACCGACGGTCGTAACCGTCTCCATCGCCCACCACAACGCCGTCCCGTACGACGTGATGGCGGCGCCCTCAGCGTGCCGCTCGGCGTCGAGCATGGCCAGTGCCGCGACACCGATCAGCAAGGCCGTAGCCCCGGTGGCGTAAACAACCACTCGTCCACGCAAGCTTTGCCCGCTCGAGCGGTGGACTATTGCAAGCAGGGTGACCAATCGAAGGAGGCGCAAGGGACGCAGCATGGGTAGCACCACCATCGCCAAATCCAAGAGATGCCTGACGAACCAGCGACCGCGTGCAGGAGCCAACCACAGGCGAACTGCGTAGTCGACGGCAAATACGAACCACGCGGCCCACATGATCCATTCGGTCAGGCGATGCGGGAAGCCAGTCGGTTGCGCCAGGACTTGGTACGCGTACGCCACCAAGAACAGGCAGGCCGCAGCGGTCAAGGGGATGTCGGTGGTGAGCTGCCACCGCTCCGACGTCCACGCAGTGCGGCGGTGCACCGACCTCCTCGATTCGTTCATCCGAGAAGTCTTACACCACTGCTACCGCGTGACCGGCAGAACCAACTCAGATCCGAGTGTGCGTCAAGATGTTGAGCGCCATGGGAACTGCCTCGATCGTGATGGGCAACGGCCCCACCCGATCACCGTCCGCGTAGGCGATGATGCCCTCGGAGACCAACCGCACCTTCTTCGACCGATACGTCTGCACCGCATCCAAGGAGACGTGAGTTCCCTTGTACACCCGCGGAAACAGGCGCACCAGACGCAACCTCGAACCGTGCCCGACGACGGTCAGATCCAGCAACCCATCAGACTTCGACGCGCCCGGAGTGATGAGCATGCCGCCACCGTACGAGCGGCCGTTGCCGACAGCCACGAGCGTCGCGTCCACCGTGATGACCTCGTCGTCGAGTTCGATCCGGTACGGCAGCGGCTTCATCTTCGCCAACTCGGCGAGCATCGCCAAGTTGTAGCGCATCGGTCCCTTTGGCCACGACATCCGATTGGCCCGTTCACTGACCAGCGAATCGAATCCGCTGGCGATGATCGTTCCCGACCAGACGACGGAACCGTCGGCAAGCGTGATCTTCGCCAGGTCGGACTGCTGCACGACGCCGTCGGCGATCACGTCGGCGGCTGCCTCGGGATCGCCTGTGGGAATGCCGAACTCACGGGCGTGATCGTTCCCGGTGCCCGCCGGGATAAGCCCGATAGGAGTATCGGTCAACGCGGCAGCCTGCAATCCGATGCTGATGGCACCGTCGCCGCCGACCACCACCAGCGCGTCGGTGCCCTCCTCGATCGCACGACGCGCCAACTTCTTGGCGTCGTCGGCGTCGGTTCCGATAATCTCGGTGACGGCAACTCCCCGAGCACGCAGTCGCGCAACACCTTTGCGTCCGGCTGCAGGCGCGTGACCATGTCCCGCCATCGGATTGATCAGGACGGTAACCTTCTCGATCTGACTGCGGGTTTCGGTCACGGAATCAGCTTTCCAGGATTGAGGATGCCGGCAGGGTCCACTGCATTCTTCACTGCGCGAAGGATATTCGCGCCCAATTCGCCGATCTCGTCCTTCATCCACGGGCGATGGTCAGCTCCGACTGCGTGATGATGGGTGATCGTGCCACCGGCGGCGATGATCGCATCGCCAGCGGCAGTTTTCGCCTTGTGCCACTGAGCGATCGGATCCTCGGTCTGCGCGCTGACTACTGTGAAGTACAGCGAAGCACCGGTCTTGTACGTGTGAGAAATGTGGCACATGACGAGCGGCTGAGTCCCCTGCTCGACGAGAGCCTTGGTCAGCGCTTCGGTGACCGAGGAGCGCAGGTTCGCGAGGTTACCCCAGGTGGTTGCTGTCTCGAGGGTTTCACACAGTGCGCCGACGTCGAGCAGAGCGTCACGCAGATACGGCGCATCGAATCGCCCGTGTTCCCAACTGTTTCCGGGCTCCTCACCGAGCGAAGTCCCACCGTGAGCGGTGAGAATTGCTCGGGCCTCCGCCACCCGTTCAGCGGTGTGCGAAGCGGTGCCCTCGTAGGTGGTGATGCCGAGGCAACCACCCGCGAAAGCGTTCTCGCCGATCTTGTCGGTAGTCGCCAGATTCACGCCACTCTCGGCCTCGTCGGACAACCGCAATACTGTCGGAGCCGATCCTTCCTGGACCAGCTCACGCAATGCTGCTGCGCCGGTGGCGAAGTCGGGGAAGCTCCACCCTTCGCGCACGGTGGTCTCGGGCAGGCGGTGAACCCGCACACGCACGTGCGTGATGACGCCGAACGTGCCCTCGGAGCCGACAAAAAGCTCACCCAGATCGGGGCCTGCGGCAGATGCCGGCGCACGCCCGGTCTCGACCACACCACTCGGGGTGACAACAGTGAGGCCCTGAACCATGTCCTCGAAACGTCCGTATCCAGCCGACGCCTGCCCCGAAGACCGGGTGGCGGCAAACCCGCCCAGAGTGGCGAACAGGAAGCTCTGCGGGAAGTGCCCGACCGAGAAACCGTGCTCACGCAGAAGCTCCTCGGCCCGTGGGCCGGTGGTTCCGCCGCCGAACGTCGCGATGCCCGATTCCTCGTCCAACCCGACGAGCTGATCGAACCTGCGCAGATCGAGAGATAGAACTGCGTCGAACCCGTCACGAATGGGATCGAGCCCGCCGACGACGCTGGTGCCACCACCGAACGGGACCACTGCGATCCGGTTGGCAGAGCAGTATCGGAGAACCTGCTCGACCTCTGCGCCTGTCCCTGGAGTGACGACTGCGTCCGGTGCGTCCTGCGGCTCGGCACTACGACGACGAAGCAGATCCGGGGTGCTCTTGCCACCGGCCCGAAGGATTCGATCCGAATCCTCGGTGCTGACGTACTCGGCCCCGACCAGCCCAGCCAGCGCCTCGACGTGCGACTGAGCCAGGGCGGACGGAGTCACCTGAACGTCTTCGATGGCGAGGCGCGAGCGAGTCGGTGCGGACACACCGAGAAATCCGGTCAACAATGATGTGACTGCGTCCGACAGTTCACGCTTCTTGGCCGGATCGCCCCAGGCGTCCCACTGCATCGGCGGTTGCAAGGCAGACTTTTCGGTGCTCATAGACACTAGTGTTACATATTTGTGTGATGTGTAAACATCCCGGTTGATCGAGCTGTCGATCAACCCATCGTCTTGGATCCGTCGATGGCTTCACGAAGCATGTCTGCGTGGCCCGCATGCTGGGCCGTCTCGGCGATGATGTGCAGCAATGCGCGCCGCGCTGACCAGCGAGCGCCGGCTTCGAACCACGGAGCGCTCGGAAGTGGATGAGAGATGTCAAGGCTGTCCAGCGAGGCCACCAACTGGTCGGTCCTGGCCGCGATCCCTTCATACTCGGAAACGATGCTTGCCAAGGTTTCACCCTCGACCATCGCAAATTCGTTCGCCCGTTCCTGTTGCATCTCTTCCGACCACTGGGTCGGGTCGAAGTCCCCGCCAAGTCCGGCCGGCCCTTCCAGAATGAAGTCGACCCAACCCTTCTCCGCCTGACCCACATGCTTGATCAATCCGCCTAGGCACAGTTCGCTCACGGTCGGCCTCGAAGCAGCCTGCTCGTCGGTGAGGTCCTTGACCGTGAAGAGAAGGAATTCACGATGTTGACGCAGGCTCTGGAGGAGATCCGCGCGCTCGCCGGTGACGGTGGTGGTCGGTGCGTTCATGATGTTTTTCCTTCGCTCGTGGGTTCTTTGCCCTGTGAGAACTACGTTAGAAGTCATTGCGGACAGAAACGGTCCTCATTAGAAAACGATCAAAGAAAAAACTCCCGGCACTCACCAATGAGGGTGAGTGCCGGGAGTTCGAGCGAGCTAGAACGAGATCAGACTGTGCGGGCCAAACGATCGGCCAGCAGGCGCGTGAAGTGCGCCGGGTCGCTCAGCTCGCCGCCCTCGGCAAGCAACGCCATGCCGTAGAGCAACTGAGCCGTCTCAGTCAGGTTCTCCGCATTGTCGTTGGCGGCCTGCGCCTCCCGAAGACCCGAGACAAGCGGGTGCTCCGGGTTGAGCTCGAGGATGCGCTTGCTGTGCGGAACAGGCTGACCCGAAGCCTTGTACATCTTCTCGAGCGTCGGAGACATGCTGAACGCGTCGCCGACGATGCAGGCAGCCGAGGTGGTCAGTCGCGTCGAGAGACGCGTTTCCTTGATGTCGTCGGACAGGGTTTCGGTCAGCCACGTCAGCAGCTCGCCGAATTCCTTCTCCTTCTCTTCGCGCTCGGCCTCGGCCGCCTTCTTCTCGTCCTCGGTGTCGAGGTCGACCTCGCCCTTGGCGATCGACTGGAAGGTCTTGCCGTCGAAGTCCGAGACAGCGTCGACCCACATCTCGTCCACCGGGTCGGTGAGAACCAGAACCTCGAGGCCCTTGGCCTTGAAAGCCTCCATGTGCGGGGAGCTTTCGATGAGGTAACGGGATTCGCCCGTCATGAAGTAGATCTGTTCCTGGCCGTCCTTCATGCGCTCCACGTACTCGGCGAGAGTGGTCACGCCCTCTTCGCTGTTGGTCGAGGCAAACGAAGAGATGTCGAGCAGCGTCTTGCGGTTGTCGGCATCGGCCATCAGGCCTTCCTTGAGCGCGCGTCCGAACTCGGTCCAGAAGGTCGAGTACTTCTCGGGCTCGTTCGCCTTCATGTCCTTGATGGTCGAGAGGACCTTCTTGGTCAGACGACGACGGATGGCAGCGATCTGCCGGTCCTGCTGCAGAATTTCACGAGAGACGTTGAGCGAGAGGTCTTGTGCGTCGACCACGCCCTTGACGAAGCGCAGGTAATCGGGCACCAACTCTTCGCAGTCGTCCATGATGAAGACGCGCTTGACGTAGAGGTGGATGCCGGCCTTGCGCTCACGCATGAACAGATCGAACGGCGCCGTCGACGGAATGAACAGCAGCGCTTGGTATTCGAAAGTACCTTCGGCCTTCATCGGGATGACCTCGAGAGGCTCGTCCCAGGCGTGGCTGACGTGCTTGTAGAACTCCTTGTACTCGTCCTCGGACACCTCGTCCTTGGAACGAGTCCACAGAGCCTTCATCGAGTTGATCGTCTCGGTCTCGATGGTGACCTCGGGCTCCTCGCCCTCGGCCGGCGTCGACGTACGAGCGACATCCATGCGGATAGGCCACGCGATGAAGTCGGAGTACTTCTTGACCAGTTCCTTGATCTTCCATTCCGACGTGTAGTCGTGCAGGCCGTTCTCGGAATCCTCGGGCATCAGGTGCAGGGTCACGGAGCTGCCCTGCGGCGCCTCGTTCACATGCTCGAGCGTGTACGTGCCTTCGCCGGTCGACTCCCAGCGCGTCGCGTGATCTTCACCGGCGCGGCGGGTCAGCAGCGTGACCTTGTCCGCCACCATGAACGTGGAGTAGAAGCCGATGCCGAACTGACCGATCAGTTCTTCCGATGCCGCTGCATCCTTGGCTTCCTTGAGCTTACGACGCACCTCGGCGGTGCCGGACTTGGCGAGCGTGCCGATCAGGTCGACGACCTCGTCACGCGACATTCCGATGCCGTTGTCGCGGATGGTCAGGGTGCGTGCCGCCTTGTCGATGTCGATCTCGATATGCAGATCGGAGACGTCGACGTTGAGGTCTTTGTCCTGGTACGACTCGAGGCGAAGTTTGTCCAGCGCGTCCGAAGCGTTGGAGATCAACTCACGAAGGAAGCTGTCCTTGTTCGTATAGATTGAATGAACCATCAGATCCAGCAGCTGACGTGTTTCTGCTTGGAACTCGAGCTGCTCGGTATGCGCGGTCACTTCGATCCCTTTCTCTTCTCGGACTGATCACAGGGATTTTACTCGACCTCGAATACCGCGGGCCGGCCCCCGCACAGACAAGGGAGGCCACGCGACCTGCGCATGACCTCCCGTTATCTTCACCCACCGATCTACTCCGTGACGTCAACCATCGAATAGTTCGAGACGCCGCCGGCCAGCACCCTGAGGTGATCGTCCGATGCGCCCAAAGTGTGTTCGATGGCCACCAGCCGCGAGACGTAGTGCCCGACCGGATACTCGGCTGTCATACCGATACCACCGTGCATTTGAATTGCTTCCTGACCGATCTGATGCGCGGCACGACCGACAGCCAGCTTCGCTCGCGACGCGACGGTCGGATCGATCACACCGTCGGCGATGGCCATGGTGGCGTACAGACTCATGCTGCTCGCCAGTTCGAGAGCGACGTACATGTCGGCCGCACGATGCGTCAGCGTCTGGAACTTCGCGAGCGGAACACCGAACTGCTTGCGCTGCTTCAGATAATCCGTCGTCAGTCGCAGCGCCTCGGTCATGATTCCGATCGCCTCGGCGCACAGAGCTGCCTGCGCCCGGACCTCTGCTTCGACGATCGCCGCCGTGACATCGCCGCCCTCACCAAGTTGTTCGGCCGCGGCATCGGTGAACGTGAACTGCGCACCGCGACGGCCGTCGTGGGTGGCATACGTGCTCCGTGTGACACCTGAGCCCTCCGCATCCACCAGGAAGAGACCGGTGCCGCCGCCTGGAAGTGTGGCGCTGACGACCACGACGTGCGCGCTGTCGCCCTGCAGGACCGGGTTCTTGACGCCGGTGATAGTCCACCCCGATCCCGACTGCGTCGCCGTGGTCGTGACGGTGGCGACCGGCCAGCGCATGCCGGGTTCCGTATGCGCGAAGGCCGACAGAGTGGTCCCGTCGCTGAGCGCCGGCAGGAGCCGCGCCCGCTGATCTGCCGAACCGACAGCCGCGATCAAACCGCCGGGGATCAGAACACCACCCAAGTACGGCTCGGGTGCAAGCGCTCGGCCCAGTTCGGTCATCACGACCATGGTCTCGACCGGTCCAGCGCCCATTCCGCCGTCAGACTCCGCGAACGGCAGGCCGAGCAGCCCGAGCTCCGCGAACTGCTTCCACACCGCGGCATTCCATCCCTCGTCAGTAGCCGAGGTGGCGTTGCGCTTCTCCGCGTCGTAGCTGCGGTTGAGCAATTCACGCGTCGTGTCGCGAAGCATCGTCTGCTCGTCGTCGAGTTCGAAATTCATGTCAGATGCTCACAATCCGAGAATCGAGGAGGCAATGATGGAGCGCTGCACCTCACTTGATCCGCTGTAGATGGAAACCTTCCGGTAGTTCAGGTAGCGCGGCGCCGCTTGCTGCGCCCACTCCGGCGAGTCGATCTCGACCGTATTCACCGGCAACGAGTCCGGACCCGCAACATCCATCAGCAATTCCGTTGCTGCCTGCTGCAATTCGGAGCCGCGGAGCTTGAGCAGCGAGGACGCCGGGTTCGGCTTGCCGTCTGCCGAACTCGCCACAACTCGCAGTTGAGTCAGATCCAGCGCAAGCAAATCGTTTTCCAGCTCAGCCAACCGAGCCGCGAACAACGGATCATCGAGGAGGGTGCCGGTTCCGACGCGAACCTCCCGCGCCTTCTCTTTTGCCGTGGCGACAAGAGTTTTGGAGAACCCGACCCGCGTGACGCCCGTGCGTTCGTTGCCGAGCAGGAACTTGGCGTAGTCCCAGCCCTTGTTCTCCTCGCCGACAAGATTTTCCGCAGGAACACGGACGTTGTCGAAGAACACCTCGTTGACCTCGACGCTGCCGTCGATCAGTTTGATGGGACGAATCGTGATGCCGGGAGTCGCCAAATCGATGAGCAGGAACGAAATTCCTGCCTGACGCTTCTGGGCACTGGCATCTGTCCGAACCAGACAGAAGATCCACTCGGCGTGCTGCGCGAGAGTAGTCCACGTCTTCTGACCGTTGACGATGTAATCCGCGCCGTCACGGACAGCAGCCGTCTTGAGTGAAGCGAGATCCGAACCGGCTTCTGGTTCCGAAAAACCCTGGCACCACCAGATATCGGCGTTGGCCGTAGCGGGGAGAAATTTCTCCTTCTGCTCCTGCGAACCGAAGGCAGCGATAACGGGCCCAACCATGCTCACGTTGAACGGCAACGGGTTGGGTACCGACGCCAACTGCATTTCCTCGGAATAGATGTGGCGCTGAACCGGAGTCCAGTCCTTGCCACCCCATTCGACCGGCCAGTGTGGAACCGCCAACCCGTGTGCGTTCAGAATCTGTTGACCCGCAACGATGTCCTCACGAGTCAGCTTTCCGAATCCGGCTGCACGTGCTCGAAGTTCGGGCGAGAATTCGGTGGTGAAGAACTTTCGCATCTCCTCGCGGAACGCAACTTCCTCAGTGGTCAGTTCGAGATTCATGTGGAGTCTGCTTTCTTCTTGCAGGATTTCAGAACAAGATTCGCGCGACGGTCTGCGCAACGACGGCAGGTTTGCCCACGCCTTCGATCTCGACGGTGTTGGTGATCTGACTCTGTAGTGAACCGTTCGGCAACTCTTCAATCGCGGAGAGCACTGCAGTGTTTCGAACCTTGGCTCCGACCGGCACCGGACTCGGGAATCGAACCTTGTCGGACCCGTAGTTGACGACCATCTTCGCCCCATCGATGCGGTACACGGACTTCGACAGAAGCGGCAGGAGCGAGAGAGTCAGATACCCGTGGGCAATCGGACCGCCGAAAGGTGATTCACGCTTTGCCCTTTCGTCGTCGACGTGAATCCACTGATGGTCACCGGTCGCGTCGGCAAATTGATGGACCATCTCGCGGGTGACCTCGACCCACTCGCTCGAGCCCAGCGTTTCACCGACCGCCCCCAGGAGATCGGCCTTGTTCTCGAACACCCGCGTCATCTGATCCTCCACGTTCCCGAACACTGTTAGGTTAATTGGATAATAAACTCACGGTGTAAGGTTGTCCAGTACTTTCACACGAAAGGGTGTGCGATGGCGCGACCGCGGATTCCACTACTGAGCAAGCCGATCATCAGGGACACCGCCCTGAAATTGGTCGACGAGCACGGTTTGACCGACTTCTCGATGCGCAAACTCGCCACCGTTCTCGGCGTGCAAGCACCATCGCTGTACAGCCATTACGCCAACAAGGACGAGCTACTCGACGACGTCGCGAACGTCATCATGGAGTCCGTCGACGTGAGCGGCTTCGACTCTGACGATTGGCGCGGTGCGCTTCGCACGTGGGCGCGGTCCTACCACGCTGCCCTGGGCAAGCATCCCAATATCGTTCCCTACTTGGCCTACGGTCCGAGCGTCAGGCCCATCGCCCTTGACCGCGCCAACGCCATCCACGGCGGGCTGGTGCGCGCCGGATGGCCGCAGCGCACGGCAACGCTGATCGGCGCTTCCGTCAAGTACGTGGTCATGGGCGCTGCGACAGCGACGTTCTCCGGCGGATTCGTGGACGATCCGGCGATCTACGCCGAGCGTTACCCGCACCTCACGCGAGCACATCTGTTGCGCGAGCGTGCTACGGAAATCGATGGTGCCAGTTTCGAACTCGCGCTGGAATCCCTATTGGACGGGCTGGAAGCCAAATATGCACTGCTGCAGACCACTTCAGAGTAATCCCCTGAAAACTGTAGGTCGCTACTTTCGGTCAAGCACGCCGAGCATCGCAACAAAGGCCGCCTGACGATCCCCGAGAGCGGCAAAGAATTCCCGATCCGATGCTTCGACCGCACGATTTGCCTTGCCTGCCAGGGCCGCACCCGCCTGGGTCACCACCACCGAGCGTGCCCGAGCGTCCGTCGGGTGTGGACGTCGTTCGACCAATTTCTTGGATTCGAGGGTCCGAATCACCTGTGACGTCATCATCGCGTCGGTGCGCGCATACTCGGCAAGATCGCGTTGAGTTATCGGCGTCTCTGCATCCAGCCAGGTCAGTGCTGCGAGCAGAACGAACTGCACGTGAGTCAGGTCGAAAGGCCGCAGCGCCGCGCGAATCGAGGCCTGCCACGCGTTGGTGACACGCCACAACATCAGACCCGGACTGTCGCCAGCATCCTCGAAGTCGGTTTCCAGTTTCTTCACCACAGCGTCAGTGTGTCAGCTCGTTGTCGAGCGCAGAATCTCGACGTCGTTGCCATCCAACGGAATCAAGCCTCGGCGGAGCTGATACCCCCAGTTCGGTGTCGAGGTCAATGCCAATCGACTCCGTACGTCGCCGAGAGGAACGGGCGTGAACGGCTCGTATCGCACTCGACGCCGAAACGGCTTGAAGCACCCCTCGTCCGCCTGCCAGATCTCACCCTCTTCGATCACACCGAGGGCTGTGAACTCGCGCAACGGATCTCGATCACCAATGGACTCGACCGGCGAATAGTAGACAAGCACATCGCCCGCCTTCATCCGCGCCAATCCGGACCTCTTCCCGTGCCCGATCTGCGCGATCCCAAGATCCACTGCGCGACGCACATGTTCGGCAGAGACAACCCCTAACCAGGCGTTCATCGCCGACCACCAGGCGAACCGAGCGCAAGTTCAATCATGATTTTAGTATGCGCGCTTATTATATTCCTCGCAACAGATCGACTCTTGAACGTGTTCAACTTCAAGGCGTACGCTGAACTTGAACACGTTCAAAGGAAGGGAGCCCATGAGCAGTCGCGGGATCGAAACCAGGGAAAAGCTGGTGGCAACAGCTTTGCGGCTCTTCCGCGACGAAGGCTTCGCAGCGACGACCATGCGCAAGATCGCGACCGAAGCGGAGATCTCCCTCGGGAATGCCTACTACTACTTCGCCAGCAAGGACGAACTGGTTCACGAGCTGTATCTCGTCATCCAACGTGATCACCGAGAGCGTGCGCTTCCACTCCTGCGGCAGGGTGGCTCACTCGCGGAAAATCTCGCGATCGTTCTGCACACCGGACTCGATGTCATGGGGCCATATCACGGGTTCGGTGGCGCGTTTCTGCACGTTGCCCTACCAACCGCATCGCCGTCCAGCCCGTTCTCGGCCGAGTCGAGCGATGCGAGATCGATGGCCGTCGAATTGATGCGCGAAGCACTGGCGGCGTCGAAGCAGAAGACGCCGGCGTCCTTGGAGACCCAGCTCCCAACACTCTTGTGGCTTAGCTATCTGGGCGTGACGCTGCACTGGGTCACCGACTCGTCTCCGGGGCAAACTCGTACCCGATCCCTCGTCGACGGCCTGGTCCCGATCATCGCGAAAGCGCTCACCCTCGCCCGGCTGCCAGTGGCACGAGGTCTGGTCGGCGATGTCGCCGCCCTGATGACAAAAGTCGTTTCTGCAGAGGGGAACACAAAACCATGAAGACCGTTGTTGTCTGTGGTGCGTCGGGTTACGTAGGCCAACACCTTCTTCGAACGCTCGAATCCAACGGGGTCGACGTTCGGACGATCGGCCGGGGAGGAACGAGCGATGCCACGTGGTCCGACGAGCACTGCGTCGCCGATGTACTCAGCGGCACGGATCTGCTCGTCAACCTCGCCGGCCGCTCCGTGAGCTGCCGCTACAACAAGCGCAATGCCGACGACATCTTCTCCTCCCGAGTGGAAACGACTGCACTGTTGGGTCGTGCGCTGACCCGCACGCCGCAGCCACCCTCACTCTGGGCGAATGCCAGTACCGGCACGATCTACCGAGACGCACGAGATCGACCGATGGACGAGAAGAACGGAGAGCTGGGAAAGGGATTCTCCGTAGCGGTCGCGCGAGCGTGGGAACACGAATTGTTCTCAGCCCCAACGCCTGTTCGCAAAGTGGCACTTCGGATGTCGATCGTCCTCGGAGCCGGCGGTGGGGCGATCAATCCGTTCGTCAACCTCGCCCGAATGGGCTTCGGCGGACGAATGGGCGACGGCCGACAGATGTTCAGCTGGATTCACATCGCCGACGTCATTCGCGCGATCATCCACGTCTACGAGAATCCGGAGATCTCAGGCCCGGTCAATATCGCATCCCCGTATCCGGTAACCAACACCGACATGATGCGGATGGTACGAGCGAAACTTGGCCGACAATATGGGTTTCCGACGCCGGGCTGGATGCTCGAGTTCGGCGCACGAATCATCCGCACCGAGGCTGAACTGGTAACGAAGAGTCGCTGGGTTTCACCAGGGGTGCTCGCGGACAGCGGCTTCCAGTATCAATTTCCGACGTTGGAGTCTGCGCTGAACCAGATCGCTCAAGAGACCCCGCGAGGGTTGCTTCCGGTTTCACTCGGCTGAATATCCTGCTCTCCGGTCCGCCCGCCGTACGTCGCAATCTTGTACTCCGTCGCAGCCAAAGACAACGTGAGCTCCTTGATCTGCCGACGAACGGTGTCCCGGTGTTCGAGCAGCATGTCGAGCCTCTCCGGAACTGTCCCTTCACCGGCGTCGACCAGTTCGACGTAGTGCTGCAGGTCGCGAATCGCCATACCCGAGATGCGCATGCGGGTCAGAAACACCAGCCTGCGAACAGATTCCGGACCGTACACACGATGTCCGCTCGAGTCACGATCGACCTCGACCAGACCGATCTTCTCGTAGTAGCGCAGCGTATGTGCCGAGACATCCAGCAGGTCCGAGACTTCGGCGATCGACATCGGCTCCTGAACGTCCCCTGCATCGACGAGTCGGTGAATCACCTCGATCGACATTGGCCCGTCCACTTCCCCAAGTGCCTCGAGTGCCTTACGCATCAAGTCTTCCGTAGCCATGACTCTCAGCCTAGAACGGGCGGACAGGGCCGGCAGCATCCGCGAAGTCTGCACTGCGAGCCAGGTCGGCCCAGACGCATACCTCGGCGAGATTCTTCCGATACGACGCGGAGACACGCTCCACGGCTTCCTTTCCGAGTGGCAGACGAAGTGGCACATTCTCGCTGTGCACAAGCGAGGTGATGATCTCTGCTGCTTTCTCCGGATCACCCTCCTGAACACCGTCTGCGGCCGCCATGTCCCGCAGAACGGGATCCAGCAAATCACGGTATTCCGATGATGATTCGGCGAAGCTCAGAACGCCAGGCGTGTTGAATGCTGTACGGAATCGGCTGGGCTCGACGATCATCACCCGAACGCCGAACTGCGCGACCTCACCGGCGAGAGCCTCCGACCAACCTTCGAGAGCGAACTTCGACGCCGAGTACGCCCCGACGCCGGGAAACGACATACGGCCGCCTTGACTGCTCATCTGCACGATCGTCCCGCTGTCCTGCACTCGCATCGACGGGAGGACGGCGCGCACCAACGCGGCGGGTCCGATCAGGTGCAGTTCCATGAGATCCCGCAAGGTCGAATCGTCCACCATCTCCGCCGCGCCGACCATCCCACGACCGGCATTGTTGACCAGCACGTCGATGCGACCAAAACGCTCGAGCGCATATTCGACGACGCCCGGAGCCGCTGCGGTATCTCTGACGTCGAACGTCACCGCCGAGAACCGATCCGGATTCGCCGACGCAATATCTGCAACGGACTCGGGACGACGAACTGCAGCGACTACCGCGTCCCCCGATCGAAGTGCAGACAGTGCGAGTTCACGGCCGAAACCCTGAGAAACTCCAGTGATGATCCAGGTCTTTGTTGTCATGGTCGGCAACGCTAGGGGTTAGAGCGCGCTCCAACGCAAGCCTGTGGTTCTACCGCCGAACTACACGCCGGCCCAGAGCGGTCGTTCCCCGCGAAGGAAACCGTCGACGCCGGCTTTGAAGTCGTCACTGCTGTAGATCATGCTCATCAGATCATCGTTGTCGGCAATCACTCGGGTTCTGATGCGTCGCAGGGACTCCCGAATAGTCCAGACGGTCATCGGGGCGGCGGCAAGTAGATCGCGAGATACCTGGGCAGTCAGGGTCGCGAACTCGGACTCTGTTGCACAGTCGCTGAGGAAGCCGCTCCGCAGAGCCTCGCCACTCGACATCACCCCAGCCCGAGCGATCAACGACATCAGACGCGAACTGCCGATCCTGTCCGCCAGCAACGCCACGGAATGGATCGACAACGAGTTTCCGAGTGTGCGCGCGATCGGTAGGCAGAAGCGTGACCCCTGCGTCGCGATCCGCACATCGCACGCTGCCGACAGCAACAGCCCTGCTCCCGCGCACACACCGTCGATGACCGCGAGGGTGGGAACCCTCACTTTCTCGAGTTCGGTCAGTACGCCGACGAACCGGCTTTCGTAGTCGAGCCCGTCCTGAAAGCTCGAGAAGGTTTGAAAGTGGCCAATGTCGGAGCCCGCCGAGAACGCCTCTCCCCCAGCACCTCGGAGAGTGAGTAACCGAATCTCGCGGTCGGAGTCGGCGCGCCGGCAGGCTCCGGCAATGGCGTCGTACATCTGCGGGGTCAATGCGTTGCGCTTTTCCGGCCGGTTGAACACGACGTCGAGGGTCTCGCCACGACGGATGATCAAGATTTCTTCGTGCGTTTCAGTCATGACACTCACGTTATTTCCGGTAGAGAAAAGCCGAAACACATTGCACTTGAATATCTTTGCGAATTCTCGATGCAAAGTTGCAGATAGTGCGAACGGAGAAGCGTCGACGAGGCCAGGAGACGGTGATGCCAGAACCGAACCTCGCCGACGCAGTATCAAAGGGGCGTCATGCCACGACAGCAAAAAGTGTCATGCCACGACTGTGCGCTGTGGCACGCCCGAATACTGGCTCAGCGGCCTGATCAGTGCATTCGACTGCCCCTGCTCGATGATGTGCGCCGTCCATCCGGTGATGCGGCTCATCACGAAGATCGGCGTGAACATCTCGACGTCGAAGCCCATGAGGAAATATGCAGGGCCCGTGGGGAAATCGAGATTCGGCTTGATTCCGGTGGCACTGACCATGGTCTTCTCGAGGATCTCGTACATCTGCACCCACTTCTCGCCGTCGGTCGCTGCCGCGACGTCGAGGAGGGCCTGCTTCATGGTCGGAACACGCGAATCACCGTTCTTGTAGACGCGGTGCCCGAAGCCCATGACCTTCTCCTTGGCAGCCAACTTCTCCGACATCCAGGCTTCGGCGCGGTCGGGGTCGTCGATCTCGAGCATGTCGTGCATGACAGCTTCGTTTGCACCGCCGTGCAACGGGCCCTTGAGCGTGCCGATAGCAGCGGTCACTGCGCTGTAGATGTCCGAAAGTGTGGACGTCACAACACGAGCGGCGAACGTCGAGGCGTTGAAGGAGTGCTCCGCGTACAGGATCAGCGAGACCTCGAAGGCCTTCACGATCGCCGGCTCCGGAACAGCACCGAAGCACATGTTCAAGAAGTTCTCGGCGAAACCCAGGTCCGACTGCGGCGCGATGGGATCCTGACCGCGCCGGCGGCGGAAATCGGCTGCGACGATGGTCGGCAGCACAGCCGTCATCCGCAGCGCCTTGGCCAGATTGGCCTTCTCCGAGTTGTCGTCCTCCGCCGGATCCTCGGCGCCGAGGTAGCTGATCGCCGTGCGGACAACATCCATGGGGTGGCAGTTGTCCGGCATCTTGGTCAGGAGTGAGAGCAGTGAGCGGTCGGCACGACGGGCCGCACGCTCACGCAGGCAGAGTAATTCGAGCTGCTCGGGAGTCGGCAGTTCGCCGTACCAGAGCAGGTGCGCAACTTCTTCGAAGCTGCAGTTCGCGGCAAGGTCCTGCACTGCGTAACCGCGATACGTCAACGAATTCGTCTCGGGCACTACCTTGGAGATAGCCGTCGTATCGACGACAACTCCGGCCAAGCCCTTGTAGATCGTCGGAATCTGTTCGGTCATGTCCTACTCCCCTCCAAGCTGAAATTGAAAATGCCACTGTCGAATTCGTTGTAGCGCTCGTACTCGAGAATCTCGTACAACCTGCTGCGATGCTGCATTTCGCCGAGCAGTCCTTCTTGCGTGCCCTCCGCAAAAATCTCGCGCAGACCCTTTTCGATAGCGAACATCGCCAGCCGAAGGGTGGTCACGGGGTAGATGACGGCGTTGAAACCGATCTCTTCCAACGTCTTCGCCGAAATGAGATTCGACTTCCCGAACTCGGTCATGTTGGCGAGGAGCGGAGTGTCGACTGCTGCGCGGAACTTCTCGAAGTCGGCCTCGGTGGCAAGAGCTTCGGTGAAGATCAGATCGGCACCGGCATCCACATAGGCCTTTGCTCGCTCGATCGCCGCGTCGATACCGTCGATTCCGGCAGCATCGGTGCGCGCGCAGATGACGAAGTTCGGGTCACGACGCGCCGACACTGCAGCACGAACACGGCGAACCATGTCTTCGGTGGGCACAATTGCTTTGCCGTCGAGGTGCCCGCAGCGTTTGGGGTTGATCTGATCCTCGAGGTGCAGACCGGCTATTCCGTCGTCCTCGAAGATCGTGACCGTGCGGGCCGCGCTCATAGGTTCACCGAAACCGGTGTCGGCGTCGACGAGCGTCGGGAGGTCCGTGACGCGCGCGATCTGCTTGCTGTGGCCGGCGACCTCGGTCAAGGTGGTCAGTCCGATGTCGGGAAGCGCCAATCCGGCGGAGTACGCACCACCTGAAACGTAGACACCCTCGAACCCGATTTCCTGAATCAGTCTGGCTGTCAGCGGATTGATTGCACCCGGGAGTCGTTGAATCTTTCCGGACGTCAGCCCCGCCCGGAAGGCAATCCGCTTGTCGGCTGCAGACGTCGCTGCTGCGATGAGGCCCGACATCAGAAAAGTCCCTTGGCGACCTTGGGAGCCCGAGCGAGAACGTCTTCGGAAACGGTGAAGGTCAGCTGATCGAGTTCGCCTGCCTTCAATTCGGCGGTGCGCTGAGCCGCATCGAGGAAGCGGTCCTGTTCGCTCGGCTCGATGACGCCCTCGGCGAGGGTGCGGAATTTCGCGACGTACTGATCGCGAGCGAACGGACGTGCGCCGAGCGGGTGCGCATCGGCCACCGCAAGCTCGTCGACGATGACTTCGCCGCTCTTCAAGGTGATCTCGGCGCGAGCACCGAAAGCCTTCTCGTCCGGATCCGTCGAGTGGTAACGGCGTGTCCATTCGGGATCTTCGCGCGTGGAGATCTTGTTCCACAGCTCGATCGTGTCCGCGCGCTGTGCACGCTCGGACGCGTAGGAATGTTCGTGGTGCCACGTACCGTCCTGTAGCGCAACGGCAAAGATGTACATCACCGAGTGGTCGAGGGTTTCACGCGAGGCGGTCGGGTCGAACTTCTGCGGATCGCCGGAACCGGTGCCGATGACGACGTGGGTGTGGTGGCTGGTATGCAGGACGATCGAGGCGATCTGGTCGAGATCACCGACACGAGAACGCATTCGGCGAGCGAGGTCGATCGGCGCCTGGCTCTGGTACTCCGCGGAGTGTTCTTTGGTGTACGAGTCGAGGATGGCGCGCTTCGCCTCACCCGAACCGGGCAGCGGAACGTGGTACTCCTTGTCCGGGCCACCGAGTAGCCAGGCGATGACGCCGTCTTCGCCTTCCCAGATCGGTGACGGTGCGCCCTCACCGCGCATCGCGCGGTCGACCGCCTCTACGGCAACCTTGCCTGCCAGCGCAGGCGCGTACGCCTTCCAACTGGATATCTCGCCCTTGCGGGACTGACGTGTCGCCGTCGTGAGGTGCAGCGCCTGGCCGATTGCCTGGTAGACCGTCTCGGTGCCCAGGCCCAGCAAAGTTCCGATACCTGCCGCAGCCGAGGGGCCGAGGTGTGCGACGTGGTCGATCTTGTGCTCGTGCAGGCAGATAGCCCGAACCAGGTCGATCTGGATCTCGTAGCCGGTCGCCAGACCACGAATCAGGTCTCGACCGTCACGGCTGGTGTGCTGAGCGACGGCGAGGATCGGCGGGATGTTGTCTCCGGGGTGCGAGTACTCGGCGGCGAGGAACGTGTCGTGGAAATCGAGTTCACGAACCGCGACACCGTTGGCCCAGGCGGCCCATTCAGGCGAGAACGTACCGGGGATACCGAACACGGTGGAGCCCGGCGTATACGGATGCGACTGTGCTTGCGCCCGCGCATTCACCACGGGACGGCGCACCAGGGAAGCTGCGGCAACTGCCGCGTTGTCGATGATCCGGTTGACGATCATGTCGGATGTGGCGTCGGTGACGTCGACGGAATCCGTCGCAACTTCCGCGATCTTCCACGCGAGGTGGTCTTCCTTGGGGAACTCTTCGGCAGAGCGGTGAGTGCGTACGAGATGCGTCTTCATCGGTCCTCTTCTCACGTTCTTCGGTATCTATTTGCACGCTACGCAGCTCATTCACCTCGGGATAGGCCCTCGCAATTGCCTATTTGTGCAATGACAATGCTGCAATGTTGCGAATGTTGCGAATAGCTTCTCGGTAGGGTGAACGCGATCGGCACCGAGGAGATTCGATGAAGAAGATGTACGCGGGAGCGCGGCTGCGACGGCTGCGGGAGGAACGAAACCTGTCACAGTCCGCACTGGCGAAGGCACTCGAACTCTCCCCCAGCTATGTCAATCAACTGGAGAACGATCAACGACCGCTGACGGTGCCCGTCCTTCTCAAGCTCAACGCCGAGTTCGATCTCGACGTGCAATTCTTCGCCTCCGATTCCGACGCACGCCTGGTTGCGGACGTTCATCACGCCTTGGCCGAAACTTCGGAATCTGGAGACGTATCTCTGGCCGAGGTGGACGAATTGGTGGCCCGCATGCCGGCGGTCGGACGCACCCTCGTGATGTTGCACCGCCGCCTTCACGCCGCGACAGAGCAGTTGGACCAGTTCTCGACGCAGTTGTCCGGCGAACCAGCGTCCGATGTGTCACTCGTACCGATGCCCTACGAGGAAGTTCGGGACTTCTTCTACGACCGAAAGAATCACATCGCCGTTCTGGACGACGCTGCCGAGCAGATGTTTCTGGACAACGGATTGTCCGTGGGCGCAGTGGATTTGCAACTGGCACGACTACTTCGCGATCAGCACGGCGTCACCGTGACGATCCGTACCGACGAACCCGACAAGCTCGGGCCCAAGCGTTACTACGATCCGAACAAGTCGGTCCTCACACTCGCCCGTCGTCTGTCGGCAGGACAACGCGCGTTCCAGATCGCAATGCAGTTGGCCTTCTTCACGCAGGCCGACGTGATCGATTCCCTTGTCGCCGAGGATGAATCATTGAGCGCCGAGTCCGCAGCGCTGGCTCGCGTCGGACTCGCACACTACTTTGCCGGCGCACTGCTACTCCCGTACACCCAATTCCTGCAATCCGCTGAGGCCTTGCGGTACGACATCGACCTGCTCAGCCTCAAGTTCGAGGTCGGCTTCGAGACAGTCTGCCACCGGTTGTCCACTCTCCAACGACACGGCCAACGCGGCATCCCTTTCTTCTTCGTCCGAACCGATCGCGCCGGAAACATCTCGAAGCGTCAGTCTGCTACCGCCTTTCACTTCTCCAGAGTCGGAGGCAGCTGCCCGCTGTGGGTCATCCACGAGGCATTCGCGAGCCCAGGTCGCATCCTCACTCAGGTCGCGAAGATGCCCGACGGCCGGACATACCTCTGGGTGGCGCGCACTACCCACAGCGGCGGACTCGGGTACCTCGCACCCGAGCGCAACTTCGCCGTCGGACTCGGTTGCGACATCGGCTACGCCGATCGCATGGTCTACTCACACGGAATTCAGACGGACGACCCCGCGACCATCGTGCCGATCGGCGCGGGGTGCAAAGTCTGTGACAGGCCAGCGTGCTCTCAACGCGCCTTCCCCCAACTCGGCCGCTCGATCTCCGTCAGTGAGAACAGCAGCAGCCACCTTCCGTATCCGCAACAATAGGGCGCAAACAATAGGGCGCACCGACTCCACCTGCAGTTTCCCGGAGCTATGACGCTCTTCTGCTTCCATGGACGTCATGCAACCCGATGCCGTGACCCCTCGTCGACTGGTTCTTCGCCGCCTTTCGGCCGTGGCCGGTGTGGCCGGCATCGTGACTGGTTTGGTTGCCTTGATCGCAACTCAGTTGGACGTCGATCACAACATCGTGATCGTTCTGGCGTCAGTGGCGCCCTTGTTGATGATTGCTCCGCTGATCGGTGCCGTCGTCTCGGGTATCGGGCGTCAGTGGATCGTGTGCGCCGCCTCGATCCTCGTCCTTGGGTTGTTCGGATGGTCTGTGAGCCCGCTGTACATCGGCGGAACTGGGGAGTCGACGTCTGCGAACGGTCCATCGATTCGAATCATGCAGGCCAACTTGATGGTCGGTGCAGCGGATCCGGAGTCGCTTGTGGCGATGGTCCGCGAACGCGAGGTCGACGTGGTGACGGTCCAGGAGTTGACGTACCAGGAAGCCGACGCGCTCAAAGCCGCCGGGCTTGACGAGGTTCTGAGCCACCAATTCCTCGTCCCGTACACCGACGGTGGTGGCGGGGCAGGAATCTACAGTCGCTTTCCACTCTCCAATCCGCGTAGCCTCGACGGATTCTCACCCGAAACGCTGTCCGCAGAACTGAATGTCGGCTTGGCGCAGCCAGTCACATTGTTCGCCGTGCATCCGGCACCGGCGTACATCTCACCGCCTTCGGTGTGGGCGGACGAGCAGCGAAGGCTTGGGTCTTACATGGACAAAGTCGCCGGACGGGACAACGTGATAGTGAGCGGCGACTTCAACGCGTCGTACTCGAACAAACAGTTCCGGAATCTTCTCACGAACGGATACACCAGCGCCGCCGACCAATTGGGTTCCGGCCTGATCCCGACCTATCCGACCGACAAGCGGTATCCGGCGGTGGTCGGTATCGACCACATCATCACGAAAGGCGCCGTGGCGACATCCTTGGAACGGATCGAGATCGAGGGATCCGATCACCACGGCCTGATTGCCGACATCACGTTGTCTTGAGTAAATACTGGATTGAGCAAGCACCGGGGCATGGTTGTGCCCCGGTGCTCACGTCTTCAGT
Organism: Rhodococcus sp. MPR-R1B; assembly: GCF_058793255.1. NCBI lineage: Bacteria > Bacillati > Actinomycetota > Actinomycetes > Mycobacteriales > Nocardiaceae > Rhodococcus > Rhodococcus sp. MPR-R1B. The sequence continues at coordinate 110,277 of NZ_JBXAFO010000001.1, forward strand.
TGTCGCGATTCACGCCGCGGTGGGCGGACTGTTCCCGCCGATGCGCCGCTGGAACGAATCAATCGACATCGGTGGATAGAACACTGTTTTTCGGTCGGGGCCGATCTCGACCCGCCACTCCGTGTGGTGCAGTGTCCGATGATGATGACCACACAACAAGACCAGATTATCGAGATCCGTTGGGCCACTATCACCCCAGTGAACAATATGATGGGCATCGCACCACCCCGACGGCGTCCCGCACCCTGGAAACGCACACCCACCATCACGAACCGCCAACGCCCGCCGCTGGGGTACCGTCGCGGTCCTTGCTTCTTTGCCACAGTCGAGCGGAACACCATTCTCATCCAACAAAATCCGCGTCACGGTGCAGTCGCACGCCAACATCCGCGCAGTATCGATGCTGATCGGACCCACCCAATCCGTCCACGCGAAACCCAGTTCTTCGGTCGACGGCAACAAATCCTTGAGCGCCTGCATATCCGTCAGGTCTTTCGCGCTGGCCGTGACCGTGACGTGCGGTTTCACGCCGCCTTCGATCGGACCCAACCCCGCCCGCTCGTACCGGCGCAACAATTCGCAGAACCCGTCCGCCCGCCGCAGTGCCGGAGTGCGGGTGTCTTTGACACCGTCCTTCTCCGGCGTCGGAGCCGACAGACTCGACAACAACGTGATCAACCGTGCCCCGTTCACCGCATCCAGATCACCCTTCACCGACACGCGCCCGTACAAGCCCTTCGACGCGTAGAACTCGTTACGCTCCGAATCCTCACCCACCGGAACGCCGTCCTCGCGTTTTCCGTACTGCTTCTCGATCCGCCGGATCGCCGCCCGCACCGCATCACAATCAGCGATGTTCTGCGACGCCAGGCCAAGCAGGATCCCGCGGGCCTTGTCCACATCCGCCGGCGTCATGTTCTTGGGTGGATGCTGACAAAACGACGCCACCTGACGGGCTTTCAACGCATCCACGTCACCACGATGAAACGCATCCGCCACAACAGGTTCGAGCATCAACAACCGCGCCAACCCGACCAGCAGACTGCACTCACCGATCTCCAAATTCGTCGAACCATGCAACCACAGCGCGATCGCCCGAAAACCCTTCCCACCGAGAACCTCACGGGAAAACATCTCCACGATCAACAACACCAACCGCGACTGCAACTCGTGCCGGACACGCACCAGATCCAGAACCTCACTCTTGAGGTCCTCACCATCCAGCTGCCACGCTCCCCGACTATCCATGCCGAAAGTTTAATCGAACATACTTTCGAGAACCAGAGACAAAACGGACAACTTCAAAAAGGTGCGCGACTCGAGACCTGTTGAAGTACAGGCTCGTTCACGACTGATACAGCGCTAGGTCGGAGTGACTATCGCAAAGTTCGGATCCGGCTCGTCGAGGTATCCGGCAAGTTCTGCGAGCTTCGCCGGGTCGCCGGAAACCGAGATGGTTCCATTCGCAATCTCGGCACCCAAGTCCACACCACCGAGCAGCACACCGAGTAAGTCGCGCCGACTCAAACTGAACATCGCATCCACAGACCCAGCATCTGCAGACTCACCTTCCACGTCGAAATGGATCAGAACTCCGTTGCTGAGTTCCGTTCGGTGAACGATGTTTTCGTCAGTGATGTTCCAATCGACGACGATGTGCGAGCCCGCTGCGCGCACTCCATCCACGCGCAGCGATACTGCATCGAAGACTTGACTTACCGACAGCGCTGCGGTGATGTCGGGCGCCGCGGCAACCGTGGGCGTCCCCACTGAGCCGTTGCGCAGTTCGTATGCACCGGTGAGGTAGAAGTTCCGCCAGGTGCCGTTCTCGGCGCCGTACCCGAGTTGCTCGAAGGTATCGGCCTGCAGATTCTTGGCCTCGACGTTGTCCGGTTCAGCGAAGACCACGTAGTTCACCACCTGCGCAACCCAGCGAAAGTCGCCGCGCTCGTATGATTCCCGAGCTTTCCGTAACACTTCTGCTGATCCGCCCATGAACTCCACGTGACGCTTGGCCGATTCGACGGGTGGATGCTCCCACAGATGCGCAGGGTTACCGTCGAACCAACCCATGTATCGCTGGTAGATGGCTTTGACGTTGTGACTGACGGAACCGTAGTACCCGTGCGTGTGCCACGCTTGCGCCAATGCAGTTGGCAGCTCGATCGATTCGGCGATCTCGAGACCGGTCCACCCCTGATTGATTCGACGAAGTGTCTGATCGTGAAGGTACCCGTAGAGGTCGCGCTGCAATGACAGGAACTCGGTGAGCCGTTCGGTCCCCCACGTCGGCCAGTGGTGGGACGCAAACAGAACGTCGGATCGTGAGGCGTAACGATTGATCGATTCCGTCAGGTACGCAGACCAGACGTGAGGATCTCGTACCAGGGCACCGCGAAGCGTGAGCAGGTTGTGGAGAGTATGAGTTGCGTTCTCCGCCATACACAGTGCGCGCAAATCCGGGAAGTAGAAGTTCATCTCGGACGGGGCCTCGGTTCCGGGCGTCATCTGGAATTCGATCCGAACGCCGTCGATCGTCTCCGTGTGACCTGTCTTCGAGATCGACACCGTCGGCGAAATGAGCGTCGGTGTGCCGGTTGAGGTGGTCTGCCCCAACCCGGCTCCGACGCTACCTCGGGGACCTCGGGGTAAGGCCGCTCCGTACATGTAGGCCGCGCGTCGAGCCATTGCCGTTCCCGCATAGACGTTTTCCTCGACCGCGTGCTCCACGAGCCCGGTGGGTGCGACGATCACGCATCGCCCGGCGGCGACGTCGTCGTCGGTGGTCACTCCTTTGACCCCGCCGAAGTGGTCGATGTGCGAATGCGTGTAGATCACCGCGACAACCGGTCGATCACCACGGTGTTCCCGGTACAACGCGAGACCAGCGGCAGCGGTTTCCCGGGAGATCAGTGGATCGATGACGATGATTCCGGTATCTCCCTCGATCAACGTCATGTTCGACAGATCAAGTCCGCGAATCTGATAGATCGAATCCGTCACCGCAAAGAGTCCCTGCTTGGCGACCAACTTCGACTGACGCCACAAGCTCGGATTGACCGTTGGCGGGCAGTCCTCGTCAAGGAACGCGTAGGAATCGTTGTTCCACAGGACTTTTCCGTCCGAATCGGAAACCAGCCCCGGATCGAGTGCGGCGACGAAACCCCGCTTCGCCTCGGTGAAGTCGGCGTCGTCGGAGAACGGTAGAGTCTCGGCGACTCGGGCGTTCGCGGCTTCGATTGCGGCCGATGCCGCACGTGGGTCGATCATAAGTCAGCCTTTCACGCCGAATTGCGGCAATGCGCATTGCCGCAATTGAAGAGAACAGCAGGGCTAGCTCAGCAACTGCGCCTTTGCCGCCGCGAACTCGGCATCGGTCAACACGCCGGACTGATGAAGCTGTCCCAACTCCTGCAGCTTGGAGACCAGATCGTCCGCGCCTGAAGGGGGAACGGACTGCACGGGGGCGACCTGCTGCTGCGGCGGCGGCTGTTGCTGCTGGTACTCCTGCTGATATTCCTGCTGCTGCTCGCTGGCCTTTCGTTGACTCCGTCGATCCATGGCGTTGGACGTCGCCTTTGCGGTTCCAGCCACTACCGCCGTGCGCGCCACCGTGCCGAGCAACCCCGGCCGCCCTCTGCGTCCACCTCGAAAAACCATGCCGAACTCCTTGGGTAATTGTCGCTACTGAAATGCTGCTTCGACCGCTGCGACGACTACCTCGCGCGGTATCTGAACGTGAAGGACTACGTCGCCGCCGCCACCGCGAACCGTCGACGCGAGCTCACGCGCCCACGTCTGCTCGTAGACGATGACTGCGGCGGACGTTCCTGGTTCGAGTGACTCACGGACCACGTCCAGGTCCTCGTCACTGATCAATGCCTTGGCTTCGATGGACAGAATCGCCAGTCCGATGTCGGTGAGATCTTCGTCGACATCGATCTGCGACACCTGTCCGTCCGCGTCCTTGGCGATGTACACGAGGTCGAGCAGAGTGACAAAACCTCGTTCCACCACGTTCTGCAGCGCGGCGACAGCTTCAGGATCCACAGTTGAACCTGGGAATGCCAGCACCACGAGCTCGACCGGTCCGATGTTCATTGCGTCGTTCATCCATCAAGCCTGGTGGCTCGGACGCTTGGGAACCTCACCCGCAGGGGATGAATTACCCGATGCGATCGAGTTATTTGTTGCGACGAATGACTTCGCGAATCGGCCGTACGTGTACGCCTTCTGCTGCGAGGGCTCGCCGGGCTTTGCCTCGGGTGACGAGCACACCGACGATACCGAGAATCCAAACTGGATATTGCACCATCCAGGCGACACGGAATCCGTCGAACGTGTACCCGCCCATGTGTCCGAGGATGACGCCCATCACTTGAATCACGATGAGGGAAGCGAGGAATCCCCCGATGTTGACCATGCCCTGCGCGGTGCCCATCGCCGAACTCGGATTGGATGTGCGCGCGTAGTCGAAGCCGATCACCGAACCCGGCCCACCCACCGAGATGACGACCACCAGGATCGTCAACAACCAGAGCGGAGACGGTTCGCTTCGTGAAAGCACGATCGTCCACATGAGCGCGCTGGCCACCATGATGGTGAGAACCAACCACGATCGACGCATGGGATAGCGACCGGTGAGAATACCGAGGATCGGGCCGGCCACGATTGCCGAGATGACTGACAGCGTCAGCAGCGAGCCGACCGTCGTGGAGTCGAGGCCTTGAGCCGATTTCAGGTACGGCACACCCCACAGCAGCGCGAACGTCGTGATCGAGAACTGAGTCCCCATGTGGCTGAAGAACCCGAGTCGGGTGCCGGGCCGCATCCACACCGTCTTGATCTGTCGCCCGATCTCCTTGGCGCCCGCCGGCACGGCGACCAGGTCGGCACCGGGAGGCGCGTCGCGGATGACACTCAACGCCAGCGCAAACGCCAACAGTCCGACAGCGGCAGCGCTGCCGTAGGCAAAAGTCCAGCCCGGTCCGGACAACAGCAACATGAACGGAAGCGCAGACATCACCTGGCCCAGCTGACCGAGGATGCCCGTGAACTGCGAGACCAACGGCACCTGCCGGGGCGGGAACCACTGCGGTACCAACCGCAACACCGAGATGAAGGTGAGTGCATCCCCGGCACCGACGGCAATACGTGCACCGATCGCGACGGGCAGCGATTCGGTGAAGGCGAGAGCCAACTGCGCGGACATCATGATGAACGCACCGACTGCGATCATGATCCGCGAACCGTAGCGGTCGAGGAGGACTCCCGCCGGAATCTGCATGCCGGCGTACACAACGATCTGCAGCACGACGAAGCTCGACAGAACGCTGGGCGAGATCGAGAACCGATCAGCAGCAGACAGACCCGAGACACCGAACGAAGTGCGGTGAAGCACGGCGATCACGTAGGCAAAAACACCGACACCCCAGACCAACCACACTTTTTTCATCGGGTCTGTATGTTACTCCTGTCTTTCGCAAGGCTCAGGACATGATTATTCGCGGCCCTGAGAGACCCAATTCAAATCAGCCGAACGGAAGCCTTCGGTAATCGCGGCGAGGGAGTCGAGGCGAGCGATCTGGTCTTCGCTCAGAACGATGTCCAACGCTCCGGCGTTTTCCGTGACTCGTGCAGCGAACCGAGTGCCGGGAATCGAAACGGAAGGCAACCCGTGCTGACGGCCCTTGGCATCGAGCCATGCCAGGGAAACCTGTGCAGGCGTCGCGCCGAGCTCCTCACCGACGGCGCGGACCACGTCGAGAACCTTCTGATTAGCAGGGAGCGCGGAGTCCGAGAAGCGTGGGAAGCGTCGGCGCAGGTCGTTGTCACCGAGCGTCTCCGCATCGAACGATCCTGCCAGGAAGCCTCGGCCCACAGGTGAGAAGGGCACGAATCCGACTCCGAGTTCCGCGGCGGTGGGTACTACCTTGTTCTCGACGTCCCGACTCCAGATGCTCCATTCCGACTGGATCGCCGCGATCGGATGCACCCCGTACGCACGACGCAGTTCATCGCCGGTCGCCTCGGACAGGCCGATGTTGCGGACCTTGCCCGCCTTCACCTGCTCCGCGATCGCGCCGACGGTGTCTTCGATCGGCACGTTCGGGTCGACCCGGTGCAAGTAGTAGAGGTCGACATGATCGACGCCGAGTCGTCCCAGAGACTCGTCGAGTGCCCGCGGCACGTAAGCCGGGTCTCCGTTGATCCCGCGCTGACCGTTGGCGATGTTGCCGACCAGACCGAACTTGGTCGCCAACTGCACTTCGTCCCGGCGGTCTTTGAGAAGCTCTCCCACCGCACGCTCGCTCGAGCCCTCGCCGTACACGTTGGCGGTGTCGATGAACGTGATCCCGATGTCCACCGCATGGTGCAGCGTGGCGAGCGCCTCGGCCGGATCCACCGGGCCGTAGACCGGGGCGACGGACATCGCGCCGTATCCCTGGGCGCTGACAGTGAGACCTTCGGCCAGAGTGACGGTGGGGACGGTCATGAAAACTCCTCGATTCGACTGAGCGACAACCCCGACAGTCTTCACCGAATCGAAGCCTCACGCACCGATTAACGTCACGCTGATCGGGTTACCCTCGAGTGATGGCATTCGATTGGCTCGAACTCGTACTCACCGCCCACCGCGAATTCGGTTCACGACTCGCTGCGGTCGAGGACTGGAACGCACCCACGCCCGACTCCGACTGGCACGTCGAACACCTCGTCCGCCACGTCATCGAGGAGCAGCAGTGGGTACCGCCGCTCCTGGCCGGACTGACGGTCGGCGAGGCGACACCGGACATCGTTCCCGTCGGGGACGACCTGTGGACCGAATGGCAGAAGTACTCCGATGCCGCCATCAAGGCGTGGAAATCGACGGACCTCAGTGCCCACGTTCACCTCTCGTACGGCACGGTGAAGGTGGAACCCTATCTGCGCCAGCAGACCTCGGACGTCACCATCCACACCTGGGACCTTGCGCGAGCGGTCGGAGCAGACGAGCGACTCGATCCAGACCTCGTCGAGGCCGTCTGGTCCGACCTCGACGGGCAGCGCGACATGCTCGCCGAGAGCGGTCTGTTTTCCGCTCCCGTCGATCTTCCTGACGATGCGTCGTTGCAGGACAAGCTGATTGCCCTGACCGGTCGCGATCCTCGTTAGACGTTCAGCGACACACCCGTCGTGCGAGCGACGCCGTCCCAGCCGCCGGCAGGTGCACCGAGGCCGAGCAGAGCCGCAACCGTCGGTGCGACGTCGATCGTGCGAGCCTGCGTGTCGATCTTCCGTCCACCGTCGAGAGCGGGATGCCCGCCGCTGAGGAAGAACGGGATGGGCAGTGTCACGAAATGACCGTGGTTGCCGGGAATCGGGTTGGACAGTGGAGTCGGATCACTGAACCGCCAGCCCTGAGCGCAAAACGCAACGACGTCACCGGCATTGGTGCCGAGATCGAATTCGGCGGGGAGGTGGCTGGATTCGACGCCGTCCACACCATCCACGATCTGCTGAATCCGGCTGACGGCTTCCGCCCGTTCGCCATCGGGTCCGACGAAGTAGATCAGGTCTGCGCCACCGTTCTGGGCGATTCGAATCTTGCCTGCCAGCAACGGGTCCGCGTTCAGCGGTCGATCCAAGCCGATGAGCCGCGCGGGCTCCGACCAGTCCATCGAGTGGTCGGCCAACACGATCAGAATGCTCCGATTCCAGCGCCCCGTGTCATGAAGGAAGTCGACGAAGCGGCGAACCTGGTTGTCGGTGTTCTGAAGTGCAGCCGTGCGAGCGATCCGGACGGACGGACCGGACAGATCCAGGTGCCCGACCCGATCGACGTCACCGAGGTTGGTGAACGAGAGCCGCGGCGAGTTCCCGCCGACGATACGGATCAAGGCGTCGATCGTGAAGTTGTCCGGCGCATGCTCGGTACCGGGAACGAGCGGCTGCGGATCCCACACCAGTGAGGCGCGGTCACCGAACAACCCGTGCAGGTAGCGCTTCGACAGCACACTCGCAGTGGTCAATCCGAGTTCGGTGCGCACCCGATCCAGAACCGTCGATGCCTGCAGGTCGGAAGGCCGATCGAGGTCACGCTTCTTGTCGATGGCCGGATCGTAGACGGAGTTGGCGGGTACACCCGAACGCGCCGGCAGCACTCCCGTCATCATCGCCGTGTGGTTCGGCAGCGTCTCTGCGATCGTGATGGCACTGGCGTCCGGGTAGTGGATACCGCCGGCCGCAAGCCCGGTCAGCGTCGGGGTGAGCTCCGATCGCAGCTCGTCCGGCCGCATGCCGTCTACGACTATGACATGCACGTCCAGGTCTGGGATTCCGGCGCTGGTGGGAACACTCGCGCGAGCGGGCGTTCCGAGCAATGCCGTTCCGGCGACAACACTTCCACCGATCAGAACGCTACGACGCGAAACTTCGATACTCACTGGTCGACTCCTGGTCGGTACGAGGCCTGATCGAGGGCGGCCGAGGTGGGTGAGACTCTACTGCCCGCGCCTGCCGGAAGACGGTAGCTCACGGCGTAGTGCGCATTGCTCTGCGGATTGGTGAGATCGTCGACGTAGTACCAGTCCATCTGAGTACCTTCGCGGGCGATTTCGAATACGCCGTAGCCGTGCGAATCCAGTTCGACGTACCGCACGTGTCGGTTCACGGCCTTGAATGCTTCTTCTGCCGCAACGGTTACCGTGCGCGGTGGCACTTTCAGCATGTCGTCGATATTGGGCGACGTCACCGACGGGACGACGAACTCGGCGCCGACGGTCGGCCCACCCGGATAGTTGGCGGCGTTGGTCGGTAGGTCGCAGGCCCACGACGTGTGGATGTCACCGGTGATGAAGACGGTGTTGTCCACACCGTTCGAGGTGATCGCGTCGAAAAGCCTGGTGCGGTCGGCGGTGTACCCGTCCCACTGATCCGTGTTGTACGGGACACCGGCCTGCGGCACACCCACCAGTTCGGTCAACGCCGCGGTGGTCGCCGGTTCCAGCGGCGGGAACACGCAGGGCGTGATCATGACCGGATTGCCGACGACCTTCCACTGCGTCGGGGAGGTGACGATTCCGTTGGTCAACCAATCCATCTGTGCGCGTCCGGTAATGGTGCGCGACGGATCGTCGACCTGCTTCATGGTCGGTTGCTCGTCGCGGTAAGTACGCAGATCGAGCATCGAGATCTCGGCCAGATTCCCGAAGCGGAACCGACGATACAGCTGAACGCTCGAACCACTACCCGACGGGCGGACGGGCATCCACTCGAAATATGCCTTGGCCGAGTTGGCCTTTCGATCTGCCCAGTCACCTTCGACACCGGGAGTGTGGTTTTCGGCGCCGTCCCGGTACGCGTTGTCGGCCGATTCGTGATCGTCCCACGTGGTGATGAACGGGAGCTTCAGGTGCAGAGCTGCCAGATCCGGGTCTGTCTTGTACTGCGCGTGCCGAATTCGGTAGTCGGCCAGCGAAATGATCTCGTGGGCCGGCTCGTGAAGGCGAACGGATCCGTTTCTCGCGCCGTACTCCCCCTGCCCGTACTCGTAGATGTAGTCACCGAGGTGGATGATCGCGTCGAGGTCTTCGCGGAATGCCAGGTGACGATAGGCACCGAAATACCCCGCCTCCCAATTGGAGCAGGACACCACGCCGAAGCGGAGACGATCGAGATCTGCCGAGTTCGACGGAGCCGTGCGGGTGCGGCCCACCGGAGAAACAGCCGAACCCGCAGTGAATCGGTACCAGTACGTCGTCGACGAATCGAGTCCGGTGACGTCGACCTTCGCGGTGTGATCGGAATCCGCCGAAGCAGCAACACTTCCGGACGCAACGACGCTCGCGAACCCCTCATCGGTCGCGACCTGCCAGTTGAGAGTCACCGCCGGCCCGACGCCGGAACCGGGCGTCGCGTCTGCCGTCGGGGTGATGCGGGTCCAGATGATCACCGCATCCGGCAACGGGTCACCGGATGCCACGCCGTGCGCGAAGCCCGGGCTGCCACCCGGAACCTCGGCACCGGCGTGGCTCGCCGAAGCGACACCGAGACCTACTGCGCCGGCAAGGGCCGCCGATCCCTGCAGCAGGCCACGTCTGGATATTCGATCGAAGGCATTCGTGTGCACGCTAGGAGTGAACCCGCACCTGAACGGGCGTTCAAGAGAGCTTCGGGATGTTCACCCAGGCTTCGCCTGCGCTTCTCTGGAAGTTTGATCGAGTCGATCCCGATCACAACCGGTAATCGAGGGCCGAGCCTCGAACCACACCGACCTTGACTCCGATGTAACCGCCGAGTGCACCCCCGGCCGCGATCAGGATCCAGAACGCCGGCGGAAGCAGAGCCTCGGACCCGTCGACCTCGGAGAACGCGGAATAGCCTGCGATCAACGCGCCGAACAGGATGGGCAGTATCAGCAGAGCGGCAAAGAAAGTCACCCACACCGATACGAAGCGGCCCTTCCACCGGGCAATCTCGTGCAGAACCGTCAGAACGACCAGGAAGACACCACTACCGGTCAAGAAGGCGGCCAGAACTGCAAATCCGAAAGCCGAAGTCAGTTCCGACTCCACGTGAATCCCCCTGTACGTCAATCACCTGCACACTCAGCCCCAACTGCGATGCGACGAGTCTATTCACGACGGACGGCGTTTGTCGGCAAGTCGAGTCGCTCGTCTGCCGGAAACACACCCCGCTGACGCCTATGCTTGGAAAATGACCGAACCCGACATCAAGCCCAGAAGTCGTGACGTCACCGACGGACTCGAAAAGACCGCAGCGCGCGGCATGTTGCGTGCAGTAGGAATGGGCGACGACGACTGGGTCAAGTCGCAGATCGGCGTCGCCTCGTCCTGGAACGAAATCACGCCATGCAACCTGTCCCTCGATCGCCTGGCCAAGGCCGTCAAGGAGGGCGTACGGGAAGCCGGCGGGTTCCCTCTCGAATTCGGCACTATCTCCGTCTCCGACGGCATTTCGATGGGGCACGAGGGCATGCACTTCTCCCTCGTCTCCCGTGAAGTGATCGCGGACAGCGTCGAGACCGTCATGCAGGCCGAGCGTCTCGACGGATCGGTCCTTCTCGCCGGCTGCGACAAGTCGTTGCCCGGCATGATGATGGCGGCGGCCCGCCTCGACCTCGCCAGCGTGTTCCTCTACGCCGGCTCCACCCTCCCCGGCGTCGCCAAACTTTCCGACGGCAGTGAGCGGGAAGTCACCGTCATCGACGCGTTCGAGGCGGTTGGCGCCTGCTCGCGTGGGCTGATGAGCCGCGCCGACGTCGACACCATCGAACGGGCGATCTGCCCGGGCGAAGGCGCGTGCGGCGGCATGTACACGGCAAACACGATGGCCAGCGCCGCCGAGGCCATGGGAATGTCGCTGCCCGGCAGCGCTTCACCGCCCGCACCGGATCGTCGCCGCGACGGCTTCGCCCGCGAGAGCGGCAAAGCCGTTGTCGAACTCCTGCGTCGAGGTATCACCGCGAGGGACATCCTCACCAAGGAAGCGTTCGAGAACGCCATTGCAGTAGTCATGGCATTCGGCGGATCCACCAATGCGGTGCTCCATCTCCTCGCGATCGCGCACGAAGCGTACGTCCCGCTGACGCTCGACGACTTCGCTCGCGTCGGCGCGAAGGTCCCGCACCTCGCCGACGTCAAGCCTTTCGGAAAGCACGTCATGACGGACGTCGACCGTATCGGCGGCGTCCCCGTGATCATGAAGGCACTACTCGACGCGGGACTCATGCACGGAGATTGCCTGACCGTCACCGGTAAGACCGTGGCGGAGAATCTCGCGCACATCACCCCGCCCGATCCGGACGGCAAGGTCCTGCGGGCGATGAACAAGCCCATTCACCCGACCGGAGGCATCACGATCTTGAAGGGGTCACTCGCGCCCGGCGGCGCGGTGGTCAAGTCGGCAGGATTCGAGTCTGATGTATTCGTCGGCACTGCACGGGTTTTCGAACGCGAGCGCGCCGCGATGGATGCTCTCGAGGACGGCACCATCACCGGCGGTGACGTTGTCGTCATCCGCTACGAAGGCCCGAAGGGTGGTCCCGGCATGCGCGAGATGCTGGCCATCACGGGCGCGATCAAGGGCGCGGGTCTCGGCAAGGACGTCCTGTTGCTGACGGACGGACGATTCTCGGGCGGCACCACCGGCCTGTGTGTCGGACACGTTGCGCCCGAGGCCGTCGACGGCGGTCCCATCGCGTTCGTTCGCGACGGCGATCAGATCCGGCTCGACGTGGGTACCGGACAACTCGAATTGTTGGTCGACGACTCCGAATTGGAAGCCCGCAAGAAGGGCTGGGAGCCGTTGCCGCCTCGCTACACACGTGGTGTGTTGGCCAAGTACTCCAAGCTCGTGGGATCAGCCTCGGGTGGAGCAGTGTGCGGCTGATCCCAGCCCGCCGCTAGATCGGCCGGTACCCGGCGCCGACACCTCCGTGGGCATTGATCGTGTCCACGATGGAGGTCATGTTGGTGCCGAGTTCCGGCCCCAGGCACGGCACCCAGAGGTAGGCGTTGACCATCGCGACCAGCGTCGTCCCGACCGTGACCGGGGCTCCCGAATCACCGTGGTCGACGCAGATCTGAGTCCAGGTGGATGCGTCGGCGCTCAGGTCTCCCCAGACGACGCCGCAGGTCGTGCCCGTCGTACGGCCTTCCTTGCAGGCTGTAGCCGGGAAGCTGGCCGGAGCGCCGATCGAGGTGATGGTTGCCGCGCCCACCGTTCGAACTGGTGTGACCTTGCCCGGATCGAACTGGATGACCCCGTAGTCCAGGTCCGGATTCGACTCGACGAACGTGCCGACCACGCCTGCGTCCTCGTTGCTTTCCGGGATCACGAACGATCCAGGACCACCGCAGTGACCTGCGGTGATACCCACGAGTCTGCCGCCGTTGTCGTGACCGATAGTGGTCAACGTACAGACCAGCTGATTGTCGATGATGATGCCCGAACCACCACCCATGGGCGTGGGTGCAGCAACGGCGTTGCTGCTGACGATGAACCCGAGTCCGAGTGCCAAGACCAACGCTGCCAGAGCCGAAACAATTCGCTGCAACATCACAATCTCTCCGCCGGTAATCTCCCCGCTGCAAAAAACGCATACCCCGGAAAGTGCGGACCTACGCAGCGTTTCTAGTCGGTAGCTCCGAGCGCTTCGAGCATCTTGCGTGCCTCCTCGAGCTGACGACTCAACTCGTCGACTCGCGCTGCAGCCATGTCCCGTGCAGCGACGATGATGGACTCGACAGCCTCGATTGCGGTGGGCTCACCCAACTCGCGGACAGCTCGCTCGACCGCATCGGGTGCGACCGGAACTGCTTTGCCCGGACGCTTGGCGCCCTGTGTGACCGTCACGCTCCAGTCGTTGTCCGCGCCGGCATGGATGGTGACGCTGATACCGGCCGGCAGTTTCTTCGCACGCTTGACGGCCGGACGAGGTGTCGCGGCAGGGGCAGCAGTGGCAGTCGGTACCGGAGCGGGTGCAGGCTGCGCACGCGGCTTCGGTCGAACAGGCTCTACGAGTGGCTCCATCAGGGGCTCGGACTCCACAACTGGTTTGGGCCGTGGCGCCGGTTTGGCCGGTGCCGCGGAGACGCGGTTTATGCGCAATTCCTCTGCCTCGAAAGGCAATTCGTCGTTGACGCCTTTGGGGCGGATCATCACGGTGTTGCCGTCCACCGACACGACTTTCGCCGAGGTACCGGCTTCGATCCCCAAGCTGGGGGTCGCCTCGCGCAGATAGACGGTGGCGCGCTTGCCTTCGGCGACAGCCGTGGCGAGCGCTGCCAGATTGTCCGCAGTGAGGTGATCCGGCGTTGATGCGGCAGCGCCGGAACGTCTACGGGGTGGCATGCGCAGGTCCTTTCAGAAGTATCTCGTGCGTTTCGGTATCGACAGTGCTTTTCTCGGGGCAACTCTTGCACAAGCCACCGACGTGTTGACTCTCACCGCCCGCCTGAGCCCGAGGATCCGTAGACGGTTCGGCCAATTCAGTACTGTTCTCGGGGCACCGCGTGGAAGATGGTGGACAGAAATTCGTTGCGGCAATAAGGAGCACGGTGAGCAGTTCGGAGTCAGAGTGGATCGACGAGGTCACCGAACCCGCCCCTGCTGAATCTCACGTTGCCGAACCTCACACTGCTGATCCGGTCGACGTCGATGCTCATCTGCTCAGCCGGATTCAAGCCGACATCGAGGAGTCCCTCCTCGGCGGACCGCGCTGCTTCACGCAATCGCAGATCGCGGAATTCGCCGGTGTGACACGCGAGCGTGCCGATCGTTTGTGGGTCGCGATGGGCTTTGCCGTCGACGAGGATCCCGACGCCGTCATGTTCACCCAGCAAGACGCCAACGCCCTCAAGACGATCATCGACATGGTCAATCGAGGAGTCATCTCGCAGAGCAGTGAGGTGGCTGCCGCCCGTTCACTGGGGCAGTCGATGTCGAGGTTGGCTGAGTGGCAGGTCTCGCTGATCAGCACACACATCATCGACCAGCTCGCCGACTCGGCAGATCACGAGCCCGAAGCGATCCGGAAGATCGTTCTGCGCCTCGGCGCCGAGATCATTCCCGCTGTCGAATCTCTGCAGACGTACGTATGGAAGCGTCACGTCGCGTCGTCGACGGGCCGCAACGTGGGAAACCCGGGCGAAGAAGTAGCGAGTCGTGTTCTGGTCGTGGGTTTCGCCGACATCGTCGGGTACACCTCGCTGACCCGCGGCCTCGACTCCGCCGAACTCAACGATCTGCTCGAGCGGTTCGAGTCCGCGTCCACCGAAATCATCGGTCGCAACTACGGCTGGGTGGTCAAGACCGTCGGTGACGAGGTCATGTTTGCCGCCGAGAGTCCTCATCACGCAGCCGAGATCGCTTTGCAGATCCAGCAGGCGGTCCTCGCCGATCACGACGATCCGCAGCTTCGGGTGGGCCTGGCCATGGGGCCGACGTTGGTTCGCTTCGGAGATCTCTACGGTTCGGTGGTCAACAAGGCCGCGCGTCTCACCAGCTCTGCTCGTCCCGGCACCGTGCTGATCGACTCCGAGTTGGCCACCCAACTCGGCTCGGACGCCAATTTCAAACTGCGGCACCTTCGTCCGCGACGAGTGCGCGGCATCGACAGGCTCGAGCAGTACGTGCTACGCCGCAATCTGGAGCCGTGAGCTCTCAGCTCGACACTCCGCGTGCAGCCAGAAAGTCGTCCACGATCTGCTCACACGCAGCCTCCCCGAGAGGCGTCAGCGTGGCCAGCTTGGTGAGCACCAACGGTCCGACCAACTGAGCAAGTGCGACGTCGTAGTCGTACTCCCCCAACGCGTCGATCGCGTCCGGCGAGCGCAGGATCCGATCGAACGCGTGTCGGTACTGCTCGAAAACCGTCTGGCGCAGCGATCGCAATTCGGGCTTGTCCGTGGACAGGGCATCGACGCTCGAATAACCCTTCAGTTCCGGCCCCAAGCCGAGCCAGCACATCGCCGTCACCTGGATCGGTGCGCTTTCGATGGCTTTGGCCTGACTGGTCAACAACTCGAGCAACTGCGCGCGGAGGTCACCCTCCCCGGACATCTCGGGCACCGGCGGTAAGAGGCGAGCAAATGCCGCGGCGAGTAGCTCCGTGCCGCTGTCGAAATGGCGATACAGCGTCGCACGCGCGACGTTGGCCAACTTGGTGACGGCATCGATCGTCACGGCGTCGACGCCGCCTTCTGCCAGCAGCGTGGTCGCTGCGTCGAGCAACCTGGATCTGGAACGCTGTTTGCGCGGGTCCTCGTCGTTTCCCTGCTGTTCGATTCCCTGCTTGTCGATTCCCACCGTCACAACTTCAGTTATACCCACTTGGGGGTTGTGGAACTGCTGTTCTTGTAACGATACTGATGGTCTTGTTTCTATCGGGAGGTTTCGTGAGTAGCGATACGACGCTCGAACAGTCCACGTGGACCATCCGACAGATCTGGATGCTGACGGTCGCGTGCTGCGCCGTCGCGCTGGTCGTCGCAGCGATGGCCGCGCTCAACACGGCCCTTCCCGACTTGGCCCGCGATACCGGTGCAACACAGAGCCAGCTCACGTGGATCGTGGACGGGTATACGCTCACGCTGGCTTGTCTCTTGTTGCCGGCGGGCGCACTCGGCGATCGATACGGTCGACGAGAACTGCTCATGTTCGGACTGCTCGTTTTTGCTGCCGGCTCGTCGATTCCGGTCTTCGCGGACGAACCGTCGTGGATCATCGTCTCCCGCGTGATCTCCGGCGTCGGCGCCGCGTTTGTCATGCCGGCGACGCTGTCTCTACTCACTGCAGGTTTCCCGCCGGCGCAGCGTGCCCGCGCCGTCGGAGTCTGGTCCGGCGTCGCAGGGTCCGGTGCAATCGCCGGACTTGTCGTCTCCGGGTTGCTCCTCGAAAAATGGTCCTGGCATTCGATTTTCGTCAGCCTGGCCGTCGTCTCGGTCCTCATCCTCGTGGTGTCGTTCACGATCGTGACGTCGAAGGACACGGAGGCAACTCCACTCGATCTACCTGGTACAGCGCTGATCGCCGGCTCGATCGGACTGTTCGTCCTGGGCATGATCGAGGCACCCGCCCGCGGTTGGCTCGATCCGGTGGTTCTCGCGTTGCTGATCGGCGGAATTGCCATGACGGCAGTCTTCAGCTGGGTCGAATTACGCACTCGCCATCCACTTCTGGACGTCAGACTGTTTGCCAATCGCGCATTCGGCAGCGGCGCGGCGTCACTGACCCTGCAATTTCTGGCGACCTTCGGCCTGTTCTTCCTGATCGTGCAGTATCTCCAACTGGTGCTCGACTACTCCCCCCTGCAATCGACACTCGCCCTCATGCCGATCGCTGTGCCGGTGATGGCCCTGTCCGTGGTTGCGCCCCTACTGATTCCGCGTATCGGCCTTCGCGCCCTCACCGCAACCGGTGTCGCCTTCCTCGGAACCGGAATTGCGCTCTTGACGCGCTTGGACGCCAGTTCGACCTATGCCGAAGTCTGTGTTCCCTTGGTAGTGGCCGCTATTGGATTGGGTTTGTCGACAACCCCCGCCACTGCTGCCATCGTCTCCAACGCACCGGACTCCAAACAGGGTGTTGCATCAGCAGTCAACGACGCAACCCGTGAGATCGGCTCCGCCATCGGCGTTGCACTGGCGGGAAGTATCCTCGCCGCCGGCTACGGAAATCACGTCCAGCCCGCGGTCGACTTGCTACCCGAACCGGCCAAGGAGCCGGTATCCGGTTCTCTGGCCGCCGCTCTCCACGTCGCCGAAGCAGCCGGGCCGCAGGGTGCCCAGTTGGCCGAATTCGCCCGTGAAGCCTTCATCAAAGGCATGGATCAAGGAGCACTCACGCTCGCCGCGATCATGTGGGTATCCGCGATCGTTCTGGGATTCTGGGCTCCGGGTCGTCAGCGAGACTGATCGTCGTGTCTATACGCGGGAGCTTTTGTCGTCTGCTTCGACTGCAGAGTCTGCAGGAGGGGCATCGACCGGAGCGGCACCACAACCGAGAGAACCATGACGCTGGTCGACCGGGTGGCTATCCCCGACCGATTCAGTTCGAGCAGCGTCGCTTGCAAATCCTCGTGCGACGCAGCGGCAATCCGGCACAGCACGTCGCCGGAGCCGGTGGTGGCAAAGGCTTCGAGCACACCGGGGATTGCCTCGAGTTCCGCGGTGACGGTGTCGAGCGCCCCCTGGGCGATCTGCAAAGTCACGAATGCTTGTACTCCGAAACCCGCTGCAGCCAAATTGATGTGCGGCGCGTATCCGGCGATGACGCCCGCATCTTCCATCCTTTTCAATCTCGCCTGCACTGTCGCCCGCGCAACCTTGACCTGACGCGACAGCTCCAACGCACCGGCTCTCGGGTGCTTGTTCATCGCGTCCAACAGAGCCAGATCCACTGCGTCGAGATTCACGTCCGCTCCACTCGTCGTTCAACTATGCAAATTGCCTACAAAACAGTGCCACCATCTTCGCATTCCGGCGCTGTGTCTACTTTCAACTACCTCCGTTGACTACCCAACCTCTGAAGGACTTATCTGTTTGTACTGGCAGTGCCGAACATGACTCGCGCACCGCGCTGTGTACATCGCACTCAGAGGGGACTCATCATGACCGTCGAACAGACTCTCACCGACGACGAACAGCTGGCCGGCCTGGATCTGGAGCAATTGCGCCAGTTGGTCGGCTTGGTCGAGTACGACAGCGATCACGATCCCTTCCCCGTGAGCGGTTGGGACGGCCTCGAATGGATCGTCGGAAATGCCACGCAGACTTCACATTTCTTCCAGTCCGCATTCGGCATGGAATTGGTGGCCTATTCAGGCCCGTCGACGGGAAACCGCGACCACCACGCGTTTGTACTCAAAAGCGGGGCCGTGCGGTTTGTCGTCAAGGGCGCTGTGGATCCGGCAAGTCCGCTGATCGAACATCACAGCCGTCACGGCGACGGTATCCGCGACATCGCGCTCAGCGTCCCCGACGTGGACAAGTGCATCGCACACGCCATCACCCAAGGCGCGACAGTGTTGAGCGAACCGCACGACGTCACCGACGAGCACGGCACCGTTCGCCTGGCCAGCATCGCGACGTACGGCGAGACTCGGCACACCCTCGTCGACCGTTCCCGCTACACCGGCCCTTACCTTCCCGGATACGTCGAACGGACGTCGTCGTACCGCAAGCGTGACGGCGCGCCCAAGCGAATCTTCCAGGCCCTCGACCACGTCGTCGGCAATGTCGAACTCGGCAAGATGGACCAGTGGGTCGACTTCTACAACCGGGTCATGGGATTCACCAACATGGCCGAGTTCGTGGGCGGCGACATAGCCACCGACTACTCCGCGCTGATGAGCAAGGTCGTCTCGAGCGGCAATCACCGAGTCAAGTTCCCACTCAACGAACCTGCCATCGCGAAGAAGCG
This sequence comes from Rhodococcus sp. MPR-R1B, assembly GCF_058793255.1. Taxonomy (NCBI): domain Bacteria; kingdom Bacillati; phylum Actinomycetota; class Actinomycetes; order Mycobacteriales; family Nocardiaceae; genus Rhodococcus; species Rhodococcus sp. MPR-R1B. The sequence goes on from NZ_JBXAFO010000001.1 coordinate 129,204, forward strand.
GTCACAGATCGACGAGTACCTCGAGTTCTACCAAGGTCCCGGCGCTCAGCATCTCGCACTTGCGACCAACGACATCCTCGGAGCAGTCGATGCTCTGGTCGACGAAGGAATCGAGTTTCTCTCTACTCCTGCTTCGTATTACGAGGATCCCGAATTGCGCGCGCGTATCGGAGAGGTTCGAGTTCCGATCGAGGAATTGCAGAAGCGAGGCATCCTCGTCGACCGCGACGAGGACGGCTATCTTCTTCAGATCTTCACCAAGCCGATCGGAGATCGTCCCACCGTGTTCTTCGAGATCATCGAACGCCACGGCTCACTGGGATTCGGACTGGGAAACTTCAAAGCCCTGTTCGAAGCGATCGAGCGTGAGCAGGCCGCGCGGGGCAACTTCTGAGGTAGGTCAGCTGTTTTCGGTCCACGCCCAGACCACCGCGGGTCGCCCGGTGGCACTGACCCGGACTCGTTCGTCCGTACGTTCCAGCCCTGGCAACGCTTTGAGCGTCCGGTTCAAATTGCCCGGGTCCGGACGCACACCGGAAAGCTCCTCCGCCACGGCCAGCGCGTACGACGCCGGAAACGACGGACCCAGTAATGCCCGCGTGAATGCCTGATCTCGCCACAACAGGGTGTCAGCAAGGATCGGGCGGGTATCGGCGACTATCCGATTGTGGTCGAACGCAAGGTCCCCCGGGTTGTCCCAGCTCACCCATTCGGCCGAACCCGGCACCTCGTCCGACGAGATCACTGCCCACATGGTCACCGAGAGCGTCGGACCGCGGGGGTCTCGATTGGGTTCGTCGAACACGGTCAATTGACCGCTGACGAGGATCTTCTCGTCGGGAATTCCGAGCTTGGTGGTCACGGCTCGCCTGGCGGCGTCCTGCAACCGCTCACCGGCGCCCAGCAGTACACCGGGCAGCGCCAACTGCCCGGTGTACGGCTCCGCTTGCCGCGGAGTGACGGCAAATCGCAACATCCCGGGTTCCGGATTGCCGAACCGGAGCGCGATGACATCGATCGAGACAAGTGACTGGTCCACACCGTCCATCATGCAGGCACTGGGCAGCGCACCTGACGATCGACCCGGTCCGCACCGTTCGCGGTCAGCACTACCGGCGCACCCATTTCCTCGCTCAGATACCGGGCGAAATCCTCCGGGTCGGCCGGAAGTTCCTTCGGCACGACCCCTACGGCTTTCAGGGAATCTGTCAGCGCCTGCTGGTGATCGAGATCCTTCCACTCTCCGACGGGAACGAACGGCAATCCTTCGTACGCGTGCACCCCGTGGATCGGGACGCCTGCAGCCCGCGCGCGATCCATCGCATCGAGATGAGTAAGCGCCAAACCGTCGACGCCACCGCTCACCTCGATTGCGTAGTGCAACAACAACTCGTCGAGGTGGCCCATCCGGAATCCGCCTTGATACTCACCCGTCCCGTTGTGCAGCTCGGGCAACACCTTCGCCAGCTCCGGATCCTCCGTCGGGAAGGGCCCAGCTCCGTGTCGTGTCATGTACGTGCGAGTGACGCCGAGTACGTAACTGTCCCGGCCCAACTCGTCGATCATCGCTCGCGCGTTGGACGGCTCGACCGTCGACCATGTGGTGTGTGGGTGAAACCCCCGCCACTCGTCGAGAAGGACACCTTGTGCCCCCTCGAATACCAGACGACCACCGGCGCCCAACGCGCCCAGCGCATCCGGGTCGGCGATGTCCACGACGGCACCGAATTCCGCGTACATGTCGACCATGTCGTCGATCGGCGGAAAACCGTGGCGACTCTCCGCGATCAACGGTCCGTAGAATGTGGCCAACGCCGACAACTTACGACGCAAGGAGTCAGGTCGCCGGCAGTCTCCCACCGTAGGCGCATTCGCAACTTCGAGCGCATACGCCGCGGTCTCACCGATCCCCTTGCCACACGAGCCGTGTCGGTTACCGCCGCGAGCATCCTCACGAGCCCTGTTGGCGGCCACGTGAATCGGCGTCGTCAACAATGCGCGCGCGTCGATCCGTATCAAATCGAACGGATTTCGAACTCCGAGCGCTTCCAGAGCACGCGCCTCCCGGGCGAGCGCGATGGGCTCGAACAACACGAATCTCGAGAGAAACGTCGGGACGCCGGAGAGCGTTCCCGAACCGAACTGCGAAAACGTGTGGTGGCGCTCGCCGACCGTCACGTTGTGCGCTGCCTGTGCCCCACCGTTGAACCGGACCACTGCGGCCACACCCAAATCGGCTTGGTCGGAGCAAAGCCAATCGACGGTTGCTCCCTTCCCCGCATCTCCGAACCCGAGGTCTACGACGATGATATCGCGGTCTTCGAACGGCTCCATCATGCTCTCCTTCTATGCGAAATCAACATCGTCCGTATCGGTTCCGAGATCGTGGGGCAACCCGGCCACCGTCGCGGTGCTGCGCCCTGGAATTAGAGCGAGAGCCTTGCCGACGGTCTCGGCTTCAGCTCTTGAACCGATGTCGCGGAGATCCGCCAGTCCGTCACGCAGGTCGATGCGGTCCTCGCCGATTCCGACCGTCAGCGCGATCAGTTCGCACACCGCAGCGGGGTCGTCGAGTTTGACGAAGCGTTCACCGAGCAACTTCTTCCAGTGATCCGCGATTTCCGGATCGTTGAAGTACGACGACTGATCTGGCAGAACGAAGTAGACATTCCATCTTTCTTCGAGTTCACGGTAGATCGACGGGACCGATACGTCCTGACGTACCTTGTCGCCGATCACCGAACGGATGTGACGAGCCGAGAGTCGCGGCTTGTTCAGCTCGTCGCCGATGATGAAGAGGTAGCCTTTCCTTCCACGCTTCTCCCAGGCATCCGTACTGGTGTGGCGCGCCATGAAATATGCTGCCAATTCATAGCTTTCCGACTTCTGTCCACCACCGTTGCCCTCGAGGAAGATGGTCCGAAGCTGCTCGTCCATCGCGTTACCCGACTCGAACTGGCCGACTTGTAGTGGCACCTGATCGGAATCGGCGTCGCCGATACCACCGAACAGAATCTGCGGATCATCCGCGTATCCCTTGCGTTGCAGCAGCCCGTGCAGCTTTCCGAGCTTGTCCTGCATGATTCGAGGAACAGCGCCCATCGAGCCGGTGACATCGAAAAGCACTGCTATCGGGAGAGAATCGGGGTGCCCGGCCGAGTCTCGGCATTCACGCTTGTCGACGCCGAAGGGGTCGAGGGTCGGGTCCGCTTTCCAACTGCTTCGCGGACGCGACCGAAGCGAATCGGTGTAACCGAAATCGTCGACACCGCGTGCGGCACGAAAAGTCTTGCCCGCCAAATAGGTGTTGTCGTCCCAGTATCCGTAGCCCATGACAATCACTGTCCTTTCGTGGATGGAACGGCGAACGGACGAAATGTCCGCTGGCCATAGAGAAGATCGAGGAGTTCGTCGAACTCACCCAGTAGGTCGACCGCGTCGGGACGCAATCTCGGGTTGTCCTGCATGCAGCCGTCGGCAAACACCTTCATCCGTTCGTGGGTCTGCTCGCCCAGCATTCGGAGCATCAAATGATGAGCCATGTAGACGTCCCAGGCCGGAGACGCTCCTTCGCCGAGTTCCGGTGGGTACGAATCACGATCGGAACCGATCGTCGCCACCGGGCGGCTGCCCGTACGGGTGCCAAAGGACCAGCCGACCAGCACCACCCCGTGCCGATCAGGCTCGATAAGCACGTTCTCCGCGGTAATCGCGGTGTGCACCCAACCAGTCGCATGCGCTGCTGCCAGAGCCCGAAGTAGCCGTCGGTGCATCCACGCCCAGTCCCGTGGATCGAGGCCACCTGGATACGCCTCACGGACGTCGGCGAGACTCACAAAACCTTCGGTCAGATCGTCCAACACATCGATCTGACGTCTCGTGCCGCTGCCCACATGGGTGATTTGATCGATCAATCGCGGGAAGTACGAGACTGCCCAACCGGCTTCGCACGAATTCTCGATGTCCGTCAACACATTCCGTTCGGCCTCGATCATCGAGTTCGCCCGAGGGTCTCGCGGAATCTTCAGTACGACACCGGCATCGGACCGGTACAGGTTAGCGACCGAGCCGCGCGCTACCAGTCCACCCAACGTGTACTCGCCCCGCTCGCCGACATAAACGGGCCGAGAATCTGCCGGCTCGAACTCCGCTGTCCAACTGCGGTATAGCTCGTTCAACCGAGATGTTGCGGCCGAGTATCGCACCCGATCTTCGGGCTTCGCCCGGTCCGGATGAATGGCTGAGGCGAGCCGATGAAAACGACGCTTTGCAGCGCGACGGGTGTCGAGATCGCTGGAGTCTCCCCCGAACACATCGGCCGAAACTCGTGCTGCCTCGACGATTTCAAGTGCCGTGCTGATCGTTTTCATGGTTTTAGTCTAACCGACTAAAACGAAGACGGCAAGAATGCATATTCCATCCGAGTACATGCGCATCACATCAGGACACGGCAATCACCTGTCGGCACCGAGGGCTGAAACAGCTTTGCGTAGCTCGATCACCGCCGGACTGCTGTCGCCCTCACGGGTACACAGATCGATCGAACACTGCTCGATATCGGAAATGCGCACGAAACTGATATCCGAGCGGGTGTAGTACTCGGCAATGGTTGCTGCCGTTATCACCACCGCCCGACCGTTGGCGACAACCTCGAGCGCTTCGTCCATCGTGCGGACAGAGGGACCGTACCGGACGGGTACACCACTGGGGCGCGGGTCCACCGACCACCATTTCACCCATTCGGGTGGCGCACCGTCACTCGAAACCTGCACAGTCCCATCTATTTCAGAAATCTCGATACTCGTACGGCCCGCCAGTCGGTGTCCTCGAGGCAGGGCCACCACCCGCGGTTCGACGCCGATCCGTTCGAGCACCACACCGTCGAGCACCGGCAGTGGAGGGCGCACGAAGGCGGCATCGACGGTCGCGCTCGCCACCGCGGAAACCTGTTGGGACCAGTCCAATTGGACCAGCTCCACCTCCGCATGCAACGAATCGATCACCGCACGTCCCAAACTTCCGGCCGCCCCGTTGATGAATCCGATCCGCAACCGCCTGGCCCGCCGACGCTCGAGTGCGTCGAGCCCGTTCATCGCGCGGACGGCGAACTCGAGAGCGGGCCGTGCATCCGCGACGAACACCTCACCCGCGGCGGTGAGCACCACCGGGTGCGAACTGCGATCGATCAACTCGGTTCCCACCTGCTCCTCGAGTCGACGAATCTGCTGACTGAGAGCAGGCGCCGTGACGAACAACCGGTCTGCCGCTCGTCCGAAGTGCCCTTCCGCCACGACGACGAGCAACGAGGACACCAACCGCAGATTCAGATCTTCACCTCTTCTCGCCTTTTTCATTACCGTCCATTCGGTTGTCTTAGGCCGCCGTTCGCCAGCAAAGTGATGACCATCACGGTATCTGAACAGCGGAGTTAAGCAAACCGGCAATTGTCGAACGAAGTTCTACATGTACAGCGAATGCCACGTCAGGTCACAGTTGTCGCAGATCCGGACAGCCCGCCGAATCCGCGAAACCAGGAGATGTGATGAGCAAGTACGAGCACGAATTCGTCCACATGATGGATGGCGTCGAAAAGCAATTGGAAACCATCGACAATCCGCGGCACCAGAAGATCCTCCGAAACTACCGGCGCCACGCATTGCTCGAGGTCTCCGGTCGTTACAAGGAAATCCTCTCGCCCGACATGACCGTCGAAGAACCCGTCTACCGGTTGTTCGAAGACGGACAGTCGATTGTTCTGGACGGCATGGACGCCGTCACCAACTTCTACCAGTCACTCGCCGAGACGGACACCCTTGTCATGTGGACCGGACAGTCCGACTTCGCGGTCTCCGACAGCGGATTCTCGGGTGAGACTCTCTTCAGTCAATTCGTCCCAGGATCGATTCTGGGAGACGGGGTGTTCGGCGCGGTGCACGAATCGGGTGGATCCACCCCCGCAGCCCCCGAACAGTCGTCGGACATCGACCCCGACGGTTGGTATCTCGTGCGTCGGACCTTGGCATTTGTCTGGCCGTACGACGAGCAGGGGCGACTCATCGGTGAGCATGTCTACGAAGATTCTGCTTCGAAAGTCGTGACCAAGGTGGACCCGAGCGAAGTCATCACGGCGGCGCGCGCAGCCGAACTGCTTGCCCCACTGCTCGAAACGCACCTGCCGTGAGCGCGCCCGTAGCCATTGTCACCGGCGCAGCTGCCGGGTTGGGCGCCGCTATTGCCGAGCGCCTTGCGGAGGACTTCGGCACCCTGCTTCTCCTCGACATCGAAGAGGCCGCACTCGCCGACACCGCAGCACGCCTGGAAAGCCTTGGCGTAGCAGTCCACACGGCACGATGCGATGTTCGACGTGAAGGTGACGTCAAGAACGCCTTCGACGTGGCTGCGTCGGCCGGAAGCCCGACTGCACTCGTCAACGGCGCCGGAATCGGCGTCTTCACTCCGTTCCTCGAGATCACCGAAGACCAGTGGGACAACACCTTTGCGGTGAACACCAAGGGCAGCTTCCTGATGTGCCGCGAATTCGTGAGCAGAACCGAGGGTCCGGCAGCGATCGTCAACATCGCGTCGATCGGTGCCCGCTTGGGCGGTGACATGCTCGCGCACTACGGACCGTCGAAGGCCGCCGTGATCGAGATGAGTCACAGCGTCGCCCGGATCGGTGCGACTCGAGGACTCCGTTCGAATACGGTCATGCCCGGCCTGATCCTCACCGACATGTGGCTTCGAACCATCAAGGAACTGCGTCGACGCGATCCTGCGCTGGCAGACGTTTCCGATGCTGACGTCTTCGATTCTTTTGTGGCCCAGATGGTTCCGATGGGTCGAGCTCAGACGCCCGGAGACATCGCCGAGATGGTCGCCTTCTTGCTCAGTGACAAGGCTCGCAACGTCACCGGCCAGACGATTGCCGTCGACGGCGGCGCCGTGATGACCTGATCGGGTCGATGGCGGTCAGCCCCAGCGCGACTGGCCGCCGTCGAGCGGGATCGTGGCACCCGTGAGGTACCCGGCGTCTTCGCTGACGAGGAAGACGACGGCACGACCGATGTCGGTCTCGGGGTCTCCGACGCGTCCCAGCGGAATACCTGCGACAAATGCCGCTGCCTCTTCGGGATTCTTGTCCATCCACCACTGCAACGCGGGAGTCTTGGCGTGCGGGGCAACATTGAGAACGCGAATGTTGTCCTTGCCCCATTCACAGGCCGCAGCGCGGGTCAACGAGCGCATGCCTTCTTTGATGGAACCGTAAGCGCCGTAGTTACTGGCATCCCAGCGCACCGCCGCCGAGGTGACCATGTTGATGATGACGCCACCGCCACGACTGTTCATGTGGGGGTACGACGCCTGCATCATGCGCAGGGTGGCGAGCGGCCCCGTCGCGAAGGAACGCTCGAAGTCTTCGTCGAGCACGCTCGAGAGTGGGCCGGGCTTGCAGTCGTTGGCGTTGTTGACCAGGATGTCGATTCCGCCGAACAGTTCGACGGTACGGTCCACGGCGTCGGTGATGTCGTCCTTCTTGCTGACGTCGCAGACCACCGCCTCACCGCGCGCACCGATGTCAGCCAGTAGTCCGCACGTGGTGTGCAACTTGGATTCGGTGCGGCCGGCAACGGCGATCACGGCGCCCTCTTTGGCCAAGGCCAGGGCAATCCCCTGCCCGATTCCCTGACCCGCACCGGTGATGAGTGCGACTTTGCCTTCGAGCTTGCCCATGTGACTACTCCAATGTCCGTCGACGCAGAGGTCCCTTTTGCGGGAGGGACCGGTCGATTCTGGTGACTGCCGCTGTTTGTCGTCTACACTCGACCTACAAAACAACCAAGCACTTGCTTGACCCTAAGGTGTGCGACCACGTCGCGTCAATCACATTGGGCGGCAATTCAGCTCGGCACCGCACCAGGAAGGCTCCACCGTGACACTGCCCAACCCCGTCGATTTCAGCGGACGCTCGGTGATCGTCACCGGCGGCACCAAAGGCATCGGCTACGTCATCGCCGAAACCTTCCTCGCCGCGGGTGCGAACGTGCTGGTCTGTGGCCGTAACGAGCCCGAAAACCTACCCACCGCCGACGGTCGTAGCGCAGCCTTTCGCGCCACGGACGTCCGCGATCCCGCCGACGCCGCAGCCCTCGTCCAGGATGCCGTCGAGCGCTTCGGCCGTCTGGACGTCCTGGTCAACAACGCCGGCGGCTCCCCCGACGCCGACGCTGCGACGGTGTCACCCCGCTTCGTCGAGAAGATCGTGGCCCTGAACCTGTTGGCACCCTTCAACGTTGCCCAGGCCGCAAATGCAGTGATGCAGACTCAGGACGACGGCGGCGCCATCATCAACATCGGCAGTGTCTCGGCGATCGACCCGCAGCCCGGAACCGCGGCGTACAGCGCAGCCAAGGCAGGCCTCCTCGTTCTGACCAAGGCATTGGCCCTCGAATGGGCGCCGAAGGTCCGGATCAACCACATCACCACCGGCCTGATCCGTACCGAGGCTGCCGCCGAGGTCTACGGCGCCGACGGCGGCGCTGCGGTCACCAGGACCATTCCGATGGAGCGCATGGCCGTGCCGGCCGATATCGCCAACTCCTGCCTGTTCCTGGCGAGCCCGCTCTCCTCGTACGTGAACGGCGCCGACATCGCCGTTCACGGCGGCGGTGAGTACCCGGCTCGCTACATGGCGACCCACCAGGATTGAAACAAATACGAAGCAGCCCCTGAGCGGATTCGCTCGGGGGCTGCTTCTTCGTGTGAACAACTGCGGGGCGCGACGAGGGGTCAAGCACCCCGCAGTTGAGTCTGGAGGGACTAGCGAGCGGAGAAGCTCACTCGTGCACCGGAAATCGCTACCTGATCACCCTTGGTGACCTGGAAGGCCAGGTCGTCGGGAGTTCCCCACGCAACGATGGACGGCGCTTCACCCGGATGGATTGCCGCAGCGAATCGACCCTCGAGGCTCACAAGGTCCGCCGGATGCACTCCGGCGACCCGGGCAAGCTCGAGCGTGCTCGCGGCCAACGTGCACAGGCCGTGCATGATCGGACGCGGCTGGTTGATCCGCGCCGCAGCCTCGGGATCGATGTGGATGTGGTGCTTGTCGCCCAGGAGCCGGTACATCGCCGTCTGGTTCTCCGCTGTGGTCAACACACCGGTCAACAAAGGCTCGCCGGTCGGCTCCGCCGGACGTGAGGGTCCACGTTCTCCGCCGAATCCACCGGCACCGGGGGCAAAAAGTGACCAGGTCGCGACGAAGTATTCGCACTCCACCTTCACTTCGAACACGGCCGCTGCGCCCTTGTCCCACACCTCGCCGACCGAAGCCTTCAAGGTCACGTCACCGCTACGCGGAAGCGGAGCAAGCACTTTCAGCTCTTGCGAGCCGTGCAGTGCCGTCGAGGTGTCGAAGGCGCCCGCCGAACCCAGAGCGTCGGGAGCCCACTGCGCCAGCGTCAGCGCAAAGGTCGGCAGTACCCGAAGCTGATCCTCGAAGACGAGGTCCAGCTCGGTCGCCTTGGCGCCCACGGCAAGTGCGTACAGGATCGCGTCGCGCTCGGTGTACGACACGGTGCGGGTCCCGAGATCGGCTCCACGCCAATCGCCGGCGGTCTTCGCAGCTTCCGAAGTTGTCACTGTCTTTTCCTCTCTCAAACAGCGCCGAGAACGAGACCGCTGGTGGGTACTGCTGTTCCGGCTGTGACCAATACGTTTTCGACGCCCTCGGGCTGGTTGGTCGACGTGCCTCGCACCAGTCGCACACCTTCGGCAATTCCGTTGACACCGTGCAGGTACGCCTCGCCGACCTGACCACCGTGAGTGTTGGACGGCAGGCGTCCACCGATCTCGAGGTTGCCTTCGCGGATGAAGTCCTTGGCTTCGCCTGGCTTGCAGAAGCCCAGTTCTTCGAGCTGCGGAAGCACCAACGGGGTGAAGTGGTCGTACAGGATCGCGGCGTTGATGTCATCAGGGGTCAGGCCGCTCTGGCCGTACAACTGACGAGCAACCAGGCCCATCTCCGGGATACCCGAGATGTCAGGACGGTAGTAGCTGGTCATCATGTGCTGATCCTTGCTACTGCCCTGAGCGGCGCCCTTGATGACGACGGGCTTGTTGGCCAGATCCTTTGCGCGCTCGGCAGAGACGATGACCAATGCCTGGCCACCGTCGGTTTCCTGGCAGCAGTCGAGCAGGTGCAGCGGCTCGGCGATCCAGCGCGAGTTCTGATGGTCCTCGAGCGTGATCGGACGCTCGTAGAACCAAGCAGCCGGGTTGTTGGCGGCATGCTTGCGCGCCACCACTGCAACTCGTCCGAAGTCCTCACTCGTCGCACCGTACTGGTGCATGTAGCGGCGGGCGAACATGGCGACCCACTGAGCGGGAGTCGACAATCCCTGCGGAGTCATCCACGCATATGCCGCGCGATCCGCGGTGCTGTCCATGGGGCGATCGTGCTGCCCTAGGCCGTAGCGCACACCGGAGCGCTCGTTGAAGGCGCGGTAACAAACCACGACGTCGGCAACACTCGTCGCAACTGCCATGGCCGCCTGCTGCACGGTGGCACACGCAGCGCCGCCTCCGTAGTGAATGCGCGAGAAGAACTTGAGCTCACCGAGGCCGCAGTTGCGAGCCACGATCGCTTCGCCGTTCGTCTCCGACGTGTAGGTGGACAGACCGTCGACCTCGGACGGATCGATACCGGCGTCAGCGAGTGCCGCGACGATGGCCTCACACGCCAACTGCAGTTCGGTGCGGCCGGAGTTCTTGGAGAACTCGGTGGATCCGATGCCGACGATGGCGGCGGCTCCCGAGAGTGGGCTGATCGCCATCAGGGCCTCTCCTCTTCCTTGAAAGCGACTGCGACGGTGCCGGATGCATGATTGCCGAGGCTGTTTGCACCCTGCACCTTGACCACGACCACTCCGTCTTCCTTGGACACGACCTCACCGGTCATCGTCATGGTGTCACCCGGGTAGTTGGGCGCCCCGAGACGAATGGCGATGCGGCGCAGGGTCGATGCAGATCCGGCCCAGTCCGTGACGTATCGACCGACAAGACCGTTGCTCGTGAGGATGTTCATGAAGACATCCTTCGAGCCACGCTCCTGGGCCAGGCTCGGATCGTGGTGCACGTCCTGAAAATCGCGAGTGGCGATTGCCGTGGCGACGATCAACGTGCGGGTCAGCGGGATCGCCAACTCGGGCAATGCCTCTCCGACAACGACGTCTGCGTAGCTACGACCGGCAAGAACGGTCATGCGAGCACCTCCACACCGGATGCGAGCTGCGCACCCAGACGCGCGAGATCGGAGCTGGAACCGCCGAGGGTGGCAGCAATCTGCTTGCCCCACAAGAGGTGACGGTGAACCGGGTAGTCGGTGTCGACGCCCATGCCGCCGTGAACATGCGTGGTGCGATGCACGACGCGCTGTCCGCCGTCGGTAGCCCACCACTTGGCGACCAGTACCGAGGTGCCGAGATCCAGTCCCTCGGAGATGCGCCAGGCAGCCTGCCACAGTGTCACGCGCATCGCTTCGAGATCGATGTAGCAGTCAGCGAGTTGATGATTGACGGCCTGGAAGGTCGCCAGCGGACGGCCGAACTGCTTGCGGCCGTTCAGGTACGTGACGGCCTGCGCGACTGCACCCGACCCGACGCCCCATTGGATTGCGGCCAATGCCAGCTGAACGCGGTCGATCAGCCACGGAACCGTGGTGCCGTCAGCCGCACCGATCAGCTGCGCGGGGGCACCGGCAAAGGTGACGTTGGCACAGATCTCCCAACTGGTGGACTGCGTCTGTTCGAGCGTCACTCCCTCGGCACTCAGGTCGACCAGCAGCAGTGCCGTACCGGTGGAAGCGGTTGCCGAAACGAGAGCAAGGTTCGCGACGTGAGTCATCGGCACTACTGCCTTCTCACCCGTCAGAGTCCAGTTGCCGTCGGCGTCCTGCTCAGCCGTGGTCAGTGGGTCGCCGCCAGTGTACGGACCGAACTCTTCGAGACCGACGGTCAGGAATCGACTGCCGTCGGCAACTCCCGGAAGGAGTTCGGCGCGAAGGGAATCGGAGCCGAATTCGTTGACAGCCAATGCTGCAAGGGTCGTTTCCCAGATCGGCACGGCCGCAACGTGACGTCCCTGCTGTTCGAGCAGTGCGTACAGCTCGGACAAGCCGAGGCCACCGCCGCCGAACTCCTCCGGCAGGGCGATACCGAGCAACCCGGTGCTCGCGAGTTCGCGCCACAGTTCACGGTCGACGCGCTCGGCGGAGAGTTCGATTTCCTTGGTGCGCTCGATCGTTGCCTTGCTGGTGAAGACCTCGTCGGCCAGTGCGCGAATTGCTTCCTGCTCTTCGCTGAAATTGAAGTCCATCAGTGCTCCTCGCGTACGGCCGGCCGGAACGCGGGAAGCGTCAGATCCGGGTCGGCGTCGATCCAGTCAAGTTCCACGGGCATGTCGACCACGACTTCTTCGGGCGCGATACCCACCATGTTGGCGATCAATCGGGTTCCCTCTTCGAGTTCGATTACCGCAACGATGAGCGGGTAGTCGAACGCGTCGATCTTGGGGTGGTGATTGACCACGAAGCTGTACACCGTGCCACGACCCGACGCGTCGATCGTGTCCCACTCGAGTGACCGGCACTCCCCGCACATCGGGCCGGTGGGATGACGCAGCGTCTTGCAGGACGTGCAGCGCTGGATCACCAGACGGCGCTCCTTGGCTGCTTCGAACCAGAAAGCGTTGTCCGCGTTGAGAGCCGGACGCGGACGCAGTGCACGAGGAGCTTCGGGCGCAGCAGATTCCTGAGGTTTGAACCGCAGCGTCCGCCACCGCTGGGTGCCGACAACCTGATCGTCACCGTTGCGGTAGGTCTTGAGCGTCGTGACGAAGTGTCCGACACCGAGGCCGGTCTTCTTCTCCGGCGAAATCGACTCGATGACCTCGGTGTAGTTAACGCGATCGCCTGGGCGCAGTTCGGCGAAGAACTCCTGATCGGAATCGGTGGCCACGACAGAGCTGTAGCCGGCTGCGTCGAGGGTGGCGATCAGATCGGTCCACACCTGCGACGGGTCGTTGCCCGCCATCTTGTCGGTAAAGGTCCGCATGATCCAGACCTGAAGCATCTGAGCGGGAGCGACGACGCCGTCACGGCCGGTGGCGCGGGCAGCGTCGTCGTCGAGGTAGACGGGGTTGGTATCGCCCATGGTCTCGGCCCAATGCCGGATCATGGGGATGTTGACCTCGTCTGGCCCCCAGGTGGTGGCAACAAGCGTCTGGCCTACAAAAGCGTCGAGTTGCGCCGAAATGTCGCTCACTTGACCCTCTTTTCGCGAACGAGTCCCAAGCCGATGGTGCCGACCATGTCCCGCAGAACTTCGTTGACGCCGCCGCCGAAGGTGTTCACGACACCCTGACGCGAGATCTGCTCGATCTGACCGGCAAGCAGAGCGCCCGGAGACTCGGGGCGGATGCGACCGGCGGAGCCGAGAATTCCGAGCAGGGTGCGGTAGACGTCGACGTGAGTCTCGGTCCCGTACGTCTTGGTGGCACCGGCGTCGGCTCCGGAGAGCGTGTCCTGTGCGACGGCTGCCGTCATCTTCCAATTCAGCAGTCGCATGGCCTCGAGCTTGGCGTGTGTGCGAGCGAAGTCCTGTTGCACCCACGGGATGTCGATGGCGCCGTTTTCCTTGGCCCAGTCCAGGACCAGGTTCCACAGACCGTACGTGCGACCACCGATGGCCGCCAGGCCGATTCGCTCGTGGTTGAGCTGAGCCGTGATGAGCTGCCAGCCGCCGTTGACCTCGCCCACAACGTCCTTCGACGGAACTCGAATGCCGGAGTAGTACGTGGACGTCACCATCAAGCCGCCGACGGTGTTGATCGGTGACCACTCGAAGCCTGCATCCTCGGTGGGGACGATCAGGATCGAGATTCCCTTGTGCTTGGGGGCATCCGCGTCGGTGCGGCAGGCCAGCCACACGTAGTCGGCAGTGTTGGCGCCACTGGTGAAGATCTTGTTGCCGTCGACGATCCACTCGTCACCGTCGAGAACCGCACGAGTCTTGAGTGACGCAAGGTCGGTGCCGGCCTCGGGCTCGGTGTACCCGATTGCGAAGACGATGTCGCCGGCCAGGATGCCGGGCAGGAAACGTTCCTTCTGTTCTTCGGTGCCGTACTTCATCAACGTCGGTCCGACGGTATTGACCGTCACGAAGGGAAACGGCAGACCTGCGCGCTGAACCTCGTCGAAGAACACGAACTGCTCTTCGATGGAGCGTCCCTGTCCACCGAATTCCTTGGGCCAGCCGATACCGAGCCAACCGTCCTTGCCCAGCAACTTCACGATCTCGCGGAAGTACTCGCCACCCACACCTTGCTCGCCGGCCGCGCGACGCTTCTCTTCCGGCAGCAGCGCCGCGAAGTACGCGCGCAACTCCTTGCGGAGCTCCTGCTGCTCGGGCGATTCCCTCAGATCCATCGCTGTTTCTCCTATGGCATTCATGGCTGGCAACTCTTGGCCTGGACGCTAACCAGATGCCCAGGTGGGCGCTGTGAGTGTCTCGATGAGCGGGAAGCCGAAACATGAGCGGCGTCACATAGGGTGAGATATGCGCATGGACTCCTCGGATCGCGTCGCTCTCACCGACTTGGCCGCCAGGTACGCACAGGCCGTCGACCGCCGAAACACCACTGCACTTGCGGCTCTCTTCACTGACGACGTGGCATTCGTCTTGCCGCCGGCACTGAACGGAACGGGTGCGCCGACGGAGATACGTGGGAATTCCGTCGTCAGCAGTTCGGTGGTCGATGCCGTCTCACATCTGCACTCGACCCGGCACATCGTCGAGCAGCAGATCCTCGACCTCGACGGCCCCACCACTGCGCACGGTGAGGCCTACTGCTCCGCCCACCACATCTATCCGCGGGGCGAGGGCCACCGGGACAACCGGATCGAGATTCGTTACCAGGACAGCTTCGAAAAGATCGACGGCACCTGGCTGTTCTCGCGTCGCGAACTGGTAGTCGATTTTGCCGAGGACGTTCCGGTCATCCTGCTCGGACAATAGGTACATGAAAAAATCGCGGTGATTCTGTATCTCCTCACGGGAGGTTTACCGGGCTAGCGTTCAGCAACTGTCACGCCATCTCGGCGTGCGTTCGGCTATGTCTTGGAGATTCACATGTCACGCTCGCGCACCAGAAGATTCCTCGCTGCCTTCGCAGTGGCCGCCGTCGCAGTCGGAACCGTAGCCGCGTGCTCGAGCGACAACTCCTCCGACGAGAACGCACCTCTTCGCATCGTCGCTTCTTCGGTTCCGCACGCCGAGATCCTGAAGTTCGTCGAAGAAAAGGGCCTGCTCGGTGACACCAAGATCGAGGTCAGCGAGATCACCGGCGATCTCGACGCCAACGAGGTGCTCGAAGCCGGAGACACCGACGCCAACTTCTTCCAGCACGTGCCGTACCAGGAATCGTGGTCGAAGGAGAAGGGCGTCGACGACCTGGTCGCCGTGGCGAAAGTCCACGTCGAGCCGCTCGGTGCATATTCCAAGAAGGTCACCAACGTGGCCGACCTGCGCCAGGGCGCAACGGTCGCTTTGTCCAACAACGTGACGAACTTCGCCCGTGGGCTGTACCTGCTGCAGCAGGCCGGTTTGATCAAGCTCGATCAGCAGTTGGGCGCCCCCGGCACCGACATCACGCAGATCAGCGAGAAGAACATCATCGACAACCCCAAGGGACTCACGTTCACCCAGGTCGATCCCCCGCAGCTGCCGCGCACGCTCGACGACGGAAATGTCGATCTCGCAATCATCAACGGCAACTACGCAATCGAAGGTGGCCTCAACCCGGCCAAGGACGCCCTGGTGCTCGAGAAGGCCGAGGGCAACCCGTACGCCAATGTCCTGACCGTACGCACCTCGCTCGAAAACGATGCGCGAGTACAGAAGTTGGCCGAGGCATTGACGTCCGCCGACGTCGCGACGTTCATCGAGCAGACCTATCAGGGCTCGGTCATTCCGGCCAGCGCTACCTGATCGAGACCCGTCATGGTCTTCTCGATCGAATCGGTCTCCAAGGAATACCGCAGCGGCACACAAGTTCTGCATGCACTCGATTCCGTATCCCTGAAAATCGAAGACGGCGAAATCTTCGGCATCATCGGCAAGAGCGGCGCCGGCAAGTCGACTTTGCTGCGCTGCCTCAACCTGCTCGAACGCCCGACCAGTGGCCGGATTCTGTTGGGCGACACCGATCTGACCGCGTTGAGCCCAGCGCAACTGCGCGACACACGCAAGCGGATCGGTGTCGTGTTCCAGCATTTCAACCTGCTGCATTCCCGTTCGGTCGCCGCCAACATCGCCTTCCCTCTCGAAGTGGCGGGATACTCGCGGGCAGATCGACGTGCCCGCGTCGACGAGCTGATCGAGTTGGTGGGCTTGGAAGACCGACGTGACGCCTTCCCCTCGCAACTGTCCGGCGGCCAGAAACAACGCGTCGGCATCGCGAGAGCCTTGGCGGCTTCACCCGACGTCCTCCTGTGCGACGAGGCCACCAGCGCCCTCGACTCGGACACAACCGATTCGATCCTCGACCTGCTCGCCGATCTCAATCGACGACTCGGTGTGACCATTGTTCTGATCACCCACGAGCTCAACGTGGTTCGACGGATCTGCCATCGCGCTGCGCTGATCGATCAGGGCCGCATCGTCGACGAGGGAACGCTCACCGAACTGGTCGCAGACCCGGACTCACCCCTCGGAGAGGCGCTACTGCCGACCGGAACGGTACGAACGTCCACGACCGGAATTCCGGCGCTCCTCACCTTTGTCGATTCACTGTCCACCTCACCCGTGATTTCCCAACTCTCACGAGATCTCGACGTCGACGTCACCGTGATCTCCGGCGGTATCGAGGACATCGGATCCCATCAGGTCGGTCGCCTTCGCGTGGAGTTCGCCTCACACACGGGACTCGTCAGCAACGAAGAGACAAGAAAGTCTGTCGAAGAACATCTTTCGCAGCGCGGAGTGAAGGTGACGTTCTCATGAACAAGACGTCCTGGCAGGATTCCCTGGGCGAAGCATGGGAAGCCCTACTCGACACGCTCTACATGGTCGGTGTCTCGTTCGTGCTCACCGTGATCATCGGAATCGCTCTCGGTGTTCTGTTGCACGCGAGCGCGCCCGACGGAATCCGTCCCAACCGCGTCCTCAATTCGGTTCTGGGCACCGTGGTGAACATCGGCCGTTCGCTGCCGTTCGTCATCTTGTTGGTGCTCCTCATCCCGGCAACGAGGGCGATCGTCGGAACAGCGCTCGGCGCCACGGCAGCGATCGTCCCGCTGACCATCGGTTCGGTGCCCTTCTTTGCGCGCGTCGTCGAGAACGCCTTGCGTGAAGTCGATTCCGGACGCGTCGAGGCAGCGCGGTCCATGGGCGCCACCGACAAAGACATCATCACCAAGGTGCTACTGCCCGAATCCGTTCCGGGATTGGTAGCAGGAGCAACCCTGACGGCGGTGATGCTGATCGGCTTCTCGGCCATGGCAGGTGCCATCGGCGCCGGTGGACTCGGCGACTTCGCAATCAAGTACGGCTACCAACGATTCAACACACCGGTGCTGTTCGTCGCAGTCGTGATCTTGATCGTGCTGGTGCAGGCAATCCAGTCGACCGGCGATCTCGTGGTTCGTTCAATGGCGCACAAGCGGTAACTGATCAGCTCGAGACCATCGCGATCGCTGTTCGCAGTCCGCGCCGCTTACCCGTCTGCGGATCGACGCCGAACACTTCCTTGATTCCGCCTCGGATGCGGAACTTCAACTCCGAGTGCGTCTCCGGAGCGTCGTCCTGGGAAGCCGAGAGAAACCTGTTGGGCAGCGACAACTTCCAGATGGTGCGCAGAGTCAATCCGTACTGCTTCCACAGCGGCCCGGTCGTGTACGGGAGGTCGTACTTGTCACACAAGTCCCGCAGCGGCACCGCGATTTCCGAGTACCGATTGCTCGGCAGATCCGGGAAGCAGTGATGCTCGATCTGGTAGCAGAGGTTGCCGCTCATGAAGGCCATGACGGGACCGGCATGAAAGTTGGCAGAGCCCAGCATCTGTCGTAGGTACCACTGAGCGCGCGATTCGTTCTCGAATTCCTCGAGCGTGAACTTCTCGGCACCGTCGGGAAAGTGCCCGCAGAAGATGACGGCGTAACTCCAGTAGTTTCGGATGAGGTTCGCAACGACGTTCGCCGTCAACGTGGTCTTCCACGCGGGGCCGGTCAGGGCGGGGAACAGGATGTAATCTTTCGCCACCTGACGCGCGATCTTCTTACCGACGTCCTTGGCCATCTCCGATTTCTCGGACCACTTCACCTCACCCTTGCGGAGTTTGTCCGTTTCGAGGTGATGCAGTGCCACTCCCCACTCGAAGAGGGTCGCGAGCACAAAATTCGTGATCGGTTGAAAGAGGTAGTCGGCGTGCCACTTTTGATCGCGCGTGACGCGCATGATTCCGTAGCCCACGTCGTTGTCCAGTCCGACGATGTTGGTGAACTTGTGATGGGTGAAGTTGTGCGAGTGCTTCCATCCCGAGGACGGGCAGGTGTTGTCCCACTCCCAGTTGCTCGAGTGAATCTCGGGATCGTTCATCCAGTCCCACTGGCCGTGGATGATGTTGTGGCCGAGTTCCATGTTCTCGATGATCTTGCCGACCCCCAGGAGCGCAGTCCCCAGAATCCAGGCAGGCTTCTTCTTGCTGGCGAACAAGACGATGCGGCCGGCCACCATCAGAGAGCGCTGAAACGCGATCGTCCGCTGGATGTATCGAGCGTCGTGCGCGCCGCGCTTCTCCTCGATGTCGAGCCGAATGGCGTCCAACTCGCGCCCGAGCGCTTCGACGTCTTCCTCGGTGAGATGGGCATATTCCTTGATGTCGGTGATCGCCACAGTGTTTCTCCGTATCGGTTTTCTCCGTGCCGCAGGACTGGTCCGTCGGGCGGTACCCCTGGGAGCCGGTGCGGAAACGTCAGCCCCGATATTCATGTGCGTCTTCACGCAATCTATGCCAAAGTCGATATACGTGAGCCCCGAAAACAAGATCACCATCCGCACCGCTACCGAGAGCGACTGGCCGGCTCTCCAACTACTCGACTCGGTGGGGTTCGGTTTTCACCCGTCTCCCGCGGTCAGCGAACTGACGAAGGCGCTCTACAAGCCCGAGGACATCATCCTCGCCGTCGACGGTGACCTACCAGTCGGCGTGGCCATTGAAATCGACATGGAATTCACCGTGCCCGGCGGACGCCAACTCCCCACGCGCGGAATCACCTGGGTATCCGTCGCCCCGACTCACCGTCGACGTGGTGTCCTACGCTCGATGTTCACTGCACTTCACGCCCACATCGAGTCGACCGGAGCACCACTTGCGGCCCTGACGGCCAGCGAGGCCGGCATCTACAACCGCTTCGGATACGGCCCGGCCACCTTCAGCGAAGGCATCACCCTCGATCGCCGCTTCGCACGATTCCGCCCCGAGGTGCCCGACAATGGTGGCGTGTCCATCGTCGACATCAAAGCTGCCTCGACGCTTCTTCCCGAGATCTACGACCGCTGGCGGCTGCAGACACCCGGCGCTCAGGTCCGTCCGCAACCGCTCTGGGACCATATGTTCGCCGACCCGTCCGAGGATCGTGACGGCGCCTCCGGACTGTTCTTTCTGACACACGCGGACGGATACATCGCTTACCGGCACACGAGCGAGGGCCGCGACAGCATCGCCCGGATCGACGAGTTCGTGACGATCACCGAAGATGCGCACGCGGCGCTGTGGCGCACGATCTGCGGCCTCGACCTCGTCACCCGGATCGAGACACGCCAGCATCCTGCCGATCCACTCCGGCTGATGCTCACGGACTACCGCCTTGCCCGGACGACGACGCGCTCCGATCGACTGTGGCTGCGCATCATGGACGTTCCCGCGGCTCTCGAGGCTCGTGAATATGCTGCTGACCTGGACACAGTCATCAAGGTCGAAGATCCGTTCCTGAAGGCCGGCGGAACCTTCGCACTTCAGGTCAAGGACGGCAAGGCCACCTGTACGGCCACTGACGCGGTGCCTGCGATCACGATGCCCTCTGATGTCCTGAGCAGCTTGTACCTGGGCGAGCACCAGGCCAAGACCTTCGCGGCGGCGCACCGACTCCACGCGTCCGATCCGCAGGAGATCCTGAATTTCGACTTCGCTTTCAACGCGCAGAAGCCCGCAATTCTCGGGTACGGATTCTGATGATCTTGCCGACACGGGCATCGACGATTTGTGCCCTCGGTCGTATTCAGGGTTAGCCTCGAACAATGGCGTTTGTCGAAAAGATGGTCAATAGGCTTCCTGAGCGGGTTCTCGTGCGCGTCCTGCCGCACGCAGAAATGCTCAAGTTCCTGGTGGTCGGCGGCATCGCCTTCATCGTCACCACGGTGCTGTTCTTCGGCATCAAGTGGACGGTTCTGCCTCAGCACCCGGTGACGGCCAACATCCTTGCGGTCCTGATCGCGACGGTTCTGTCCTACGTCCTCAACCGCGAATGGTCGTTTGCGCAGCGCGGTGGTCGACAGCGCCATCACGAGGCCGCTCTGTTCTTCATCGTCGCGGGTATCGGTTTGGCCATCAACCAGGTACCACTCTGGACCTCCCGGTACGTGTTCCATCTGCGTCAACCCGAGGTGTCGGTGTTGATGGAAAACTTCGCGGACTTCATCAGCGGATCGATCATCGGGACCCTGCTGGCGACGGCCTTCCGCTGGTGGGCCATGCGTCGGTACGTCTTCCCCGAAGAAGCCACCGACAGCCAGGTCGTTCTCGACATCGAAGCGACTCCCGGCACCAAGACGCCGACAACCGACGCCACCGCCCTAGACTGACTCCCGGATCGACGCACCCGATCGCTCGCGCTTCGATCAGAGTTCGTCGATTGCGATCAACCCGTCCTGCAGCGCCCGCGCAAGCAGTGCCATCTTTGTCGGGGCTGTCCGGCCCACTCCGTCGTACTTCCCTCGAATACGAGCGAGGTGCGTATTCACCGTTCCCTCCGCGATGTACAACTCACGCGAGACTTCAGCTTTCGAGTCGCATCGAATCCAGGTCAACAGCACCTGCACCTCACGCCTACTGAGGCTCGGTGATTCAGTAGTCTTCATCGCTCGTGTCCTTTACTTCCAGGCCTTGTTTGGCGCGGTCGAATTCCATGAAAACGGAGCGAGGTCGCCGGGTCACTCCATTTGTTGACTGGGGAAACTCTCGCGCGAGAGCAAACACTCTCAGAACAGCACCCACGCAGGCCTTGACCTCGATAAAGTCTTGTTTGCCCGTTATGTGCGGGCGAGACTGCCGATCGACCGAAGGACTGACGATGACTGATCGCGACGCCACCACCGTGCTGCTCATCGATGCCGGCGTGACGTCGCTCGTCGAGGCCCCTCAGGACATTCTCGAACGCGGACTTCGGAGCGAACAGGTCGTCAACCAAGCCGGAGCGTCGCAGGCTACGTTCTTCCGCAAGTTCCGCACCAAATCCGAGTTCGTCGAGGCCGTGATCGCCAGCCTCACCGAATCGACCTTGCACAGCGCAGACACGGTGAAGCAGACCGTGCGCGCACAGCTGGCCGCAAACGACGACGCGCTTCGTCCGACGGTCACCACTCTCGTCAAAGAGGCATTCGACGCAATCGTCAACGACGCGTCGACTACAAGAAGCCTTCTCTCGCACATTTTTGCGGGCTCACACCGGCGAACCTCCACCGCTCTGGAAAACGAATATCGTCGACGCGACGAGCTCGTGTCCGCTGCCTACGAGGCCCTTTTCGAGAAAACCGACGCAACACTCCGAAGGCCGTTCACCACCAAGACCTTCGCTGTCACCGTCAACGCGGTGATCGACGGTTTCCGCATTCGTAGCCGCATCGATTCCCGCTCCGTCTCACCCGACATGATGTCCGACGCGCTGCTCGCCATGTTGGGCGCCGTCGTCGATATGTCTGGCCTTCACCAACACCTCGATGACGTTGTCGGTCCCATCGACCAGCCCGCTGAGCCACGTCCGCTGCCGCGTGATCCGCGAGCGGCGTTTCTCGCCGCGGCCCGTAGCGAATTCGGCAAGCGCGGATACTTCATGACGCAGATCAACGACATCGCCGACACTGCAGCAGTTCCCCGCACCGCCGCGAACAAACTGTTTCCCACCAAGCCCCACATCCTGGTGGCAGCCCTTCAGAGTCGAGTGGACTCGCTGCGAGAAACCGTTGCCGACGACATCCTGATCGGTCTCGGTGACGTCGCGATCATCGAGAACTTCCTACTCCGCTGCGCTCAACTAGCCTCAGACGAAACAGAGTTCATGGATGCACTGCTGGTTGCCGTCGCCCACGACACCTACGGCGAGCCCGAGAGCCTGCTGTCACTCAAAGAGAAACTCAACATTCCCTCGATCATCGCGCCGGTTGTGCAGCGGGGCCAGGACAACGGAGTCTTGTCGACCATCAGTGCTCCGATGGACATCGCCGCAGGCATCACCAACACCCTCCTACTGAGGTGCTTCACCCGCCGATCGGACAGCCCCGCCGACAACGCTGCCTTCGTCGGCGCGATGGTGCTGAACGGGCTGGCCCATCCCTGATCAGAGAAAGGACTACGCTCCGAGCCCCAGCCGCTTCGAGCATTCGGCCATTTCGTCGATGATCAGTTCCAGCGACGTGCCACGACGACTGGCGGACAGCACGATTCGATCGGCTCCCAACCCGCGTGCCCACTCGAGTTTCGCTTCGTCGAGCCTGGGCAGTGTCGCACCGAGTACCAGCGAGACGTCGGCAGGATCTCGATCTGCCTTCACCGCAGCAGCTTTCATCGCTGCTACAGCCTTGTCGAGATCTTCACCGGCCAGTCCCAGCGGCTGGAAACCGTCACCCAATCGGCCTGCTCGCCTCGCGGCCGCGAGACTGTGTCCACCGATGTAGAGCGGAACTCCCGACTCGCGGTGCGGCTTCGGCCAGCTGTACGCACCCTTGAACGAGAAGTAATCGCCGTCGAAATCGACTGCTTCCTTGCCCGCCCAGAGTGAACGCATCACCGCGATGGCCTCATCGGCTACCTTGCCGCGGCGCTCGAAGTCACCGCCGCACGCCTCGATCTCTTCCTTCATCCACCCCAGGCCGAGGCAGATGCGCAATCGCCCACCGGAAAGGCGATCGAGCGTCGCCAATCGTTTGGCGAGCACTACCGGATTGTGATTGGGCAGTACCAGAACTCCAGTGGACAAGCCCAAAGTGGTTGTGGCACCCGCCACGAACGAAAGCAGTTCGAGCGGATCCGGGATGTCGCAGTCATCGGGAAGATGCGATTTGCCGGTCGGAGAATAGGGGTACTCGCTCTCGGTGGCGGCGATGACCACCGAGTGCTCCACTGCCGAGATCTCGTCGAAACCCAGCGACTCGGCCGCACGGGCGAATTGCAGAATCCAATCAGGGTCTCCGCTTCGACCCAGTTCGACCGGAACGACCACGCCGAGCTTCATACCGTTTCCTCCAGTGTCGCCATCAATTTCGGACCATCCACGACTCGACCGAGGTACCGGTCCGCATCGGGATCTGTTGCAAGCCACACCGCCGCTGCAGCGGGTACGGATGCCGGTGTGGCCGCAAATCCGGCGTCCACGATTGCGTCCGCGCCACCACGGGCTTTCCCTGATTCCGTGATGACAAATCCCGGACTCAGGTTGAACGCTTTGATTCCGGCGTCTCGGTACTCGGAGTTGATCGCTCCGGCGATACGTCCGAACGACGCCTTTGACGCGGCGTACGACAGACCCCAACCACCCTCGCCGGGAGGCGCAGGCGGATCCATGGTCGCCGAGCCCGATGCCAGATTGACCACTACGCCGTTGCCGCTCTTGATCATCGACGGGAGTATCACCTGGACCAGAGCGAGTTGGTGCAGATAATTCCCGATCGCCATCGCCTGAGCGTCGTCGATCTCGATGTCGAGCACCCGGTCCATGTTTCCGACCGTCTGCGCGTAGGCGTTGTTCACCAACACGTCGACATGTCCCCACTCCGCCAGCACCCGTTCACCGGCGCCGCGGACGGAGGCCAGATCGAGCAGGTTCATCGGAACGGCCAATGCGCGCACACCGAAGGACTCGATCTCGGCAACCGTCGTCTCCAGGCTGCCGGGCACCGGAATCACTTGCTCGCCTTGCCTCGTTCGCGGGGCTGCCCGTCCCTCTCCTTCACGAACGGTGCGAGCAGTGATTGCAACGTCGAATCCGGCGCGCGCGAATGCAAGCGCGCACTCTCGGCCGATCCCCCGGGAAGCGCCGGTCACCAGCGCAACTCCACTCACAGGAACCGCGTGCGGCCGTGCGTCTCGAACTCCTTCTCCAGGTTCACCACGTCAGCTTCGGTCATCAACGTGTATTCGGGAGTGCCTCGGCCCACCCAGTGGAACACTGGTTCGTCGGTCCGCCAGCGATCGGCTTGAAGTTCACGTTTGAGTACCTTGTTGGAGCCCGTGACGGGCAGGTCGGTCGAAACGCGAACAAATCGTGGCGCTGCCTTGGTACCCAGATCCGCCTGCGCGGCAAGGTAGTCGGCGAACTCGACCGGATCGAAATCGGCGAGATCGGCGACCTCGATCGCAGCCATGACCTGATCACCCGAACGCGGATCCGGCACCGCGAAGACACCCGTGGCGATCACCTTGGGGTGCCGACGCAGGATGTGCTCGATCATCAAAGCCGAGGTGTTCTCACCGTCGACCCGGATCCAGTCGCCCTTGCGTCCCGCGAAGTAGATGAAGCCGGCCTCGTCGACGTAGCCGAGATCGCCTGTCCAGTACCAACCGTGGCGAATCTTCTCGGCGATCGCGTCTTCGTTCTTGTAGTACCCCTCGAACTTCTTCGATCCGGCCTTGTCGACCATCTCGCCGATGGATTCGTCGGGGTTCAGCACGTGACCGTGCTCGTCGAGAATTGCGCGGGGTCGCTCTTCGCGCGTATCGGGATCGACGATGACGATGTTCTCGCTCGCGGGACGGCCCAGCGCTCCGGCAGGTTGGTTCGGATCGAGCACTACTGAACCGGCACCTTCACTCGAACCGTATCCCTCGAAAAGTTGTGCACCGAAACGACGGATGAACTCTGCCTTGTCCCCCGGCGACGCCTCGGTCCCGAAGCCGTGGGTGAGGGTGTTCTCGATGTCGTCGGGCAGTTCCGGCGTCGCCATGAGATACCCCAAGGCCTTACCGACGTAGGTGAAATATGTTGCGCCGTAGAACCGAACGTCCGGCATGAATCCCGAGGCCGTGAACTTACGAACGAGGCAGACCGTAGCTCCCTGCGAAAGGGCCGGCGCCCACAGAGCCATCAACGCGTTGCCGTGGAAGAGCGGCATGCAGCAGTAGCAGACGTCGTCGCGGTCGATGTCGTACTTGGCGCAGTTCGCGTAGGCCAACCGCGTCAGACGCCCCTGGCTGCACCGCACTGCCTTGGACATTCCGGTGGTGCCCGAGGTGAAGAGAAGCAAGAACAGCGTCGACGCGTCGACACCGAGGTCGATCTGAGGCGACTCGACGTGATGTGCTGCAATCCTGTCCGGGTACGACGCGTCGTCGACCAGGACGAAACGATCTTCGGTCAGCCCGAGGTCCAGGCCGGCAAGCTTCTCGTAGCCTGCTTTGTCGGTGACGATCAGCTGGCAGTCGACGTACCGGACCTCAGCCTCGAGTTCAGCTCCACGCCTGGTCGGATTGATGCCGACGATCGTGGCCCCGGTCAGGGCCGCGCCGCCGAGCCAGAACAGGAACTCCGGATCGTTCTCGAGAAGAACTCCGATGTGAAACGGTCCGGGCGCGCGAAGCGACTTCGCCAGCGAGCCGCGCGCTGCGCTCTCGCGCACCACCTCGTCCCAGCTCCAGTCCTGCGTCCGCGTCCGCAGACCCAGGTGCTGATCACCGAGACGGTCGATCAACATCTGCGCGACGTCCTCGCGCTGAGGAGCTGCAAGAGCTGCATTCGAAGATGCTTCGGTGGCGGTGTTCGTCATCGTGTCCTGTGTCCTAGTCGATATCGGAATGTCGATTACTCCAACTGCGATACGACTCGAACGTATCGACGCCTCAGAGCCGGAACCGTCCCAGTCTCGCTCAGTGGTAACCGCCGCCACAGATATGATTTTCTCGTGAGATTTTGTGACGTGAAAAGCGCCACAATACGAAAGGCCATTCCATGACTGCCCCCGCAGATCCGCAGTTGCTTCTGGACCAGGCGGTCTCACGCCTCACCGGTCCAGGTGGGCCATTCGAGATCGTCGAAGAAGAGGTTCTCGGCACCGTCATGCCTGTGATGAAGAACCGCGGTCACGCCATCGGTGAACTCATCTCGGCATCTCGCGCCTGGGGCGACGGCGACTATCTCGTCACCAGCGATCGTCGAATCTCGTTCACCGAGCATGCCGATTCCGTTGCCGCGCTGGCAACTGCTCTGCGGGACAAGTACGGAGTCCGCAAGGGCGACCGTGTGGGCATCCTCGCAGCCAACACTCCCGAATGGGTCATGACGTTCTTCGCGACGCAGGCGCTCGGCGCGATCGCAGTCGGTCTCAACGGTTGGTGGGTTCCGCGCGAGGTCACTCACGGGATCGAGCTCTCACGTCCGAAGGTTCTGGTCGTGGACGCCAAGCGCGGCGCCGCCCTCCCCGAACTGCCGGCAGACATCACGGTCCTCACCATGGAAGAGGATCTGCCCGCGCTCATCGCGGAGTATGCAGGCTCCGACGTGCCGAGCACCGACATCGACGAGGACGACCCCGCCGTCATCCTGTTCACCAGTGGTACCAGCGGCCGCCCCAAGGGCGCACTCCATTCGCACCGCAACGTGATGGCCGTCGTCGACTACCACAAGTACAGCGACGCGATCGGCGCCGCATTCACCGGCCGTGAGTACGACGCTTCCAAGCCGAGCCCACTGCGTTATCTACTCACCTCCCCGCTCTTCCACATCGCCAGCCTTCACAATCTGGTGGTCCCCCGTCTCGCGACGGGCAGTGCAGTCATCCTGACCGAGGGCGGCTTCGACGTCGACAAGGTGCTCGGGTTGGTCGAACGCGAGCGCGTCACCAACTGGGGTGCTGTCCCCACGATGGCATCGCGGCTACTCGACCACGGCAACATCGCCAAGTACGACGTCTCTTCGTTGACTGCATTCTCGCTGGCATCCGCGCCGTCGTCACCCGCGTTCAAAGAACGCCTCAAGGAGCAGGTGCCGTTCGCACGCAATGCTCTGGTCGACAGCTACGGCCTCACCGAATGCAGCACCGCCATTGCGGTCGCTGTCGGCGCCGAACTCGAAGAGTTCCCAGGCACTCTCGGGCGCCCGATCATCACCGTCTCGATGGAGATTCGCGATCCCTTCGGCGAATGGCTGCCGGACGGCATCGAAGGTGAAGTGTGCGTGCGCAGCCCCTTCGTCATGCTCGGATACTGGGAGAACGACGAGGCGACCGAGTCGGCAATTGCCCCCGGACGCTGGCTCCGCACCGGCGATTTCGGCGTCATCGAAAACGGGCGTCTCCGTCTCACCGGTCGCCGTTCCGACCTGATCCTGCGCGGCGGCGAGAACGTCTACCCCACCGAGATCGAGCAGACGCTCGACGAACACCCCGACGTGATCGAGTGCGCTGTCATCGGCATGCCGCACCCCGACCTCGGCCAGGAAGTGTCCGCCGTGGTTGTCCTGCGTCCCGGAGCCGCCACAACGGAGGCGGAGCTGCGTGATTACGCCGCCGAGCGACTGTCCTACTTCAAGGTGCCGTCGAAGTGGCGCATCACCAGCGATCTGTTGCCTCGCAATGCAACCGGCAAGATGGTTCGGCGCGAGATCACCGTATGACCACGGAGCTGTCACGGATCGTCGCCGAGTCGGCGATCCGTGACCTGCTCTGCGAGTACACGCATCTGATCGATCAGGGCCGATTGCGTGAAGTCGCTGCATTGTTCGCCTCGTCCGACTACGGGCAGTGCGGGCCGGACGGGGTTGCCATCACGCTCATTTCGTCCGACGCCGACGCAGTGTTCGCAGCCTGCAGCGGCTTCATTCGAATGTACGGTGATCCGCCGGTTCCACGAACCAAACATCTGCTGACCAACACGCGAATCGCGGTCGACGGTGAATCAGCGACGGCACTCTCGTACGTCACGGTCATCCAAGGTACCGAAAATCTTGCCCTGCAACCTATTCTGGCGGGGCGCTACTTCGATCGCTTCACCTGCGTCGACGGGTCGTGGCAGTTCAGCTCGAGACTCTTCTGTCTGGACAACATGGGCGAGATGTCCGCGCATGCCAAGCGGGCACTGTAGAGGAACGACGACTGTGGAAATCGGCGTCAACATCTTGGGCCTCGAGGCCCTGTTCGACGGCAAGATTCGCCCGGTTCTGGACTTCGCCGCGCGTGCTGACCGTGCCGGGATCGATCTGATCTGCACCGGCGATCATCTCGGGTTCAATGCCGAAGCACACGCTCAGCGGGTAGCCGAACACAACTTCTTGTTCCCGTTGGATCACCCTTGGTACGAACCGATTTCACTTCTTTCCTCGATCGCCGCAGTGACCGAACGCGCTCGCCTCGGAGTATCGGTTCTGATCGCCACTGTTCGCCCAGCCGCCCTGCTTGCCAAACAGGTTGCAACTCTCGACTCATTGTCCGAAGGTCGAGCCGTCATGGGTTTCGGCGTCGGTTGGCAAGAAGCCGAATACACCGCTACCAACATGCCTTTCGACGCGCGTTTCGGGCGCATGGAGGAGGCTGTCGCAGCGTGTCGCGAACTGTGGACCAATGCTCCGGCCACCTTCAAGGGACGCGACTTCGCCTTCGAGAACTACCACAGCCTCCCGCTGCCGATCCAAAATCGCGTACCGGTGCTCTTCGGTTTCGGACCAAGCCGGCGGAACTTCGACCGCATAGCACGCGTCGCCGACGGTTGGACCGTGAACCCGACCGACCTGGGAACGTTCACCGACAGTGTCACATTGCTGCGCAACACATTCGAAGCCCACGACCGCGAGCCGGATACCGCACGTGTGCAAGTGTCTGCGGCGCCGGTTCGGCGCGACAATCGGTCCGTCGACCTCTCGGCAACCGCTGACAAGGTCCTGGACTGGTCCGACCGCGGCGCGTCTGCCGTGGTGCTTCGGCCTGCCGTATTCGATTGCGCTGCCGAAGAACTACCGGAATTACTCGACTGGATGACCAGCATCAAGGAGGCGTGACATGGACCAGGCACTGCAGGATCTCATCGACAAGCAGGCAATTCGTGAGGTGGTTCTGACGTACTGCCGCGGCATCGATCGCCTCGACTTCGATCTCGTCCGCAGCGCCTACCACCCGGACGCGATCGACCATCACACCGGATTCGACGGCACCATCGACGAGTACATCGCCTGGGCCACAACAAAACTCTCCGCGATCGGCGGCACGATGCACCACATCGGCAACCACCTGGTCGAACTGCACGGCGACCACGCGATCAGCGAGGCATATTCGATGTCCACACACTGGGGCGGGCCCGAAGACATCGGAATGATCAACTTCACCAGTGGTGCGCGGTTCATCGACCACATGGAGCGGCGCGACGGCCGTTGGGCGATCAAGGAGAGATGGGCCGTACGCGAGTGGACTCGCTCGGACGAGGGCCGCTTCGTCAACCCCGAAGGGCCTGGTCCGCGTGGGCGTCGAGATGCCTCGGATCCGCTCACCGCACTACGAAGGTCCCTTGAATAATTTGGGGTTCAGTCTGCGAGGTCGAATTCAACTCGCGCTCTCGCGAACAACATGCGGATATCCTTCCCGAACGTGACTGCTGCCGTTCCCAATGCATTGACCGCTGCGGTCAACGGGTCCGATTCGATCGCGTCGAAAATCGCATTGAGAGCGTAGGACGGGACATGAATATTCCCGTGATCGAACGGATTGGACTCCGGTTGCGACGAATGGTCCACTATCTCGATCTTGACTTCCAACTCCACATTGTCGGTCCCCGCACCGAATTCCTCCTCGTGTAGGTGCTCGAATGCCGTTGTGCGATTTCCGAAGGGTTCCGGAAGTTGTTGTCCCACATGCATAGCGTTGAGGGCCGGACGAACCCAATCCCTGTCGGCTAATCCCGCATGCTCATACGCCTGCACAGCGGCCCAAAACGCGAGTCGACGAAGAGTCGCGACGTTCATGCGGACGACCGCTTCGGCAAGTGGTCGGTCCATACGAGCTAGTTCTTTGCCGGACTGGAATCGTTCGAGTTCAGGCATCGGATCTCCTCCCCACTCCTGCCGCTCTCGTTCAGCAGCTTCGGCGCGGAGGTCACTGATTTGCACAACCCTGGACGGCTCGCCGTTCTCGCCGTAAATCGTTATCCATTTCGACTCGATGTCCCGTTGTGGACGAGGAATCGGTTCAGGTATCGGTTCGTCCACAGGAACGCCATATCCCGGCATGTCCCACTGCAGCGATGGCCGCACCTCGTCACCACCTGCAGGCCACATACGCACCCGCCAAACATCTCCGGGTTCCGTCGATCCGGGCCAGCCGTAGTTTACAAAACCGCGGCCGGCAATCTCGACCAGATATGACCCCTCGGGTACATCACAGACAATGAACTCCCCACCCGGAGGTGAATCAAAGCTGATTGACCCCTGCGGACCAACCGTCAGAAACGACTCACTGACCTGCTGCCATTTCTCGCGATCGGATGTGGGTCGGGAGGACCAGACTTCGACCGTTGTATGCATGTTGAAGTTGTTCTGGTGCGGGCTCAGGACAATCACAACTGTGCCGTCACTGTACGCAGGGCGCGAAGCCATCGCGAGTTCGAGCAGGTCCGTTTCCCTCCCGAAACCGTCATCGTCGCCGTATAAGTAAAACTGTCCATAGTCCATGAAGAGCACAAGCGACTGTTCACTGAGTTTCACCGCGTTGTCTGCCACAAGCCGATACTTACACAGTGGCACGACAATCACGTTCGAGTTTCGAATGAACAGGATCCAAAACGCAAGCACAATAAGCATTTCGGCCGATTCGGACTATTCCGACTGATTTGAGAATTCGGTTCGCATCGAACACACATTCGAATAGAATGGATGCATGGTCAACCCCACAACAGAGCTCTTCGGTATCTCAGCACAGCTGACCGGTACCGAAACTGATTGTGCGCTGGTTGATCTCATGACCGATCTGCATGCATGCGAG
Source organism: Rhodococcus sp. MPR-R1B (assembly GCF_058793255.1). NCBI lineage: Bacteria > Bacillati > Actinomycetota > Actinomycetes > Mycobacteriales > Nocardiaceae > Rhodococcus > Rhodococcus sp. MPR-R1B. Next base: position 160,484 of record NZ_JBXAFO010000001.1, read on the forward strand.
GCGATGCTGGTCGAACGCAAGCTCGCTGTGATTGCCGAGTTCTTTTCGCGGCGAAGCTCGGAGCACGTCGCCAGTGGTGCGTGGTCGTCGACCGCACACGAGTTGGCTGAATCGGAAGTCGGTGCGTCACTGACGATGGGTCGCGCGGCTGCCGGCAAGCTGATCGGGTTGGGGTTCTCGTTAAAGACTCGTCTGCATCGCACTCGAGCGGCGATGGCGCGTGGCGAGTTGGATCTGTACCGAGTTGGTTTGATCGATTCCGCGACCGCGAACGTGAAAGACGAATTGATCGACGAGGTGGAACGACTACTGCTCGAGCAGGTTCTCGCCCCACCAGTAGCAGGCGGAACGGGCTTGACGGGAAGACGACTGACAGCGGCGATCGATCGGATCGTGGCGATGGTGGACCCGGAAGGTATGCGAGAACGCCGACGCCGTGCTCTCACCGATCGCTTCGTCGGGGTCAGCGCTGCCGAGGACGGGATGGCAAAGATCTTGGGAAGCGTTCCGGCAGAGCAGGCTCGGGCATTCGACGGCCGACTACGCGAGTTGGCAGTGTCGGTATGCCGAAACGACTCACGAACGTACGAGCAGCGACGAGCCGACGCGCTCTTCGAGTTGACCAACGGATCACAATTCTTGCCGTGCAACTGTGGCCGAGATGATTGCCCGCAGGATCGTAGCGGTGGTGTTGTCGTTCGTCGGCCCGTGGTTCACGTCGTGATGACTGATTCCACTCTGCACGGTGGCGGTGAGCCCGCCCACCTCGACGGGTACGGGGTGATCAGCGCTGAGCATGCTCGCGATATCGCCCGTGACGCCGTAATTCGAAACGTCCGAGCACCTGCTGATGACGTCGTAGAGCCGGTGCCTGCTTCGGCGCGCGTCTACCGGCCGGGCGCCGTTCTCGATACCTGGTTACGGATCATCGCGGGCAGCTGCCAATGGCTGCATTGTGATGTCCCGGCCTGGAATTCCGATCTGGACCACAATGAACCGTTCCATCACGGCGACCCCGAATGCGGCGGTAAAACGATCGCGTCGAATATGAGTGCGTTCTGCCGCAACCATCATCGCCTCAAGCATTCCGACCGGTGGCGGTTCGCGTCGAACGAGGATCGGACCATGTCGCTGACGTCGCCGACCGGGCATTGTTACCGAACGCGACCCGCAGGACTGATGGCTGGATCGCACGAACCGACACCGCCCCAGGGCGGTCGAAATCGGCGGACCCAGGCGGAGAACAAAGCTGCCCGTATCCAGAGTGAACGCAATCGCCAGCGCCGACGGATACAGAAACGAGCAGAGAAATACGTTCAATGTAGGCAGTGGAAATCACCGCCGGCTCACCGAGAACCCATCGATTTCGGAGACGACCCGCCACCGTTCTGAGATACCGAGCGGTGTCGAGGCGCGCCGACGTGTCGCAGGGTCAGTCTGACGTCGGCTTGGTGCCGTCTTCTGGTGCCGGATCGTCGTCGGCAAGCGGATCTATGGTGTCGACACCTTCGAGGACGGTCAGCTCTTCTTCCGCCTCGGCGAGGAGCCCTTTGGCTTCAGCTTCGACCTTCTTCACCCAATCGGACATCCCGAGCCTCTTCTCTTCCGAAGCGAGTTCCCGCTGTAACTGAACTCAGACTACGTGGCCGGCGACGAATTTCGCCGTCCCCTCGGGTCAGTACTCATGACCGAGTAGTCATGATTCACGACGGACGGAGCACGCATGCCCGGACAGTTGGAAGGCAAAACCGCACTGATCACCGGGGCCGCCCGAGGTCAGGGCAGGAGCCACGCCGTGCGATTGGCGCAGGAGGGCGCGAACATCATTGCGCTCGACATCTGCCGTCAGATCGAATCGGTGGCCTACCCGATGGGAACCGCCGACGATTTGCGGCAGACAACAGCAGCGGTCGAGAACCTGGGACGAAGTATCGTCGCGCGAGAAGTGGATGTTCGCGATCTGTCCGCACTGCGAACTGCGGTATACGAAGGAATTGCGGAGCTGGGCAGCGTCGACATCGTCCTGGCCAACGCCGGTATCGGCATGATGTCCCCGGATATCGACGATGCTCGCGCCTTCCGCGACCAGATGGAGGTCAACCTATTCGGCGTCTGGAATACCGTCCAGGCCGCAGCGCCCGCGATGATCGAACAAGGTACAGGTGGCGCAATAGTCCTTACCGGATCAACTCTGGGACTTGTCGGTCGTGGAGGTGACGGCACCGGCGGATCCGACGGCTACTGCGCGAGTAAACACGCCATCGTGGGGCTTGGGCGCACGTGGTCGCACTGGCTTGCTCCCCACAATATTCGTGTCAACTCCGTGCACCCGACTGGCGCGAATACACCGATGGTCGTCAACGACGCGGTCGCGAAGCTGTTTGCGGACTCCCCGACATCGAGCGGAGCCGACGTGGGCAACCTCTTGAACGTCGAGTTGATCGAAGCTGCCGACGTCAGCAACGCGATAGCCTGGCTGGTTTCGGATCAGGCTCGATACGTCACAGGTATCGCGTTGCCGGTCGACGCCGGGTTCACGGCCAAATAGACGCCGGATACACCGGCTGCGTCGCCGTCGATCAGTCGACGGTCGGCGCCCACTGCACGCCGTTGATGTGCCCACCACCGTCGACGAAGAGGGTGTTGCCGGTGACGTAACGGCTGTCGTCACTTGCCAGGAAGGCCGCAACGGGGCCGATGTCGTCGAGGGGATCGCCGATCCGCCCCATCGGGTTCTGTGCGGCCATCACTGCCACGTTCTCCGGATTGGCTTCGGCGACACGCTTGTACGCCGCACTCTGCGCACCGGGACAGATGACGTTGCAGTTCACCTGCTTGGGAGCCCACTCGCGGGCAGCAGTGCGAGTCAGGGTTCGCAATGCTTCCTTCGCCGCGTTGTACTGCACCGAGTACATGTGAGCATTCACGCCGTTGAGGCTGCACATGTTGATCACGCGGCCCGTGCCGTGACGCTCCAGTTCCGGCAGGGCAGCCTGCATCGCCCAGAATGCCGCCATCACTGCCATGTCGAAACCGCCGCGCAATTGCTCGTCGGTCATCTTCTCGAGCCGAGCGAAACCGAAAGTCCGCCAAGCATTGTTGACCAGGATGTCGAGGCGTCCGAACCGCTCGACGGACTTGTCGACCATGGCAACAACCTGAGCTTTGTCAGTGACGTCGGTCCGGACGAATTCCGCCCCCGCGCCCCATTCGTCCCGCAACCACTGGGTGGTTTCGAGGCCCGCTGCCTCGTCGATCTCGGCAACCAACACCGACGCGCCTTCACGCGCGAACGCGCCCGCCACTCCGCGCCCGATGCCCATACCGGCACCGGTGACCACTGCTACACGTCCGTCGAGCTTGCCCACTGGGCCCTCCTTCGTCAGAACCCCTGTGCGCCTTTTTGGTAGTTCCCACTACCAAAAAGGCGCACGGGGGCGAAGCCCCTACCTGGGGCGCGGCACGGTCTTGTCGATGAACAGTCCCTCTACCGACACACACAATTCGCCGTCCGCAGTTTTGATCTCACCGACGGTGTGAATCTTGCGGCCGTCCTTGGACAGGAATTTGCCGCTGATCGTGAGTGGCTCGAACAGCGGAGTCGGGCGATGGTACCGAGTGCTCAATTGTGCTGTCATGCCGGAAGTTCCACCCCAGGCGTTCGCGACGCCGAGAACGTGATCGAGCAGCAGCGCCGAAACACCGCCGTGCACATGGCCGGGAGGGCCCTGGTACGGCAGCGTCAACGTGACCACTCCCTGCACCGACCCGTCAGCGAGCCCTTCCAGAACGAGCGGCGGCGCAATGGCGTTCTCGGGGCCGGTCACGGGGTCGTGACGAGTCACGCCCTCACCGTTCCACATGTCGATCAAGCGCTCGGCCACCTCGGGTGAGTGCTGCTCGAGGTGCTCGGCAATGCTGTTGAGCTCCTCCGCAACCCGGTCCAGATTGGCGTTTCCGCGGTCGGTGCGCAGCATCGCGTCGACAACGCGACGCGCTGCTGCCGTGGCCCGGTCGACCGGGGCGTCCTGCGGCGGCGACGTCAGAATCGTGCCGCCCGGATGTGTCGCTGCTGTGGGGTGCGAACCGAGGTCCATCAGTTGATCTCCATTGTTGCGTGCGTGAGAACCGGGGAGTTCTCGCGTTCGGGGCACGTCGCCGCCAACGTCAGTGTGTTGCCGTCCTGCCATACCGAGGTGGTGATGGATTCGCCGGGGAAGAGCGAACCTGCAAACCGCACCGAGTAGTTCTTCACCCGCGTCGGATCTCCGTCGAGAATCCCGTCTACCACGGCCTTGCAGACGATGCCGTACGACGCGAGGCCGTGCAGAATCGGTGCATCGAAGCCCGCCATCTTCGCGAAGGAGGGATCAGCGTGCAGCGGGTTCATGTCTCCACTGAGTCGGTACACCAGCGCCTGTGAGGGACTCGTGCTCGACGTCAGTACCTTGTCGGGCGCTCGATCAGGCACCCCGGCAACAACTTCGGGCCCGGCGTTGCCGCCGAATCCACCTTCGCCGCGCGCCCAGATCTGCATTCCGTTGGTCCACAACGGATTCCCGTCCAGGTCCTCGGCCGCCGTCTCGAGAACGATCACAGCTGCCTTTCCCTTGTCCCAGACATCGGCGACCCGAGAGGAAATACGGGCAGCACCCGTCGACGGGATGGGCGCGTGAAGTGCCAGCGACTGCCCACCGTGCAGGATCTTTCGCAGATCGATGTCGATTCCCGGCATACTCATCGACGGTGCGGGCAGTACACCCGCCGAAACTCCCTGGCCTGCAACCATTGCAAACGTCGGGAGTACCTTCAGCCCCTTTTCGTACACCCAGGTCAGTTCGGCGGGATCGAGAGCATTCACCCCTGCCCCGAGTCCCAATTGGTAGAGCATGACGTCGCGATCGGTCCACGACGCTTCGCGCACAGTCGGTTCGGCGGCCAACGCCACCTCGAGATCGATAGCCATCAGTTCTCCAAAGTTCCGGCTCGGTAGACCGTCACGACGCACGCGCCGCCCAGTCCGAGGTTGTGTTGCAAGCCAATACGAGCGCCTTCGACCTGCCGCGCATCCGCGGTCCCGCGGAGCTGCCACGTGAGTTCGGCGCACTGCGCCAAGCCCGTCGCGCCCAGCGGGTGTCCCTTCGAGATCAAACCACCCGACGGGTTGACGACCCACTGGCCGCCGTACGTGGTCGCGCCGGATTCGACGAGCTTTCCGCCTTCTCCGACCGCGCACATCCCCAGGCCCTCGTAGGTGATGATCTCGTTGATCGCGAAGCAGTCGTGCAGTTCGATGACGTCGACGTCATCGATGGTGATCCCGGCCTGCGCAAAGACCTGCTCTGCCGCAGCTGCCGTCATCGGCGCGCCGACCACGTCGATCATCGACTTCTCGGCGAACGCTGCCTCGGTGTCAGTGGTCAACGCCTGTGCAACGATTTCGATCGCCCGGTCTTCGAGGCCGTGCTCACGCACGAACTTCTCGCTCACGACGATCGCGGCTCCGGCGCCGTCCGAGGTCGGCGAGCACTGCGAGCGTGTCAGCGGCTCGTGAATCATCTTGTCGCCGAGTACCTGTTCGAGGGTGTACTCGTCACGGAACTGTGCGTACGGATTGTTCACCGAATGCTTGTGATTCTTGACCGCCACCGCTGCGATCTGCTCGACCGTGGTGCCGTACTTCTTCATGTGCTCGACGGCAGCGTTACCGAACAGCTGAGCTGTCATCGGCGATCGGGCGAACCCGTAATCCTCGACCATGATCTTCAGCTGAGAGTCCAAGGTCGTGACCTTGGGCATCTCACCGTTACCGGTCAACGCCGTTTTGGTCATCTTCTCGAAGCCGACGGCCAAGGCGCACTCGGCTTGTCCGGCCTGGACCCACTCGCGCGCCATCATCAGCGCCGTCGAGCCGGTCGCGCAGTTGTTGTTGACGTTGAAGATCGGAATGCCGGTCAGACCGGTCTCGTAGAGAGCTCGCTGTCCTGCTGTCGACGCGTTGAACACGTAACCGACCGCAGCACGCTGAATCTGGCCGTAGCCGATCCCGGCATCGGTCAGGGCATTCGAGACGGCTTCGGTCACCATGTCCGGGTATTCCCAGTCGCGGGTCTCGATCTTCTCGAACTTGGTCATGCCGACGCCGATGACGAAGGTGCGATTGCTCATGTGCAGGTCACTTTCCCGGTTCAGGGTCGCGAGGCAGACCCAGGATTCGCTCACCGATGATGTTGAGCTGAACATTGGTTGTACCACCCGCGATGGACATGCACTGCGAGTTCAAGAACATCTGGGTTGCAGACATCCGATGCTGTTCGCCCAGAAGTGAACTCGGTCCGGCCCACTCCATTGCCACGTCCCAGACCTGCTGGATGTGCTCGACACCGATCAGCTTCGCCACCGAGGATTCGGCACCCGGCTGCGCGCCGGTGAGCGAGCGCAGCGTGGTGCGCAGACCGAGCAGACCACCGGATTGCGCGTCGCACAGCACCTTTCCGAGCACGGTCAGCTGCTCGTCGTCGATGCCACCGGGCAGTCCGTCGACCAGGCTCAGAAGAGCCTCGCCACCCGATCCGAGCGACGAGTCGTTGGACAGCGAGACACGCTCGTTGGCCAGCGTGGTGCGAGCGAGCTTCCAGCCGTCGCCTGGCTCGCCGACCAGGCACTCGTCGGGAACGAAGACGTCGTCGAAGAAGACTTCGTTGAACAGTGCTTCACCGGTGATCTCGCGCAGCGGACGAATGTCGAGGCCACTGTTCTTGATGTCGATGAGGAAGTAGGACAGGCCCTTGTGCTTGGGTGCGTCGGCGTCGGTGCGCGCGAGGCAGATTCCCCAGTGCGCGTCGCGTGCCATCGACGTCCACACCTTCTGGCCCTGCAACTTCCAGCCACCATCAACCTTGGTGGCCTTGGTGCTCAGCGCCGCGAGGTCGGAACCTGCGCCGGGCTCGGAGAAGAGCTGGCACCAGACGATGTCGCCGCGCAGTGACGGCGGGACGAACTTGGCAAGTTGCTCTTCGTTGCCGTGCGCGATGAGCGTCGGGATGACCCAGTTGCCGATGATCATGTCGTGCGGCTTGATCTTCGCAGCGCGCAGCTCTTCGGCGATGACCAGCTGGCTGACGGCGTCGGCGGACTTGCCCCACGGAGCCGTGAAGTGCGGTGCGGTGTAGCCCTTTTCCGCGAGGTACGTCTTCTGCGCGGCACCTTCGAGTTCGAGCGCAGGACCGAGCTCGGCGCGAACGTCGGCGCGGACCGCCTCGGCCTCGGGCGGCAACTCGATGCTGAGCACGCGACGGGTGCCGGCAATGGTCAGCTCGGCAACGCGACGACGCCAGGATGCCGTGGAACCCAGCAGAATTCGCAGGGACTGCGCGCGGCGCAGGTACAGGTGCGCGTCGTGCTCCCACGTGTAGCCGATTCCGCCGAGCACCTGGATGCAGTCACGCGTGACGGAGAAGCCAGCCTCGAGGGCCGTGGCTCCGGCGACGGCTGCTGCGAGAGAAGCCTCTTCGGCACCGACGCCGTTGGCGGGAGTCAGCGCGCGCGCAGCGTCCCAAGCGCAGACGCGTGCCTGCTCGGAAAGCGCGAGCATACGTGCAGCCTTGTGCTTGACACCCTGGAACTGGCCGATCGGGCGACCGAACTGCTGACGCACCTTCGCGTAGTCGGCCGACGTCGTAACTGCCCAGTCGGCCAAGCCTGATGCCTCGGCCGCGAACAGTGTTGCGGCAATGTCCAGTACACGCTGGGTATCGATGGTGAGGATCTCGGAATCGGTGAGCACCAAACCGTCGACGGTGACCTCGGAGTTACGACGCACGACGTCGTAGCTGGCCAAGTCCGTGACCTCGAGGCGGTCACGTCCGAGCAGAACGAATCCGCTGTCCGTCGCGAGGAGGAACAGGTCAGCGACATGGCCGCCGAGAATAAGGCTGGACGTTCCGCTGAGGGTGGTGTTGTCGCCGTCGCGGGTGATCTTCAGCGAACCCGGCTGTAGTGCAACAGCTCCGAGCGTGCTGCCATCCACGAGCGTCGGCAGTCTGTCCGTTTCTCCGGCATCACTGAGAACAGCGCTGACCACTACCGTCGGCAGGAACGGTCCGGGAACCATCGAGCGTCCAAGTTCCTCGACGACGATGGCGAGTTCGACCAATCCGTATCCTGCGCCGCCGAATTCCTCGGCTACGTGTAGTCCGAGAAGCCCCTGCTCGGCAAGCCCGTTCCAGAGTTGGGGGCGAGTTTCGACCTTCGCCTCGACGGCTTCACGGACGACGGTGGGTGTTGCGTGACGCGCCGCCCAGCCCCGTACGGAGTCGCGGAGGTCACGATCTTCTTCACTCAATCCAATAGTCATGTCTACCTCGTCAATTCGACAGTGTCAGTACGGGTCAGATGCGTTCGATAATGGTGGCGGTCGAGAGAGCGCCACCGGCGCACATCGTGACCAGAGCCGTCGACTTGTTCGAGCGCTCGAGTTCGTGCAGCGCAGTGGTGATCAGACGAGCGCCCGTGGAACCGACGGGATGTCCGAGCGCGATCGCACCACCGTTGACGTTGACCTTGGACAGGTCTGCGCCGTGAACCTGCGCCCAGGAGAGCACGACCGAGGCAAAGGCTTCGTTGATTTCGACGAGATCGATGTCGTCCAAGGTCATTTTGGCCCTGTCGAGCACCATCTGGGTGGACTCGATCGGTCCGTCCAGGTGATAGAAGGGATCGGATCCGACCATGCCGGACGCGACGATCCGCGCGCGGGGCTTCAATCCCAGTTCCTGTGCGCGCTCTTCGCTCATCAGCAGTACCGCAGCCGCGCCATCACTGATCTGCGACGAGTTGCCGGCGGTGTGGATATGGCCTTCGATGACCGGCTTGAGCCCAGCCAGCGCTTCTGCCGTCGTCTCACGCAGTCCCCCGTCGCGAGTGACAGTGGCGATCTCACCGGTAGGCACGCCTTCCTTGTCCACCACGGGAGCCTTGACGGGCACGATCTCGCGGTCGAAGCGTCCTTCTGCCCAAGCCTGAGCTGCGCGGCGCTGCGATTCCAGACCGAACGCGTCGACGTCGGCGCGCGTGATCCCACGCTTCTCGGCAATTCGCTGCGCGGAGGTGAACTGGTCACCCATGTCGATGGTCCAGTCGTCCGGGTACGGGTTTCCCGTTCCCGGTGCGTTTGCCTGACCCAGGAACACACGGCTCATAGCCTCGACGCCGCAGCCGATACCGGCCGAGATCTGACCAGACGAAATCAGGCCGGAAATCAAATGCACTGCCTGCTGGGCGGATCCACAGGCGCAGTCGATAGTGGTTGCCGCGGTGCTGTACGGCAATCCGGCGTGCAGCCACGCCTGCCGCGTGACGTTGTTGGACTGCTCACCTGCCTGGGTGACACAGCCGCCGATGATCTGTCCGATGTCTTCCGGTGCGACGCCTGCCCGTTCGAGAACGCCGAGCTGCGCTGCTCCCAGAATCTCGGCGGGGTGCAGTCCCGCCAGGGCGCCGCGACGACGGCCGATCGGTGTCCGAGCGGCCTCGACGATGACTGCATGACCCATGATGTTCGCTCCTTCGTGGAGTTTTCGGTCGGTGAGCTGGCTCACCGTCTAATTTTCTGTAATTTATTCTATTAATGATGTCAGGGCAATGTCCGGATTGACATCAACTCTCAACTGATGCGGATTCAAAAATAGAATTGATTTCAATTTTGCGAACATGACGAACCCTCCCCAGAGAGGGGCGAAGTCACGTCAGTGCCGTGAGAGATTCACCAGAAGCAGGTCGCATCCCTTGCGGATGTCGTACTCCGCATCGGGGATGGAGATTCGACCGTTGAGGCACGATTGGATGACCCCGAACCACAGCTGCATCAGCAGACGCAACCCGGTGTTGTCTTCCTCGGTGGGGTTCTCGATCCCGGCCGCATCGAGAATGATCTGCCGGAAGCCGCGATCGATCTTTCCCACGTCCGGCACCGTCGCGACGTTGGCGGTACTGGACGACTGCAGCATCGCAGTCGAGAGAGCCGGCCGACGCAGTAACCCGCGAGTCGCGCGAACCAATACCTCGTACACCGCATCCTGCGGATTGTCCGACTGAACCTGATGCCTGACAAAGCTGGCACCGATCTGGTCGATCTGCTCGACCATCACAGCGACGAAGAGGTGCGTCTTCGAGGGGAAATAGCGATAAAGAGTGCCGATGGCCACGCCCGCCCGCTTGGCGACCTCGTGCATCTGTACCCGTGAGAGTTCCTTCTCGGTCCCCAATTCGGCTGCCGCTTCCAGCATCCGCACATGGCGCGCCCGCTGCTCGTCCGAACTGGGCTCTGCAGCGTCCCTGACCTCGGCAATTCTCGGCAACGTCGCCCCCATCATCGATTCTGTGTCCCGGTCGCGAACGACCTCGCCAATTCTCTCATCTCGACCACCCATCTCGGCATATTGCCCGCTCAGTGGGACCTGGCATGGCCTTCTCTCCCCGTGCGGTATTCCGTGGACACCCCACCCTCTTGGAGTTAGGACGCAATGATGCAGGACTGGACCACCGAGTGCGACGTGTTGGTAGTCGGCTCCGGCGGCGGCGCGCTGACCGGCGCATACACCGCGGCAGCTCGAGGATTGACGACGATCGTCCTCGAGAAAACCGATCGCTTCGGCGGAACTTCCGCGTACTCGGGCGCATCCATCTGGCTGCCGGGAACCCAAGTACAGGAACGTGCGGGACTCCCCGACTCGACGGAGAACGCACGCACCTATCTGCGCGCATTGCTCGGCGACGCCGAGTCCGAGCGCCAGGATGCCTATGTCGAGACCGCTCCCGATGTCGTCGCACTACTCGAGCAGAACCCGCACATCGAATTCGAGTTCCGTGCGTTCCCCGACTACTACAAGGCCGAAGGCCGGATGGACACGGGACGCTCCATCAACCCTCTCGATCTCGATCCCGCCGACATCGGTGACCTCGCCGGCAAGGTGCGTCCGGAACTCGACCAAGACCGCACCGGTCAGGATCATGCTCCCGGCCCGATGATCGGTGGGCGCGCACTGATCGGCCGACTGCTGGCCGCAGTCCAGAGCACCGGTAACGCAGAACTTCGTACCGAATCCATCCTCACCTCCCTGATCGTGGAAGACGGTCGGGTTGTCGGCGCCGAGGTCGAATCCGGCGGCGAAACCCAGCGAATCAAGGCGAACCGCGGTGTGCTGATGGCAGCGGGCGGCATCGAAGGCAACGCCGAGATGCGTGAGCAGGCCGGCACCCCCGGCAAAGCGATCTGGAGTATGGGTCCCTTCGGCGCCAACACCGGTGACGCGATCTCCGCCGGAATTGCTGTCGGTGGCGCAACCGCTTTGCTCGATCAGGCGTGGTTCTGCCCCGGCGTCGAGCAGCCGGACGGCAGCGCCGCATTCATGGTCGGCGTTCGCGGCGGACTCGTCGTCGACAACGCGGGCGAGCGTTACCTCAACGAGTCTCTCCCGTACGACCAGTTCGGCCGGGCCATGGATGCGCACGACGACAACGGTTCTGCAGTGCCGTCGTTCATGATCTTCGACTCGCGCGAGGGTGGCGGACTACCTGCCATCTGCATCCCGAACACGGCGCCCGCCAAGCACCTCGAGGCCGGAACCTGGGTCGCCGCCGACACTCTCGAAGAACTCGCCGCCAAGACCGGACTGCCGGCCGACGCATTGCGCAGTACTGTCGAAAAGTTCAACGATGCCGCAAAGCTGGGAGTCGACGAAGAGTTCCATCGCGGCGAAGACCCGTACGACGCATTCTTCTGCCCACCCAACGGCGGCGCGAATGCGGCACTGACGGCGATCGAGAACGGTCCGTTCTACGCGGCCCGCATCGTCCTCAGTGACCTCGGCACCAAGGGCGGATTGGTCACCGACGTCAACGGTCGAGTCCTGCGTGCCGACGGCAGCGCCATCGACGGCCTGTACGCCGCCGGCAACACGAGCGCGTCACTGAGCGGCCGCTTCTACCCCGGTCCTGGCGTTCCGCTCGGCACGGCCATGGTCTTCTCGTACCGAGCAGCCCAGGACATGGCGAAGTAACCAGCACAACGAGGACGTGGGGCAGGCAATGTCAGAATCACCTGCCCCACACTCTTTCGCACGGCGACGCGATTTTGTATCACTCCAGGTCGATGCCAGGTAAACCGTCCACACTCTTCGCGTTCTTCTCGGCGCGATAGGCGATGAGCCGCTCCGGGCCCTTCTTCTCCGCCACGCGGTCGAGCACGTCACGATCGGATTGGTAGTCCATCAGCGGTACTGCGTATCCGCACGAATCCGAAATGCGCGTCAGATCGACCACGACGATCGACCGCAGCCCCGGGTGCTCAGGGAACCTACCGACAAGCTCGTTGAACGGTTCCGACCCTGCAAGCAGAACGTGTCCGTGACCGTGCAGTCGTACGATCTTCGGTGGTCCGTCAAACGCCATGAACATCAGTGTTATTCGGGAGTTCTCGCGCACGTGCGCGATGGTTTCCACACCGCTGCCGGTGAGGTCGAGGTACGCCACCCGGTTGGATGTCAGCACCACAAACGATCCGACTCCCCCTTTGGGTGAGCAATTGACCAACCCGTCAGCAGACAACGGTGCGGTGGCAACGACGAACAGCGGTTGAGCCTGCAACCACGTGGTGAGCTTTTCATCGATGCCTTCGTAGACGCGCCCCATGTCGAGAGTGTAGTTCGCGCCGACTGGACGTCACGGGGCAGACGCTGCGGCGGCTCGAATCTCCTCACACATCGCTGCGAAGACGCGGTCGTCGGTGGGATTCGCCGGCACCGCCAGTGCAATGCCGTCGCAGAGACTCGCGTATTTCGAACTCAGCACCTCGGGGAGTTCGGCGTAGGTGCATTGCGTGACCAGCCTGTCGAGAACATCGTCGGTGAGGACGGCAGGTAGTCGAGCCCAATCACCTGCCCGCGCCATCACTGTCAGTTCTTCCCCGACCTCGGATAATCCGAGGACCTCCAGCGCGACTCGGTACGCCGGAGTGGAGTAGAGAAAGGCAAGTTCACTGCGCACCGCTTCTCGTTGAGCAAGTATCGCGGCAGGATCTTTGCCGGTGATCATCTTCGGAACGGCAATCAGTCGCGGCTTCCTTCCGCCCGCCGTCAACGATGGAATGATCCTCTCCGCGAGCACCTTCGGATGGGAGCTGGTGGGGTGAGAAACAAAACCGTCGGCGACGGCTCCCGCCAGTGAGCACATGCGCGAGTTCACTCCCCCGGTCCAGATCTCCGGAGCCGGAACATCGAGCGGCCCCGGATTGAAGTAGGGCTGCAGCCGGTCGAAGGTATAGTGCGTTCCCGCATGGTCGAGTTCACCGCCCTCCTGAAACACTCGGAAGATCTCGCGTACAGCGCTGACGTAATCACGCAGTTGCGCAACAGGATCCGTCCACGGCATCGAGTACCGCCCGACGATGTTCCCACGCACCTGCGTCGCAAGCCCCAGTTGAAATCGCCCACCCGAGAAACCCGCAAGATCCCAGGCAGCCAAAGCCGTCACCATGGGACTGCGCGCAAACGCGACAACCATCGACGTCCGGACAGTGAGAGTACTGCTGTGCTCGACGGCCAGGGCCGCCACCGCAAACGGATCACGAATGGTTTCGGAGATGTGCACCGTGTCGAAACCAAGGTTCTCGATGCGTCGGACGTGCTGAGCTACCTGCCGCAGCGGAGTGTCGGCAGGTAGCGAGGTCACCAATTCCATATCAGATCAAAGGCTCCAGGCGAATCGACAGCAGCTTTCCTTCGGTAGCCACCTTGCGAGCGTGTTCATTGAAATCCGGTGCGGCACAAACGAACAGGGTACGACCGTCGGAACCGCCGAGTCCGCAAGCGAAGACACCGCTGTCGAAGGCAATTTCGTCGACTATCTCCCCGCTGGCGCCCACATGAAGAACACGGCTTCCGAGGGCATCGGCCACCCACATCGAATCGTCTCCGTCGATACAACACCCGTCCGCCGCAACGACGATCTGAGCGAGGGTGGTCTCCATCTCGGGTCCACCAGGCACCGGCCCGAACGACGCCCAGTCGCGGCGTTCACCCAGAGAGCCGTCGGCCTGGACGGCAAACGCACTGATTCGATTTCCCAGCGTTTCGTCCACGAGCAGATCTCCGGTCGACGTCAGAGCCATTCCGTTGGGGAAGTGGAGATCTCGCGCGACGACGTGCACCGATCCGTCCGGGTCGACGCGGAGGAGATCTGCCGTCTCGACGGGGGCCAGGTTCATCAGATCGAACCCGAAGTTGCCCACGTACGCTCGTCCCTGTGCGTCGACCAGCATGTCGTTGACGTTGGCACTGACGTACCCGGACAAGTCTGCGTGCACCACCAACTCGCCATCGGATTCTCGCCGCAGAATCTTCTGGTCCCGCATGGAGACGACCAGTAATCTGCCGTCCGGAAGCCACCCCAGCCCGGACGGCTGCCCTGGAACCTCCGCCTCGACGCGTATGTCTGTCCCGTCCTCGCAGGCCGAAATCACCTGGTAGGTGTAGAAGTCCGATACCCAGATCCGGTTCTCGTGCCAGCGCGGGCATTCGAAGTAGGTGTATCCCTCGAGAACTACCGCAACTTCTGGTGCCATCAGGCTCTCCTGCGTCGGTGACGAATGGACTATCAGCCCCATTCAATCACCGGCACCGCTGTCGCGGTGTCCGATTCCCGACTAGTCGCCGGCGCGAACTTCGTCCAACACGTCGAAAGCGGATTCCCATCCGTCGTACGCATTCCCGTCACCCTTGAATCCCGGAATTCCTACCAGGTGGAAGGTCATTTCGGTCTTGTCACCCCGTTCTGCGAGCGTGACCGTTATCCGAGGTGCGGCATCCACTGGATCACTCGGATTTCCCCAGGTGAAGACCAGCCTCTTCGGCTCGTCGACCTCGAGATAGGTTCCGCCGGTGGGGTACTCGGCTCCGTTCTCGTCGTTGATCATCAGGTAGCGGTACGTTCCGCCAACCCGGGGGTCGATCGTGACGTACTCCCGAGGACTGCTGACACCCTTCGGATGCCACCAGCGCGCCGCCTCGTCGGGGTCGGTCCACGCCTGCCAGACAAGGTCGCGCGGCGCATCGAAGATCCGGGTGATGGTGAATTCTGCAGTGGCATCGACGTTCTGGTCACTCATTGTCCTTCTCCTTCTTCGGTCGAGGTTGCTTCAGCTCACGTAGACGCTCGTCGAGGAGGTCGAAGCGTTCGTTCCAGCCTCGCCGGTGTTCGTCGACCCAGGCGCTGGCGTCGTCGAGACCCTCTGCGCGAAGGGTGCACGTGCGCCATTGCGCGGTGGCGGTTCGTTCGATGAGACCGGCTCGCTCGAGCACCTTCAGATGCTGAGAGATGGCGGGTCGACTCATTTCGAACGGCTCGGCCAACTCACCGACGGTCATCGAACCATCAGTGAGGCGAGAGAGCATTTCACGCCTCGTCGGGTCGGCCAATGCGCTGAACACTGCATCGAGTCGGCCACTTCGCTCGTCCATGTAAGCAACTCCTTAATTAAGGAATAGCTTAAACATAGGACTCGACATCTTGCGCGTCAACCCTTTCAGCTCCAGGTATATCGAAGCCGCTCGACGGTTGTCGCCTCGTCCATCTGGGAGAAAGTCTCGCGCTCAACTCCCTTCACTGACACCATCGCTTCGATGATCGACTCCCCGAAGATTTCCTTCGCCACCGAGGAGGAGTTGAACTTCTGCACTATCTCGCGCAGATCGGTGGGGACTCGGGTCA
The DNA here is from genome assembly GCF_058793255.1 of Rhodococcus sp. MPR-R1B. Taxonomy (NCBI): domain Bacteria; kingdom Bacillati; phylum Actinomycetota; class Actinomycetes; order Mycobacteriales; family Nocardiaceae; genus Rhodococcus; species Rhodococcus sp. MPR-R1B. The sequence continues at coordinate 176,249 of NZ_JBXAFO010000001.1, forward strand.
CCCCGCGCTCATCACGTTCCGCCTCCGTGAGAGTCGACGGGTTCACCACAATTTCCGGCGGCAATGGCGAGGCATTGCCGATACCGATATGCGAAAGGCCAAGTATCGCAGCGGTCGCCAGATACGGGTTGGCCGATGGATCGACGATTTTCACTTCGGCGTTGGCGCCGTGTGGATTCGACGGTGACTCTGCGCAGAACCTCAGTGCCGCTTCCCGGTTCTCGAGCCCCCAACAGACGTAGGCCCCCGACCAATTGTCCGGTCGCAGCCTGACCCCGGAGAGCGGTGAGGACGCAAAGACGGCCGTGAATTCCGTGAGGTGAGAGAGGATTCCACCCAAAGCTGATGATCCTTTGTCGGTCATCCCGTACTCCTGCCCGCCACCGGAGAAGACGGGCCGCCCACCTGAGTTCAACGAAAAGTGCTGGTGTGCACCGTTCCCTGCACCTCCGATCGTAGGTATCGGTGAAAACGAGGCCGCCAATCCATGGGCTCTGGCAGTGCGGCTGATCAAGATCCGGGCCAGTATCACCAGGTCGGCAGCCTGAACAGGAGTTGCCGGAGCGATGGAGATCTCGAATTGTTCCGGTCCGTACTCTGCATGAACTTGCTCGATATGAAGTTGTGCGCGTTCGGCATTGCGCAGAAGGTCCTTGAGGAAGTCCTCGCGGCGCAGGACTGCACCTAACCCGTACGCCGACCACGCTCCGTTGCACGCATCACCGAAAAGAGCGAACTCGATCTCGTGACCCACCCGAGCTTCCAGTCCGTCGGCGGCAAGCCGCGCCACGACGGCAGTGAGTGCGGACCGAGTACACACGGCAGCCGTCGCACCGTCTTGCTCGTGCAACGTCGCCGGCGCCCACGACACGCCCCCTCCGAGATCACGGAGGTCGGAGCGGTCGATACGCAACCGGAGATCACCCACGACGGAAAAGGAATCGGTGAAGGCAATCCGATCGTCGCTACAGAAGACGTTCCAGCTCGGTGAGACTCCCGCACCGGCTTTCTCGAAGACACCGGTTCGGCCGGCCGGCATCACCTTCGCGCGCGCGACACCCGCCATGTCGACGATCGAGCCGATGGTCAGAGCCGGTACTTCCCTCATCCAAAGGCAAATACCCCACCCGGTGACGCGCCAACCCGTCAGATCAGGTTGTCCTCCACCGGCAGTCCGAACGCCGCCCGGCCGTAGAGCGCCAACGCGCGCTCGGGTTCGTTGGCAACGTGAACGCTGCCCGCATGAACGTCACGCCACGCACGCTCGATCGGGTTTCCGCGAGAGAGGGAGTTCCCGCCTGCCGTCTTGAAAAGCATGTCGATCGCTTCCACCGAGCGTTCCGTCGCACGAACCTGATCACGACGCGCACGCAGCCTCATCGAGAGTGGGAGCTCCTGACCGGCCACAGCAAGTTCGTACATCTCCCGGATATTGCGATCCATCTGCAGAATCGCAGCATCGATCTCCGACGACGCACGTGCGACGGCGACCTGAGCGAACTGATCCTCACTGAACCGTCCACCACCCAAACTCAGACGGACGCGCTCACGCATCACGTCCAGGTACCCCTCGTAACAACCGGCGACGATGCCCACACACGGAGCGGCAACCGTCGAGGTGAAGATGCTCCCGAACGGAAGCTTGTACAGCGGACCAGGATTGACTGCTTGGCCTGGGCCGCGAAGTTGTGCGGTCTCGTAGTTGCGCTTCAATCGGTGCTCGGGAACGAAGGCCTTGTCGACCACGATCTCGTTGCTCGCGGTGCCGCGCATCCCCACGACATCCCAGACATCTCGGATCTCGTAATCCGTACGCGGCACCAACACCGTCATGAAATCGACGGGACGACCATCCATGCCGACCACCATCGCGCCCAGCAATGCCCAACTCGCGTGATCACAGCCGGAAGAGAAGCCCCACTGGCCCGACAGTTCGTAACCACCGTCCACCGCCGTCAGTCGACCGACCGGCGCGTAGGCGGACGAGATGAGCGTCGTCTGATCCTCTCCCCACACGTCGGCCTGCGCTCGGTCGTCGAAAAGTGCAAGATGCCACGGGTGCACCCCCACCACCGACGCGACCCAACCGGTCGAGCCGCAGGCAGCCGAGATGGCCCTGACCACTTCGTAGAACTGAACCGGGTCGCTCTCGGCACCTCCGTATCTTTTCGGCGCCAGCATGGAGAAGACGCCGGCTTCGGACAGCTCCCGGATGGTCCGTTCGGAGATCTTGCGCGAATCGTCGACCTTCTGAGCGCGGGCCGCGATCTTCGGAAGCAGATCACGGACTGAACTCAGAACCTTGTTGACCATGGGAGACACTCCTCGCACCGAACCGTGAGGGAGCGGATCGGCAGATAGACATAACGGCTGCCCCGTCACGATATGTCGGTCACGCGTTCCGGTGATCGGAAGTCCCGGAGGCCGGGATCAGCCGCCGGATCCTCGCGCTCGCCGCTGGTCCCGGCCAGTGAGACGAGACCCCAGAGGCAATTCACGCTCCCCTAGCGTCGGGCGTCGACACTGCCCCTGGAAAGGACGGGACTCATCGTGACGATCACTCAGTCCGACAACGACGAGGTTCGCGAGATCCAAGCTGGAACCGCGCCTACACGCTTTGCGCGTGGATGGCACTGCATTGGACTCACGGAGTCCTTCAAGGACGGCCAGCCGCACTCCATCGAGGCGTTCGGCACCAAACTGGTCGTCTTCGCCGACAGTGAAGGCAACGTCAAGATCCTCGACGCGTACTGCCGTCACATGGGTGGCGACTTGAGCCAGGGCACCATCAAGGGCGACGCCATTGCCTGTCCGTTCCACGATTGGCGCTGGGGCGGCAACGGCAAGTGCCAGAAGATTCCGTACGCACGCCGCGTCCCCCCGCTGGCCAAGACGCGCGCCTGGCAAACCCTCGACCAGGACGGCATGCTCTTCGGCAGGCATGACCCCGAGGGCAACCCGCCGACCGACGACGTGGCTATCCCCCGCATCGAAGGCGCGCTCAGCGACGAGTGGAGCGACTGGGTCTGGTACACCACGACCGTCGACACCAACTGCCGTGAAATCGTCGACAACATCGTCGACATGGCGCACTTCTTCTACGTGCACTACTCCTTCCCGACGTACTTCAAGAACGTCTTCGAAGGCCACGCCGCAACGCAGTACATGCGCGGCGTCGCTCGCTCGGACATGCGTCCCCACGCAGCCGGCACCCCGAAGATGGTCGGCAGCAACTCGGTTGCCACGTACTTCGGCCCCTCCTTCATGGTCGACGACCTGACCTACGAGTACGAGGACTACAACGTCGACTCTGTGCTCATCAACTGCCACTACCCGGTCAGCGCTGACAAGTTCGTGCTCCAGTACGGCATCATCGTCAAGAAGTCGGATCGCTTCCAGGGTGAAGCCGCCGACGCGATGGCCGCGAACTTCGGCACGTTCATCGCCAAGGGCTTCGAGCAGGACGTCGAGATCTGGAAAAACAAGACTCGCATCGAGAACCCGCTCCTGTGCGAAGAAGACGGCCCGGTCTACCAGCTCCGTCGCTGGTACGAACAGTTCTACGTCGATGTCGCGGACATCGCTCCCGAGATGACCGAGCGCTTCGAATTCGAACTCGACACCGCGCGACCCGTCGCAGCCTGGCAGAAGGAAGTCGAAGACAACCTCGCTGCAAAGAAGGCAGACGAAGATGCAGCCTCTTCAGTGCGCTGAGTGCAAGGCTCAGGTCCTGGTCCAGAAGAACAGTTGGGAACACACCACCGTTCAGTGGAGTGACCAGGCCCGCGCCCAGTGCCTCGAAATCGCCGACGACCGTGAATTCGGGCAGCGAGAGGGACGACCCGGTGCCCCTCGCAAGCAGTGCGGCGCCTTGATCGCGTCCATCGTGAACGCTGCAACAGCGGGCGAACTCGAGATCCTCAACGACGAGCCGGTGCCTCAGCCGATCGTCGACGACAGCGAACCCGTACCGACTCCGTTTCACTAGTCAAGCCAACATCTTTCGAAGAAGGTAGTAATGATCGATCCTCAGTACTACGGCCCGTGGGCAGTCATCGCCGGCGGTTCAGAAGGTGTCGGCGCAGGGTTCGCCGACGAGCTCAGCAAGATCGGCATCAACCTCGTTCTCATCGCCCGCAAGCCGGGCCCGCTCGAGGAGACCGCGGCCAAGGCACGCGCCAACGGCGTCGAAGTACGCACTCTCGCATTGGATCTGCTCGTTCCGGACGCGCTCGATCAGATCAAGGCTGTCACCGACGACGTCGAGGTTGGTCTCCTCATTTTCAACGCCGGCGCCAACAGCTACGGCCACGAGTTCGTCACCGGAGATCTGACGGGATTTGCCGGAGTCATCGAGCTGAACATCAACAAGCAGCTCGAACTCTCGCACCACTTCGGCGGATTGATGAAGGATCGCGGACGCGGCGGCATCATGCTGCTCGGTTCGCTGGCCGGATTCATGGGCTCCGAGCACCAGAGCATCTACGCGGCGTCCAAGGCATTCGGGCGCATCTTCGCCGAAAGCCTGTGGCTCGAACTCCAGCCGTACGGCGTTCACGTCGTCGAGTTCATTCTCGGTGTCACTCGCACACCCGCTATGATTCGCGCGGGACTGAACTTCGACATCCCGGGCATGAACGTCGCAGAGCCCGAAGATGTTGCACGTGAAGGTCTCGAACACCTTGCCGACGGCCCGATCTGGGTGGCTGCAGGAAACTACGAAGGCGCCAAGAAGCGCAGTGGCTTCCCCCGAGACAAGATGGTCAAGGGCGCTGCCGAAGCGATGCGCAAGCTGCTCAACCGCTGACATCTGCTGTGCGCCTTTATTAACCCCCCGACGTTAAGAAAGGCGCACAGCATGAGCATCGACATCACCACTCTTCTCGACGAACGCGAGATCACCCGCTCCATCTTCGAGTTCGCCCGAGCCATGGATGCGCGAGAGTGGGATGAACTCCACCGGATCATGACGCCGGACGCTACGGCAGAATTGGGCACCGGAACTCTGCGCGGACCCGCCGAGGTAGTGGCGTCCATCCGCTCGTTCCTCGACGAGTGCGGTCCCACCCAACATCTGATCGGTAACGTGCTGGTCGAGGTGGTCGGCGATCTCGCCACCAGCCGCTCCTATGTCAGCGACATGCATGTGGGCACCGGGAGCAAGGCTCACCTGAACTTCTTCACCCTCGGCGACTACCACGACTCATGGGCGCGGATCGACGGAAAGTGGCGAATGACGCACCGCACCAAGCATTCACACGCCAGTCAGGGATCCATCGAGGTTCTGGGCGCCGGCCCCAGCGGTTGGCGGAGCTGATTCAGCTCAACATCGACGAACGGCCGGTCGCGAGCGGACTCTTGCTGGTGAGTCCGCCGTCGACCACCAGGGTCTGCCCCGTCATGTAGCGAGATTCGTCCGAAGCCAGGTAGACCATGGCATGCGCGATGTCTTCGGGTTCGCCGAGGTAAGGCAGGGCGTTTGCCTGCTTCATGCCGTCGATGACATCAGCGGGGATGTTGTCCACGAGAGCGGGTGTCATGATCGCGCCCGGCGCTACGGCATTGCACCGAACACCGTTTGCTCCGTACTGGACTGCGATGTACTGCGTCAGACGAATGACTGCCGCTTTGGCGGATCCGTAGGCAGACTGCAGGGAATCCCCGATCAATCCACCTACCGAGGCCGTGTTGACGATCGATCCTCCACCGGCACTGTTCATGTGCGGAATGGCAAGTCGTGAAGCGACGACAGTGCTGCGGACGTTGAGCGACATCACGCGATCCCACTCGTCCAAGTCCATCCGGAGCAGGTCGAGATCCTTGCGCGGGTTACTACCGCCCACGTGATTACACAGGACGTTGATGCCGCCGAATTCGGCGACCGCCTTTTCGATCATCGCTGCCAGAGAGTCCTCGTTCATGACATCGACGCCGAAACCCAGTGCATTGCCACCGGTCTCGCGAATCGCCACCGCCGCTTCCTCTGCACGCGCAGGATCGAGGTCGGCGACCAACACCTTGGCGCCCTCTGCCGCCATGAGTTGTGCTGCTGCACGCCCGATTCCACTGGCGGCGCCTGTGATCACTACACTCTTGCTTTCGAGCCTGTTCATATCTGTTCCTTTCGCGGAGAATCGCCGTACCCGGATCTCACGTGCCCGGAGTTGACAGCTCGGCGATTGCCCGATCACTACCAGTCAACGCAGGATCGACAGCCTCGTCCAACTTTCTTGAATGAACTCACAAGTACGTGACCACGGCCCGCGCACCTGCTACACCGCCGAAATCGAGTGGCGACGGAAGACCTCACTGTGCTGAAGTGGCACTATGCAGAATTCTGTTCGACCGCTGTCCATCGACGACCTCGACCGTGCCGCCGAGGTTCTCGGCGAGGCGTTTGCCGACTACCCCTGGACGAACTGGTGCGTCGCCGAAGACTCCCACGTGGAACGCGTCGCGACTCTGCAACGGATCTACCTCGAACACCTGGCACTACCGTTCGGGCGTTCCTACATAGACGATTCCGGCAACGGCGTCATCGCAGTCCTGCCGCCGGACGCTCCAGAGCCTGATGAAGCGACCGTCGAGAAGATCGTCGAACTGCACGGAGATCGGTTCGAGCGCGTTCTTCAGGCTTACGAACAACTGTCTGCGCTTCCCGTCCCCGACAACGCGTGGTCGTTGGCAACGATCGGTACGACGCCGCGCTCACGCGGAACCGGATTGGGTTCTGCGCTACTGAAACATGCTTTGGCGGAACTGGATCGAACCGAACAGAATTGCTGGCTCGATACGTCGACCGAACGAAATCTACCGCTGTACCAACGGTTCGGTTTCACGATCGTCGGCCAGACCTCGCTCCCCGACGGACCGGACGTATGGCGGATGCATCGACTTCAGAGCTGATTGTTCGACTTCAGCACTCGCCGAATCATTTTCGACAACGACGCGTATTGGGTGATCGTGTTGACGGCGATCCACCTCGAGACCGGCCACGTCCGGGTCCACGAGAAAACCCCGACCGACAGCAGTTGATCATCGTCAAGGGTCTCGATGTAGTTGCGCAACATCGCAACAGCAGCTCCCAAGCGGTCACGAAGCTCCTGAGCCGGAATGTCGATGCTCGCGTCGACAACCGACTGGTTCAGTGCGGGTGTTTGCGTCCACTTGTAACCCGCCGCCGGCGTCTGCGGAGCCTCGTCTCGCAGCCCGGCACCTATCCACTCTGCGACGGCCTCTGCCCACCAGACACGCACAGCGAGTACGTCGTGCACCGTCCACGCGTCGACGGCAACGGCGTCGAACGCATCGGCCTCGGCGACGCCGTCGAGTAACGCCTCGAGTTTCGAATACGCCGAGTCCAGCTCGCTCACCAGTTCTTCGCGTGACCAGGTCTGCGCCACAATGCCTCCGAACGATCAGTGGAGAAGAAAGAAGCGGGACCATCTCGACTCGATGGCCCCGCCTCCAACTTTAACGTCCTCCCGGATTCAGTTCAGCTCACCCAAGAACCTTCCGAGGTTCTCGGCGATTTCCTTCGACCTGGTGTGGTGCAGGTAGTGGTCTCCGTCCAGCAAGATCACCTCTCCGTGATCGACGGAGGCTGCCTGCCCCTCGTGCAGCTCTGTCCAGCCCTGAACTTCTGAATTGTTCACGGCGAACAACAGAATCGGAAGATCGGCTGGGAACGTCTTGCCGATTGCTTCAGCGAAGTTACTGGAAAGATGATCCATCTCGTTGAGATAGGTATCGCTGAAGTTGTTCTTCGCAGTCAACTGTCGCATCTCGTCCTTTGCGGCGGGATCGAGGTACTCGTCCGAGGCTTCACCACCGACGACCTTGGACAGCAATTCCGCCAAGCCCAATTGCCTTCCAACTCGGAGTGCGTCGATCGGGAATTTGGTATCCATGTTCGGCTGCCCTGGAACACTGCTGTCGATACCCACGAATGCGGTGACCTCGTCACGGTACTTCGCGGTGTAGTCCAGCGCATAGAGACCAGTGATCGAGTGCCCCATGAGGATGTATTCGTCAATTCCCAGCGACTGTACTGCCGTATGAATCTCTTCGACGATGTTCGCAGTCGTGCGGTCCTTGTCCGTTCCGTCACTGTAGCCGTAACCGAAGGGCTCGATCGTGACGACGCGGTAGTCGGGTGCGAGCTCGTTGACAAGCGGTGTGAAGTCGAGAATCGGTGCGGACGTTCCGAACCCGGGTAACAGCACTATGGTCTGATCGCCGTTGCCGCGGATCGAGTAGCTCATGTTCTTTCCGTCGACGGACACGAACTGGTTGCCCGTCTCCCCGGCCGGAACGCTCGCTTTGCTGGAGCCGACATTGAATACGAGCGCTATCGATACCAGCACAACCAGAACTACGGACACCGAAGCAACCAGCTTCAGTGCAACGGTACGAATCTTCTTCATTCTCATCCTCATCTTCTCGGGCGTCGATACGGCTAGGAAAGGCTCGACATCGAGGCCGCACTGGTCTCGTCGAGCACACGCAACACGTTGTTGCCCATCAGCTTTGCCAAGTCCTCCGCGGACCAACCGCGTTCCGCCAGACGGTCTATCAACACCGCGAAACCGGATACGTCCTGCATACCGTCCGGAAAGTCGTCGAACCCATCGTAGTCACTGCCCAAACCGATGTGGTCGATGCCCGCGACGTCTCGGGCATGCTCGACGTGGTCGGCGAGATGGTCCACTGTCATCGCCGGTCGTGGGCCGACTCGCCCGCCTTTGAACCACTCGTTGTACTCGGCAGAAAGGAACATGGGTACAAAGGCGATCATGATGACCCCGCCGTTGTCCGCGAGCAGTCGCATGACGTCGTCGGGAACATTACGGGGGTGACCGCATAGCTGAGAGCACGACGAATGGCTGAAAATCACCGGCGCCGAAGACGTCTCGATGGCATCTCTCATCGTTTCCACCGAGACGTGCGACAGGTCGACGAGTACGCCGAGCCGATTCATTTCGCGCACGATCTCGCGACCGAAGTCGGTCAGCCCGCCGTGTACTCGAGTGTCCGTCGCGGAGTCCGCCCACCCGGTGTTGTCGTTGTGCGTCAGCGTCATGTACCGAAGACCAAGGCGCGCCATCATTCTCAGGACACCGAGCGAGCTGCCGATGCTGTGACCGCCCTCCGCGCCCAACAAGGACGCGACCTTGCCCTCGCTCCAGATGCGACGCACGTCGTCACCTGTACGCGCGAATTCGAAAGTATCCGGATATCGCTCGATCATCCGGTACACGTAGTCGATCTGTTCGAGTGTGTACTGAACCGCCTCTGGCTCCGTCCGGTCACACGGGGTGTAGACCGACCAGAACTGCGCACCGACGCCGCCGCGACCGAGTTTGTCGATGTCGGTTTGGAAGATGGAATCCTTCTCGAGATTCTCCACCGAGTATGCGGCAGTTTCGCGAGCCGTCCAGGCCAGATCGTTGTGACCGTCGATGACCGGCGCAAGGCCGTAAGCATCGAGTGCCGCGGGGTGATTCACGTCCGGAAAAGGAGCGAGAGGTTTCATCATGAGTTTTCCTCGAAAAGTAGTGCGGGCAGGTCGAGGGCCCTCATCGCCTTCGACCTGCCCGAGATTTCATTCAGCGGAGAGAATCGCCGCGACTAGTCGGAAATCTTCTTGAAAAGCCTTGTCATGTACAGATATTGCTCGCCATCGATCGTGAGATGAGCCATCTCACCCGAAGCGCTCTCGTTACTGATCAAGAACCTGGAGGCGGACAGAGGTACGACCTTGGTGGGCGGAGCCGGCGGCTCGCCGTCGATCTCGACCTTGGCGAAGTTCTGCACCTGGAATCCGCCGTCCTCGCCGCGCGTGAGTTCGATTCGCACGGTTGTCGATTCATAGGTTCCGAGAATGTGCGACAGGTCGATGTCTTCCGCATTCGGCTCGGACTTCGGTTCCGGCAGAACGAGATCGAGCTCCTGGGCGATCTCCTTCTCGATGTCGTGGGCCAGGGCGCCGCCGCCACGCGAGTTGGTCACCACGGCCATGGCGAGACCGAGCTCGGGGAAGGTGTGAAAACGAGTGATCTGGCCGATTGTCGCACCACCGTGCTGCGCGGACGTCACGCCGCCCCAGTCGGACAGGATCCAGCCGAGACCCCAGGCCTGATCGACGCTCGAGACCGCGGTCAGGTCGAATTGCGGAGTGCGCATCAGGCGCGCGGATTCTTCGGACAGAATGCGTTCACCCGTCAATGCGAGTCCGTCACGCATGTGTGCAGCACCGAAGGTCAGGAGCGAGCTGACCGATCCGGTGATGATCCCGGCCGGACCGATACCGCGCGGAAGCAGCCACTGCTTGGTCGGAATCACCTTGTCCGGCGACGTCCGATCCGGGTTGGCCACATGGCCGACGGCCGTGCGGAACAGCGGCGCGTCCTTGGCCTTGGTGATGATGTGCGTCAATCCGAGTGGCTTCCAGAGATATTCGACCAACGCCTCGTCCCACGTCATCTCACGAAGGACCTCGACGATGCGGCCGGCAACGGCAAAACCCGCGTTGCTGTAACTCAGATGCCCGCCGGGCTCGGTGACGCTGATCGCGGTCGCGAGTTCGTCGACGTACTTCTCGACGCAGTCGTCACCGTCACCGGTGTCGTTGAACAGGTCTCCGTCGATACCGCTTGTGTGCGTGAGCAACTGGCGGATCGTGATTTCCTTCGTGTTGGAAGGATCCGCGATCGTGAACTCCGGAAGCACCTCCACCACCAGGGTGTCCAGCGTCAGCTTGCCCTCGTCGACGAGCTGCATGATCAGCGTCGTCGTCCAGATCTTGCTCGCGGATCCGTACTGGAACAGGGTGTCTGCGTCGACGTCGACGCGCGTGTTCAGGCTCGTCACTCCGGTGGTGATGACACGGATGTCCGCCGCGCCGTCTTCGCCCAGCGCGATCACACCGACCTGCGCGCCCGGTACCGAATGCTTGGCTGCCAGTTCGTCGAGGCGTTCCTGCCACTTCGGGGCGACAAGTAGGTCCTTGGGCAAGTCGGTCACAGGTCGAACTCCTTCGATCATGGAAGCGAGCGGCGTAGACGGCGTTGCTGGGATCCGCTCAGGTCTCACTCGTCGGGAAGTGAGGTTGCGGAAGCAATAACCGTCCACCCATGATCTCAGTGTGCTCGCAGTCACGTCCTGGTCGATTGCACCGAAGTCGGCCCCGAAAATGGTGCAATCGGACGAGCGAGTGTTCAGGATTCGCCATTCGAAACGATCAGCGCTCGAAGGTTCCTTCCAAGCGATTGCGTGAACCCGGATGGATCAAGCGCGCCGCGCTGACCAATCCGTTAGCCGACCAGGTGCGGCGGCGAATCAGCAGGCACGGTTCCCCGCGATCGATGCGTAACAGCTCGCATTCGTCCGGGCTACCCAACACCGCTTCCACGACATGCTCGCCGCGAACCAGAGGCGCAACGTCACTCAAGTAGTTGTTGGGGGTGATCGCGGTGAAGTCCTGGCGCAGATAGTCGGGCGCCTCGTTCGGATTCACGAATCGGTCTTCCACCTGAATCGGAGTTTCGTCCTCGAAGTGCACCATCAGCGAATGGAACACCCGTTTGCCCACCGATTCACGAAGGAACGTCTGCCCGTGGTCGGTTTCTTCCTCACGAACGAAGACGACCTCGGTTCGATGACGGTGGCCGCGGCGCTGAATCTCGTCGGCGATGTTCTTGACTTCGAACAGCGGGGACGCGGTCTTCGTGGCGGCGACAAAAGTACCGACCCCCATCATCCGCACGATCAGACCGTCGCTGGTGAGTTCGCGAAGCGCTCGATTGATCGTCATTCGTGACAACCCCAGCGCACTGACCAGTTGATTCTCCGAAGGCAGCTGATCGCCTTCGGTCCACCGACCCGAGTTGATCTGCGAGACCACGAGGTTCTTGACCCGTTCGTAGGCAGGGGCGGACTCGCCGCCTGCCTCGTTGAACAGCACGGCGAGTTCTGCGTCCACTTCGGCAATCGCCATCGCCACCACCCGTTCGTCGAAAACCACCGAGTCGGTTCTCCCGTTCGGCCTCCGAAGTCTATCCGCCTCGTGCACCTTTCCGATCCATCCGCGAGCGTCCGCGCCGGACCTAACCCACCATGCGCCGCAATTGGCTCGTCGCAACCGAAAGCGCAGCAAGATCGTGTTGCCCGGACGCCTCGATCTCTGCGAGCGCGAGAGTGGACCTCTCGATTCTCGACGCATTCCTTTCTTCCCACCTCGAGAGTTTTTCCGCTGTCGTGTCACCCGCTTCCGCGTCGGCCAAGACGTCGAGGGTCAGGGCCCGCACCGTCGAGTACAACTCGTCCCGCAACGACAACCTCGCCAACGCGTTCCATTTTCCGTCCTTGCTCAATGCCGACACTCGATTGAGCATCGGGACGAGCCCAACATGCTCACCGAGCCGGAAATAGAGTTCGCCGGTCTCCGAGATCGTCCGATCGGCGAGGTCCGCGATCTCCACCACGTCGAGCAGTCCGAACTGATCGAGCAATATCTCCACTCGCCTGACCAGGTTCTCCGGCGCGCCTTTGTCCGTGATGAGGACCGTTCGCGCAGCCAGGTTCCGCTGATCTGCGCCTACCAGCCAGCCATCGAGCTCGGCCGACGCCTCCGCGATGCGATCACCGAATCTGCTGATCTCGGCCCCGACGGCCAGCGGTTGCGGACGACGTGTCAGCATCCACCGTGACGCCCGGTCGAGCAGTCGCCTGGTGAGCAGGATCAACTCGTCGGACACTGCGGTCGAGATCGAGGCTTCGCTGATGTCGTGCCACAACTTCCACAGTCCGAACACCTCGGAGACCACAGTGAAGGCACGTACTGCGTCTTCCGGATCAGCGCCGACTTCTTCACCGAGCCGATGCGCATAGGTGATGCCGCCTCGATCGATGACGTTGTTCGTCAGCACTGTCGCGACGATCTCGCGACGAAGTGGGTGCCGGTCGAGGGCGTCACCCCCTGCAACTCGAACGCCCTCCGGAAAATAGTTCGCCAGCACCTGGCGGTAGATCTGGTTGTCGATCGAGCTTCCTTCCAACAGCGTGGATTTCAGATCGAGCTTGACGTGGGCCATCAGTGTGGCGAGTTCCGGCGACGTCAGCCCCGTTCCCGACTTCTCGGCCGCGGCGAACTGCTTCTTGGTCGGAAACCCTTCGATGACACGGTCGACGATCCCGCGCGATTCGAGGTTGGAAATCACTCTGCCGTGCACACCGATCATCGCCCCCGCATCCGCCCGCGTGGTACCCATCAGTTCGTTCTGCGAACGGTTGTCTGCGAGAACGAGTTCTGCGACCTGGTCGGTCAGCGATTCGAGTAGTGCGTCACGACGTGAGTCCGTGACGACGCCTGAGCTGATCAGGGAGTCGAGAAGGATTTTGATGTTCACCTCGTGGTCGGAACAATCGACTCCGGCCGAATTGTCGAGGGCGTCTGTGTTGATCCGTCCACCGCGGCGTGCGTATTCGATCCGTCCGGCCTGGGTGAGGCCGAGATTGCCTCCTTCACCGATCACTCGGGCACGCACTTCGTTGCCGTTCACCCGAACGGCGTCGTTGCTCTTGTCGCCGACTTCGAGGTCGGACTCACCGGAGGCCTTGACGTACGTTCCGATGCCGCCGTTCCACAACAGATCTGCCGGGGACCGCAGAATCGCCCGAACCAGTTGCGGTGGAGTCAGTTCGGTGACGTCGCCCTCGAGGCCCAGGGTTTCTCGCATCTCGTCACTGATCGGAACGCGCTTCGCCGAGCGTTCCCACACTCCGCCGCCGGCACTGATCAAGGTCGGGTCGTAGTCGGCCCACGAGGATCGGGGGAGCGCAAAGAGACGTGATCGCTCGTCGTACGAGCGCTCAGGCGACGGGTCCGGATCGACGAACACGTGCCGATGATCGAACGCCGCGATCAGGCGAATGTGCTTGCTGCACAACATACCGTTGCCGAAGACGTCGCCACTCATGTCTCCGATCCCCACCGCGGTGAAGTCATCGTGCTGGGTATCGACGCCGAGCTCACGGAAGTGCCGCTTGACACTTTCCCAGGCGCCCTTCGCCGTGATACCCATGGCTTTGTGGTCGTAGCCGACCGACCCGCCGGACGCGAAGGCGTCGCCGAGCCAGAATCCGTACTCCGCGGCAACCTCGTTCGCGATGTCGGAGAACTTCGCAGTTCCCTTGTCCGCGGCGACAACAAGATACGTGTCGTCCCCGTCGTGGCGAACGACCCGCCGCGCCGCGACAACGGCCCCGCTCTGCTTGTCGACGTTGTCGGTCAGATCGAGTAGTCCGCGAATGAAGGATCGGTAGCAATCGATCCCGGCCGCCAACGCAGCTTCTCGGTCTGCGTCTGCGCCCAGCCCTGGAACCGGTGGGCGTTTGACGACAAATCCGCCCTTCGCTCCGACAGGCACGATGACCGCGTTCTTGACTGCCTGCGCCTTCACCAATCCCAGTACCTCGGTGCGAAAGTCCTCTTTCCGATCCGACCAGCGCAAGCCGCCGCGAGCCACCGTACCGAAACGAAGGTGCACACCTGCTACATCGGGTGAGTACACGAATATCTCGAACTTCGGTCGAGGGAAAGGCAATACGGACAGCTTCTCCGAATCGAACTTCAACGAGAGCGCGCCGAGCGATTGAGTCGGATACACGAAATAGTTGGTACGCAACGTGTTACGGACCAGTTCGGACAACGCGCGCAGGATCCGATCGGCGTCGAGTCCTTGCACCTGCGCCACGGCCGTTTCCACGTCCGCTGCTGCACGTGCACCTCGATCTCCGTCGACGACGTCAGGATCGAAACGGCTCTCGAACAATTCGCACAATCTGCCGGCGATCTCGGGATGATCGGCAAGTACCTCGGCGACGCGACCGGTGCTGTAAGGAAATCCCGCTTGCTGCAAGAACTCCGCGTATGCCCGCAGCACCACTACCTGTTTCCAGCCGAGTCCCGCGATCGCGACCAATTCGTTGAACGAGTCCGGCTCGGCGTCACCGTTTCGAACCGCGGCAAACGTCGCCGCGAATCGCGCGGCAAAGTTGTCGAAGCCTTCGACCGGAGCACTCGGATAGTCGAGCGTGAACTCGTAGATCCTGGACTGTTCGGTTCCCGCCGGTGCGATCTCGTACGGACGCTCGTCGACCACTTCGACGCCCAGGCTCTGCAATACGGGCAGCACCTCGCCCAGCGAGAGCGGATCACCCGAGACGTACAGCCCGAGACGGTGAGTACCCGGTCCGTCGACAGAACGGGCCAACCTTGGACTTACTTCTCCGGGCGCGAGGCCCTCGAACACCGCCATGTCCTCGGCGGCTCGGACAGCGTCGAAATCCTGCTTGTATGCCACCGGAACGCGCTCGGCGAACCGAGCACGCCTGCGCCGCTCGTCGTAGTGCGAAGCATCCAGAACGAATCGTTCGTCCCACGTCAGGCACGCGTCGACGACGAGGTCCCGAATCTCCCGTGCTTGTCGCGCCGACGCGAAGTTCGCGCCGCCGCCGACTGTGGCCGTGAAATGTACGACGGCCAAGGGGGATTCCGAGACTCGACTGGAGAACTCGATATTGTGGGCACCGAGTGCGTCGGCGAGTACCGACTCGGCCGTTGTTCTGATCGTCGTACTGAATTTCTCGCGCGGAACGAAGAGCAAAGCCGACAACTCTTGATCTCGCCCTGTCACCGGGGAACTTCCCACCGGTTGCAAGAACAGATGGATCGATGTGCGGCCGTCCACGGAAGTGAGTTCGTCCAGCGCGTCCGCGATTCGGGCCGGCTCGGCCGCCAGGAGCACTGTGACCGGAATCGACTGAATCACTGCCAGCATCGATTGTCCGACAAACGAATCGACGGTGGATCCTGAGGCCTCGAAGATGTCTGCGACGCGTCCTCGCACGAGCGGGGTTCGCCTGACGTCGGCGACGATACCGGTCGCGGTGAAGAACCCGACGAATCGGTACGCACGGTCGCCGACGGACACGTCGATCTCGGTGGCGTATTCGGATCCACCGAACCCTTGCCGGAGGTACACCACTGCAATCGCGAGGGGCGCCGCTTTCGAATCCGAAGAGCCGGTTGGATCGGGGAGCACGCCGATGGCGTACGGCTCGTCACTGTCGACAGTTCGCGCACCACCGATGACACTGAAGTTTCCGGCGCTGCACCACCGGAGAAAGTCAGCTTCTTCGGCGTAGCCGTTCGAGTCCAGTTGCTCGCGCGCCTCGTCGACGAGGTCCCGCAGGGGCACGGAATCGCGGAAGGCACGCGCGATACGGTCGAGGATTCCGGCGACGTCGTCCGCGATCACCTGCGCCTGCGCGTCCGAACAGTGTGCGGGTAGTCCTATGTGGATCCATGATTCGGTGTGCTCCCCGGCCCGGGCGTCTTCGGTGCTGTGCGCCGGTTGTACGGCTGTGCGAAGCACGGGGTGCACCACGAATTCAGGTTCCACGCGGGCACGGGCAAGTGTCGCCAAGACCGCTTCGACGAGCTGCGGCATGTCGTCGCCGACGTATTGAATCGCGGGGCCATCCCCTAACTCCCCGGCCGGCGCGAGTCGCGAGATCGACGAGTTGTGTCCTCGTCGACGCGAAAGGTCCATGTGCGCGGCGACAATCGCCAGCTTGCGGTCTTCGGCGAGCGCAGCGTATCGATCCGCCGACAAGCCCTCGAAATACGTACTGGACACCCTCCTCACATTCTCGGAGTCCGGTGTCGTGTCGACTGAAACGAGGCTCATGTCAGCACCTTCCGTCGAAAGCCACGCTGCTTCCGACTTGTAGTGGGTTCGATCCGCAATCAACTTGTCTATACAGGCTTAGACAAGTTGATCATTGCAGAACGTGAGCCGCGACACAACAACTTCACCCCTGGACAAATTCGCCACCCTCGGCCATAGTCAGTCCATGCCAACTAGTGGCAATTAGATTTCATTAGATGAAATTCGTAACTATTCCGCCTCGAAGGAGCCCCCGTGACTACCCAGACCGCGCCCGACACCGACAGCGTCGATCTCGCAGAGTTCCGCAGCACTGTCCGAGCCTTCGCCAACGCCGAGATCCACCCAGGAGCAGCCGCACGCGACGAGTCCAAGGAGTTCCCGGCGCAGCTGGTCAAGCGCCTCGGGCAGCAGGACCTCATGGGCATTTCCGTGCCCGAGGAATTCGGCGGGCTGGGTCTGTCGACACGAACCCAACTGGTCGCCATCGAAGAAGTTGCACGCACCGACGCCGCGCTGGCATCGATCTACACCGCCCACTACCTGGGCCTCGAGCCGATTCTCGTCGGCGGCTCCGAAGAGCAGAAGCATCGCTGGTTGCCCCAGCTCGCGTCGGGCGAACTACTGGCCGGCTTTGCACTCACAGAACCCGATGCCGGCTCCGACATCGCCTCGATGCGTACCGTCGCCCGACGCGAGGACGACGGCTGGCATCTCTCCGGATCGAAGACGTACATCTCCAACGCCAAGGAAGCCGACCTGGTCGTGCTCTTCGCCAAGACGGACCCGAGCGCAGGATTCCGAGGCATCACCGCCTTCGTCGTCCCCAAGGGAACTCCGGGAATCAGCTACTCGGAGCCGCAGGACAAGATGGGAATTCGTTCGGCCCCGACGTACACCGTCTACCTCGACGACGTCGTTCTGCCGCTCGACTCCGTGATCGGCACCGAAGGTCGCGGCGGCAACATTGCCTTGACCGCCCTGAACCGAGCACGCATCGACGTAGCGGCAATGGCAAACGGCATCGCTCTGCGCGCTTGGGAACTGGGACGCGAGTACGCAACGGAGCGAAAGCAGTTCGGCACGCCGATCTTCGACTTCCAGGCAATCCAGCTACTCCTCGGTGGCTGCGACGCGCAACTTGTCGCATCACGCGTCACCGCAGACTGGGCCGCCGACGTCAAGGACGCCGGTCAGGACATCCGCCGCGCCGCATCGATTTCGAAGTACGTCGCCACCGAAGCCTGCTTCTCGATCGTCGATCAAACCGTACAGATCCACGGTGGCGCAGGTTTCATGCGCGAATCGGAAATCGAACGCCTGTACCGCGATTGCCGCATTCTCCGCATCTTCGAGGGCACCTCGCAGATCCAGTTGCTCACCATTGCCGGCAATGCTCCGTCGCCGCGTTCCACCGAGTTCTGAAAGGCGCGGACATGACTGCACTTCCCCCACTCGACGGCATCCGGGTCATCGACCTCTCGCGCGTCCTTGCCGGACCCTACTGCACCGCACTGCTTTCCGACGCCGGTGCGGACGTCGTCAAGATCGAATCCGAACACGGTGAAGACTCTCGGCACCTCGGCCCGTTCCGCGACGGCGAGAGCATCTACTTCAACGTGCTCAATCGTGGCAAGCGTTCGGTGGCACTCAACCTCAAGAACGACGAGGACCGTGAGGCGCTGCTGACGCTCATCGAGACCGCCGACGTCGTCGTCGAAAACTTTCGCCCCGGCGTCACCAAGCGCCTGGGAATCGACTACGAGGCTGCGCGGGCTCGCAATCCGCGCATCGTGTACGCGTCCATCTCCGGTTTCGGACAGGACGGGCCCATGTCCGGAGCCGCCGCCTACGACCTTGTAGTCCAGGCTCTTTCGGGAATCATGAGCATCACCGGTTCGGAGGAATCCGGGCCGACACGGTTGGGTGAGTCGTTCGGCGACCTGGTCGCCGGGCTGTTCGCCGCCTGGGGAATCAGTACCGCCCTGCTGAGTGCACGGGCGAGCGGACTCGGGCAGCACCTTGACGTCGCGATGTTCGACAGCATGCTCGCCATGCTGCCGACAGCACACAGCCAACTGCAATCCACCGGGCTCACTCCCCCACGCGTCGGCAACCGTCATCCGGTGTCAACACCGTTCGACACCTACAAGGCCGACGACGGACTCTTCGTCCTCGCAGTTGCGAGCCAGTCGGGTTTCGAGAAGCTGGCGCAGACGATGAATCGCGTCGACCTGATCGCAGATCCCCGATTTGCCGACGACACCGCCCGGACCGAGAACGAACCGGCACTGCGCAAGGAGATCGAAAACTGGGCTGCCGGAAAGACCGTCGCCGACGTGGTCGGTATTCTCGGCGACGCGGGCCTCGCCGGCTCGGAAATCTGGGACGTCCAGCAGGCACTCACCTCCGCGCAGGCCGAGTATCGCGGAGTCGTCGAATCGTTCGAGCACCCGGTAGCAGGAAAAATCTCCTACGTACGACAACCCGTCGTGTTCGGTGATAGCCGACGCCCCGATGTCCGCCGCAGTCCCCTGCTGGACGAGCACCACGGTGAGGTACTGCCGGGCTCGCGATAGATTCAGCGCAGACATCCCTCGGCACTTGGAGTAGGACATGGCCCCCGGCGACGTGACCCGCAGCGCGAATCGCACGTTCGAACTTCTCGGTGCGATCGTCGAGCACGGCGGGTTGACGCTCGGCGACGCCGCCAAGGCAACCGATCTGGCAACCAGTACCGCGCTTCGCCTGATCAGAAGCCTCGAACAAACCGAGTTCGTCGTCCGCGGCGAGGACAACGTCTATCGCGTCGGCCCGCGGCTACTACAGATCGGGGCTCGCGCACTCGGTGACAATCAACTGTTGCCGAGAGCGCGGCCCGCGATGAAGGCCATCGCCGAAACCACGAGAGAGTCGACCTACCTGTCGACGAAGGGACCGAAAGACACTGCGCTGTATCTCGATCAGATCGAGGGCACGCACGCGATCCGCCACATGGGGTGGGTGGGCCAGAGCGTTCCCCTGGACGGCACCGCCGTCGGCGCAGCGTTGAGCGGCAAGGTAGGCGAGAGCGGGTACGCCATTGCGCACGACACCATCGAGGATCACTCGACCGGAGTTGCCGCGCCGATCTACAACGCGGTCGGTCAGATAGCCGGAGCGCTCAGCGTCGTCGGCCCGACATTCCGTCTGACGGACGAGGTCTGCGCCAGCCACGGTCGTGTCTTGGTGGAGCACTGCGCCCGGTTGTCCGCGGAACTCGGCAGCCAGACACCCTGACCACCCCGAGCACTTGGCGATTCAGTCTCGTATCCGAGCACTTGGCGATTCAGTCTCGTATCCGAGACAATGTGGTTCCCCGCTCCCACCTCAGCCCTACCCGTAAGGACACACCCCACATGACGACGAGCCGCGTGAAATCTGCTGAGCGCGTGCTCGACGTGCTCGATCTCCTGGCCCGCCGGGGTGTGCCGCTGGCGACGGCAGAAATCTCCAGCGCCCTCGAGCTGCCGAAGAGTACGACGCATCACCTCCTCAATGTCATGCGGGATCGACGGTTCGTCTCGTACTGGGCTGATCAACGCGCCTGGACCCTGGGTGTCTCGGCGTTCGAAGTCGGTGCGTCGTACATGCGGTCCGGCCCACTTCACCGTGAGGGCCAACGATTCATGCTGGCACTCACTCAGTCGACCGACGAGACCTCCCATCTGGCGGTACTTCAGGGTTCTGACGTCATCTACCTCGACAAACGTGAACCACTGAAGCCGGGCGTGCGATTGGTGACCGAAATCGGGACTCGCCTTCCGGCGCATCTCACCGCAGTCGGGCGCGCGATTCTGAGCCGTCTGGACGTGGAACAGATCAGCGCGCTCTACGAGGGATACACCTGGCCGACGCGGACCGGAACGGGACCGTCGACGCTCGCCGAACTGCGAGAACTGCTCGCCGCAGCACGTGATAGCGGGTACGCGGTCGAAGAGAATGCGACGACATCCGGGATCAATTGCATCGCCAGCCCCGTGATCACACGGGACGGTCGTCCGGTCGCAGCTCTCGGCGTCACCTTCCTCTCCGGCTCCAAATCGGCCGAGGAGAGTGCCCTGATCGCCGACCGAGTGCGCGCCGTCAGCGCCGAGTTCTCCGCCGATCTCGGAGATCGAATGGTGGAGACCCCGACCGCAGACATGTAGCAAAATTCTCCGTTCCGTACTCTGCGGGCCTTGTTTTCGTCTCATATTCAAGACTAGAGTCTCGTATACAAGACTTGTTGGATCACCACCGCATCATCATTGGAGTCCCATGAACGCCACCCCTGCCACCCAGACAGCCACCCGAACCATCGAGGTCGGAATCGGCGCTGTCACCATCGCCGACGTCGTCGACGTCGCGCGCAACGGATACGGCGTTGCATTGACCGCGGAATCACTGGCCGCGATCGCCGAAAGTCGTGCACGCATCGAAGCGCTGGCCGCAGACCCCACACCGGTCTACGGAGTTTCCACCGGATTCGGCGCACTTGCCACCCGGCACATTCCGGCGCATCTGCGGACACAGTTGCAGCGCAGCCTGATCCGCTCACATGCGGCAGGTTCGGGACCGGAAGTCGAACGCGAAGTGATCCGGGCCTTGATGCTTCTGCGTCTGTCGACGCTCGCCACCGGGCGAACCGGAGTGCGCCCTGTAGTCGCACAGGCGTACGCCGACCTACTCACCGCAGGCATCACCCCGGTGGTGCACGAATACGGCAGCCTCGGATGCTCGGGAGATCTGGCACCACTGGCGCATGTGGCGATGGCAATCATCGGTGAAGGTTCCGTCCGCACCGCCGACGGTGAACTCACCGATGCGGCAACGGCATTGGCTGCCCATGGTCTCGAACCGGTGGTTCTGGCCGAGAAGGAAGGCCTCGCACTGATCAACGGTACCGACGGGATGCTCGGTCAACTGGCCCTTGCGATCACCGATCTCGATCATCTGCTCAAGTTGGCCGACATCGCTGCCGCCATGAGCGTCGAGGGCTTGCTCGGCACCGATCAAGTGTTCGCCGCCGATCTTCAGGCGCTTCGCCCCCACCCCGGACAGGGCGCGGCCGCCTCGAACATGGTGCGCTTGCTTGCCGACTCCCCGATCGTCGCCAGCCATGCGGGCCCTGACTGCACCAGAGTTCAGGACGCGTACTCACTGCGGTGCGCACCGCAGGTTGCCGGCGGCGCACGCGACACCGTCGATCACGCCCGACTGGTTGCCGGGCGCGAATTGGCCAGTGCTGTCGACAATCCCGTCGTCACTCTCGACGGAAGGGTTCGGTCGAACGGTAACTTCCACGGAGCTCCCGTGGCCTACGTCTTGGACTTTCTCGCCATCGTGACCGCGGATGTCGCGGGGATCAGCGAACGCCGCACCGACCGCTTCCTCGACGTAGCACGCAATCACGGTCTGACCCCCTTCCTCGCCGACGACCCCGGTGTCGACAGCGGACTGATGATCGCGCAGTACACACAAGCTGCCATCGTGTCCGAACTCAAGCGACTCGCGAGCCCGGCCAGTGTCGATTCGATTCCCTCCTCGGCCATGCAGGAAGATCACGTCTCCATGGGATGGTCGGGTGCACGCAAGCTCCGCCGGTCCATCGACGGTCTCACCCGAGTTCTCGCGATCGAGATACTGACTGCAGCAAGAGGAATCGATTTGCGCTCCCCACTCGAGCCCTCCCCCGCCACCGGAGCCGTCCTTCGGACCCTGCGCGAGAAGGTGCAGGGGCCGGGTACCGATCGCTTCCTGTCCCCCGAGATCGAGGCCGCGGTGGACTTGGCGGCATCGGGTGCACTTGTTGCGGCTGCAGAGAACGCGATCGGCGCCCTGGCATGAGCGCGCCCGGTGCGCTGAGGCCTCGCCCCCGACCCGAAATCGAAGCGCTTCCTCGATACTCCAAAGCCGCCGGCCTCGAGCAGGTTCGGTGGCGGGCGTCGAGCAACGAGTCGACGGTTGCACCCTCGGCGGCCATTCTCGAGGCCGTCAATCTCGCGGCCTCACACTCACACTTGTATCCGTCGCTGTTCGGCGACACACTGATAGCCCGGTTGAGCGACCGTCTGGGCGTGGGCGACGACCAGGTACTGGTCGGCGCCGGGTCGTTGGCACTGCTCCAGCAGGTATTGACCGCATACACGGGCCCTGGCACCGAAGTCGTCTACCCGTGGCGCAGCTACGAGGCGTACCCGATACTGATCGGAATCGCCGGGGCGAGCGGTGTACCCGTCGCACTCGATTCCGAACATCGGCATGATCTGAGTGCAATGGCGGCAGCCGTGACGCCGCAGACCCGCGCAGTACTCGTCTGCAACCCCAACAATCCGACCGGAAGCGAGTTCTCGACCGCGGAGTTCGTCTCGTTCGCCCGCTCGATCCCGAGCGACGTCCTCATCCTTCTGGACGAGGCTTACCGGGAGTTCGCGACCAGCGACGTCGACGGCGTCGACCTGCTTCGAGCCTTTCCCAACATAGTCGTCTTCCGAACCTTCTCCAAGGCTTACGGATTGGCCGGACTTCGTGCCGGCTATGCCGTCACCAACTCGGCGATCGCAGCGGATCTTCGCAGCGCTGCACCGCCCTTCGGGCTCAGCGCCGTTGCCGAGGCCGCGGCCTGCGCGGCCCTGACCAATCCGGCACACACCGATTCGATAGTCGAAACGGTGACCGAGGGTCGTTCTCACCTACGTGAGCAATTGGCTCTGCGCGGCGTCGAGACGGTCCCGAGCGGTGCCAACTTCGTGTGGATCCCTCTCGGCAAGAGAGCTTCTGCACTCGAAGCGGCCTGCGTCGCGCAGGGTGTCTCGGTCCGGATGTTCCCCGGCGAGGGAGTGCGGGTGACCGTAGGTGAGCGGGCAGCAGAAGACGCCGTGATCTCCGCTGTGGATGCACTCGCACACAACCTTTGACCGACTGGAGAAAAGAATGTCCGTCCACGAACTTGCTCGGTCGATCGGTTCGAGTCGCCTGATCACCGACCCTGCGGTAATGGACTCGTACCGCCGTGACGAGGCCCATCTCGCCGAACCCGGCCATCCGGCAGCCGTCATGCTCGCCGAAACTGCGGCCGACATTTCCGAGGCGCTGAAATGGGCTACTGCTCACCGTGTCCCGGTGGTAACCCGCGGTGCGGGAACCGGTTTGGCGGGCGGCGGGGCAGCCGTCGAGGGCTGCCTGGTCATCTCGACCACTCGCATGCGCTCGATTCTCGAGGTCAATCCGGACGATCAACTCGCTGTCGTGGAAGCCGGGGTGATCAACGCCGACATCAGTCGAGCAGCAGACGAGTACGGGCTGATGTACGCCCCTGATCCGAGCAGTTTCGAGATCTCCACGATCGGCGGAAACATCGCCACCAACGCCGGTGGACTGCGTTGCGTGAAGTACGGCGTCACCCGCGATTCAGTCCTGGGTCTCGAGGTTGTGCTCGCCGACGGTCGGATCGTGCGGACAGGCCGAAGGACCGTCAAAGGTGTTGCGGGATACGACTTGACCAGTCTTCTCGTCGGTTCGGAAGGAACACTCGGAGTCGTCACGAGTGCCACGCTCAAGTTGCAGCCCAAGCCCAAGAGAGCACCGGTCACCGTCGTCGGCAGTTTCGATTCTCTCCGCTCCGCAGCGGACGCGGTTGCCGCGGTCGTTCGCGACGGAATCGGGCCGAGCCTGCTGGAGCTGATCGATCGAGCAACGCTGCGCGCCGTCGACGACTGGAAACGAATCGGATTGGAAGACAACACCGCCGCGATGCTGATCGCACAGGCCGACGGGGTCGATGCCGACGCAGCAGCCGCGGCGATGCAGAAACACTTCGAGAGGGCGGGCGCCGATTTTGTCGCCGTCTCGCAGGACGCGGCAGAAGCCGCACAGCTACTCGAGATTCGCCGACTCGCCTATCCGGCTTCCGAACGACTCGGGCAATGTCTCGTGGAAGACGTCGGGGTCCCGCGGTCGAAACTGCCCGACATGCTCGAGAGTATCGACCGAGCGGCCGCCGAGCACATGGTCAAGATCATGACCGTCGCGCATGCTGGTGACGGCAACGTCCATCCGACCTTCGTCTTCGACCGCGCTGCCGACGGCTCGGTCCCCGAAGCCGTGTGGACCGCCGCGGACGAGGTCTTCCGGCGTGCTCTCGAACTCGGCGGAACTCTGACCGGAGAGCACGGCGTCGGCGTTCTCAAGCGTCGCTGGCTCTCTCTCGAGCTCGGTGAGGACAGCATGCAACTGCACCGATCGATCAAGGCTGCCTTCGACCCGCTCGGAATCCTCAACCCGGGTAAGGGTTTCTGATTTCTCGCGCGGTGTTACACAGCATTTACGCGAAAACGGGTCCCGGGTATTGACGCCTGTATATACAGGCATATACATTTATCCGCAGTGACAGTGACCCAGCGCACAAAGCACAAGGCGCAAAGCACCAAGCACGAAGAAGGTGGGCAATACCCCGACGTCGATTCCGTCGCTCGACGGGCTCGCAGCAGAAAGACAGGCCTATGACTCACGATGGACCGGCCGAGGTCATCCTCACTCCGGAACGACGCACTATCGACGTCGTCCCGGATGCAGAACGACACGGCACCCCGCGCAGCCAGTTCACTCTCTGGTTCGGCGCCAACATGCAGATCACTGCAATCGTCGACGGCGCTCTCGCCGTCGTATTCGGCGCGGACGCCATCTGGGCGATCGTCGGACTTCTGATCGGCAACATCTTCGGTGGCGCTGTCATGGCGCTTCACTCCGCACAGGGCCCGCGTATGGGTCTCCCCCAGATGATCTCGAGTCGCGCCCAGTTCGGCGTCAAGGGAGCAGTCGTACCGCTTGTTCTCGTCATCCTGATGTACCTCGGCTTCGCTGCCACCGGCACCGTGTTGGCCGGACAGGCCGTCAACAAGATCCTGCACATCGACAGCCCCACCGTCGGCATCGTCGTCTTCGGTCTCCTCACCGCATTCGTCGCGGTCACCGGCTACAAGCTGATCCACATCGTCGGCAGGATCGCCACCGTCGTGGGCATCGTCGGATTCTCCTACCTGGCCGTTCGACTGTTCCTCGAGTACGACGTCGCCTCGTACGTCGGCATCAAGGGCTTCGACATAGTCACCTTCCTGCTCGCGATCTCGCTGGGTGCCGGTTGGCAGCTCACCTTCGGCCCGTACGTCGCCGACTACTCGCGTTACCTGCCGCGCAGCACTTCCGAGAGCACCACGTTCTGGTCGACGTTCCTCGGTAGTGTCATCGGATCGCAGTGGTCCATGACCTTCGGCGCTCTCGTCGCGGCCTGCGCCGGCGACGCGTTCCTGGGTAACCAGGTCGGCTTCATGGGAGATCTGGCCGGACCCGCTGCCATCGCCTTCCTGATCTACTTCGTCATCCTGGTCGGCAAGCTGACGGTGAACGTGCTCAACGCCTACGGCGGATTCATGTCGATCCTGACCACCGTCACCGCCTTCAACGGACAGTCTCGAATCTCGAGCACCGCGCGCACCCTCTACATCCTCGGTTTCACTGCGGTCTCGGTCTTGATCGCCATCGCCGCCAGCGCCGACTTCCTGGACAACTTCAAGAACTTCGTCCTGGTGTTGCTGATGGTGTTCACGCCGTGGAGTGCGATCAATCTGATCGACTACTACCTGATCTCCAAGGAACGCATCGACATTCCGGCGCTGTACGACGTCAACGGTCGATACGGAGCATGGAACTTCACCGCATTGGCTTGCTACGCCGCCGGCGTTCTCGCCCAGATCCCGTTCCTCGCCCAGAAGATGTACACCGGCCCCGTCACGGACATGCTCGGCGGCGCCGACATCTCGTGGCTCGTCGGCATCGTGTTCACCGGGCTGATCTATTACCCACTCGCCAAGCGCACGAGCAATCCCCCTTCGTCGATGATCTACCCCGATCACACCGCGATGACCGACTCTCGCGTCTGATCCCCCAACGTCTTTCGAACTTCAGCAAGCTAGGAGAACACAATGGAAATCAGCACCCCCGGCCACGAGCCGCGCCCCGTCCGCGCTCCCCGCGGCCCCGAGCTCACGACGCTCGGTTGGCAGCAGGAGGGTGCCCTGCGCATGCTCATGAACAACCTCGACCCCGATGTTGCCGAGCACCCGGACAGCCTCGTCGTCTACGGCGGAACCGGTCGCGCAGCGCGTAGTTGGGCTGCCTTCGACGCCATGGTCGCCACGCTGAAGACGCTGAAGAACGACGAGACCATGCTGGTGCAGTCCGGCAAGCCGGTCGGTGTCTTCCGCACCAACGAGTGGGCACCGCGAGTGCTGATCGCCAACTCCAACCTGGTCGGTGACTGGGCGAACTGGGAAGAGTTCCGCCGTCTCGAAGACCTCGGCCTGACCATGTACGGCCAGATGACCGCAGGCTCCTGGATTTACATCGGCACCCAGGGAATCCTGCAGGGTACGTACGAGACCTTCGGCGCCATCGCGAAGAAGCGCTACAACGGCTCACTCGCCGGAACGATCACCCTCACTGCGGGTCTCGGCGGCATGGGCGGCGCTCAGCCTCTCGCCGTCACCATGAACGACGGCGTCGCGATCTGCGTCGACTGCGACATCACCCGCATCGACCGTCGTATCGCCCACAAGTACCTCGACACCAAGGCAGACAGCATCGAGCACGCGCTCGAACTGGCGACCGCGGCACGCGATGCCAAGAAGCCACTCTCCATCGGCCTCGAAGGCAATGCGGCAGAGATCTTCCCGGCGCTGCTGGAGATGAAGGCCCCCATCGACATCGTGACCGACCAGACCTCGGCGCACGATCCCCTCGCCTACCTGCCGATCGGCATCGACTTCGGCGACATGAAGACCATGTCGGAGAAGGATCCGCAGAAGTTCACCGAAGATTCCCGCAACGCGATGGCCGCACACGTCAAGGCCATGGTCGGATTCATGGACGCCGGCGCCGAGGTATTCGACTACGGCAACTCCATCCGCGACGAGGCCCGCAAGGCCGGCTACGACCGTGCATTCGACTTCCCCGGATTCGTTCCCGCCTACATCCGTCCGCTCTTCGAAGAAGGCCTCGGCCCCTTCCGCTGGGCAGCGCTCTCGGGTGATCCCAAGGACATCGAGGCCACCGACAAGGCCATCCTCGAACTCTTCCCCGAGAACGAGCACCTGCGCCGCTGGATCACCATGGCCGGCGAAAAGGTTGCCTTCGAAGGCCTTCCGGCTCGTATCTGCTGGCTCGGATACGGTGAGCGCCACCTCGCCGGCCTCAAGTTCAACGAGATGGTGGCCTCGGGCGAGCTCTCCGCACCGATCGCCATCGGCCGCGATCACCTCGACTCCGGATCGGTCGCCTCGCCGTACCGCGAAACCGAATCGATGATCGACGGGTCCGACGCGATCGCCGACTGGCCGCTGCTCAACGCCCTGGTCAACACCGCGTCCGGCGCTTCGTGGGTTTCACTCCACCAAGGCGGCGGCGTCGGGATGGGGCGCTCCATCCACGCGGGACAGGTGTGCATCGCCGACGGCACCGAACTCGCAGCCAAGAAGCTCGAAGCAGTTCTCACCAACGATCCCGGGATGGGTGTCATCCGGCATGCGGATGCAGGATACGACCACGCCATCGACACGGCAGCCACCCGCGGCGTCCGCATCCCGATGACCGAGAACTGAAACAGCTCCACGACCTCACCCTGAGTTAGGAATTACATTGACCACGAATGGTTCTCGAACCACCGTTCTGACCAACATCGGAACCCTCGTCACCAATGACCCGACTCTGGGTGAGGGCAAACTCGGCGTACGACACGACGCGGCAATCGTTTTCGACGAGGGCGTTGTTGCTTGGGTCGGCGATTCCGCCGACGCCCCGGCTGCCGATATCGGTCAGGATATCGGCGGTCGGGCCCTGCTCCCCGGATTCGTGGAGAGTCACTCGCACCTGGTGTTCGGTGGCGAGCGGGCCGAGGAATTCGCAGCTCGCATGGCGGGCGAGAAGTACGCGGCGGGCGGTATTCGCAACACCATCGAAGCGACGCGCTCGGCCACCGACGAACAATTGCAGGCCAATGTTCGACGCCTACTCGACGAATCCCTGCGCTCGGGCAGCACAACCGTCGAATGCAAGACCGGATACGGGCAGAACACCGAGAGCGAACTACGCAGCGCACTGATCGCCGGACAGTTCACCGACGAGGTCACACTGCTGGCCGCCCACGTTCCACCACCCGAATATGCCGGCCGCGCCGATGACTACGTCGCCATGGCGTGCGACGAGATGATCCCTGCCTGTGCGCCACACGCGAAGTGGATCGACGTCTTCTGCGAACGAGGGGCGTTCAACCGCGAACAGGCACATGCAGTCCTGAGCGCAGGCGTCGCCGCTGGACTGATCCCCCGCGTCCACGGCAATCAACTCGGCGAAGGGCCAGGAGTTCAGCTCGCCGTCGAGATGGGAGCCGCGTCCGTCGATCACGTCACCTACGTCACCGCCGAGGACATCGACGCCCTGGCTCAGAGTTCCACCGTCGCAACACTGTTGCCAGGTGCCGACTTCTCCACCCGCAACAAGTACCCCGACGCCCGCGCACTGCTGGACGCCGGCGTCACAGTAGCTCTCGGCGCCGACTGCAATCCCGGCACCTGCTACACCACCAGCCTCCCGTTCTGCATAGCAATTGCGGTGCGAGACATGCACATGACACCCGCCGAGGCAGTCTGGGCAGCCACTGCAGGAGGCGCCCGGGCGCTGCAGCGCACCGACGTCGGAACCCTTTCTCTCGGAACACGTGCCGACGCCATCGCGCTCGATGCACCGTCGTACCTCCACCTCGCCTACCGCCCGGGCGTCCCTCTGGTGCGCGAGGTCTGGAAAAACGGCGCACTCGCCACAAGCTACTGAAATACACTCACCGGGAGGCCGTCGTGGCTCATCAGATCGCAGTCGACATCGAACCCAAGCCGTGGACCGGGCGCTCCGACGGCACCACTGCCGAGCATCTGCGGTGGCATCATGCCGTGCAACCGTATTCAGCCGAAACAGCTCCCGGCGACTGTGTTCTGATCGGATTCTCCAGCGACGAAGGAGTCCGCCGCAACAAGGGCCGCCGCGGCGCCGCGGATGGCCCGGACGCGTTGCGAGCCGGGTTGGCTTCCATGGCGCTGGCCGAACCACTGCAGATTCAGGACGCCGGAACCGTTGCCGTGTCGGGTGAAGAACTCGAGGCCGGTCAAGCCGCACTCGGGAACGCCGTCAGCGCTGCGCTTGATTCGGGACACTTCCCCGTGGTTCTCGGGGGAGGACACGAAATCGCCTACGGCACGTATCTCGGCGTCGCGGGCTCCGAGTTGCGAACCGCTGGAGCCAAACTCGGAATCCTCAACTTGGATGCGCACTTCGACCTGCGGGGCGATCCGATACCCAGCTCCGGCACACCCTTTCGTCAGATCGCCGAGGACGAAGCCGCGGCAGGCACCTCGCATCAGTACAGCGTGATCGGAATCAGCCAACCGAGCAACACCACGGCACTGTTCGACACGGCTCACCGCCTCGGTGTTCGCTATCTGCTCGACGAAGAATGCGGAGCGATCGGCCGAGGCGTCGTGGATCAGTTCCTCGCAGACTTCCTCGACGACGTCGATCTGGTCTACCTGACCATCGACCTCGATGTCCTGCCTGCAGCTGTGGCGCCGGGCGTCAGCGCACCTGCGGCCTACGGTGTCAGCCTGGAAACCATCCAATACGTATGTGATCGAGTCACGTCCAGCGGAAAGCTCGCGGTTCTCGATGTCGCCGAACTGAACCCGAGCCTCGACGTCGACAATCGCACTGCCCGAACGGCTGCTCGTCTGATCCACCGGATAGTCACGAAGCACGTGCCGGTTCAGCGCTAGCCTCGGCGCGCCTCCAGCAGATCTACGGGACTGCCTGAAAACTGATTCCACGAGTTCTGTCCGAGCACTCCAAACTATGTCCTTTGCCACCTCACAAGTGATGCCGCCTTGCAGATTGCCGATGGCGGCGACAACGCCTGTCTCGGGGTACGTGATCGTTCCGCACCCCTCGGATGTGGATGCCGTCGGCAATCGTGAAGTCGAAGTCGACGAATTGCCCGAGCAGTACTCGAAGCCGGGGACACCACCGATCACAGGAGGCCCGACCGTACCGTCGTGAATCGAAAAGCCGATCAACCCTCCGGGGTCGCCATTACCGACTTGCCCCGGATCACCGGTGGTGACGAAGATCGATTGGCCTGACTCAGTCTGAATCGTCCGTGTCGAATGATCGTTGCCGTAAACCGATTCGATCTGAGCGACGGTGGAGCCGTCACCGACGCCGCGGTCGGTCAGCGTTCCCGGCGGTGATTCGATGACGGTGACGCCCTCGCTGGTGAGAATTGCCCGTCCGGTGCCACCAGGCGTCGTGAACGGAACTACAGCGCAACTCGGAAACTGCATGGGCGTTCCAGCCTGATGCCAGACACACGCCGGCCACTACAACCGTGGTTGTAGTGGCTGCGCCGTTCCGAACTCGTCCAATGGGTGTGCGCGGTCGGCTTCTCGGCATGTCGGCATCCTTGGTCGGAACGGCTCGCCGCGAGGTCGAGGCATGCCTGACTTCGCGACGCTACCCCGAGCGGGGTCGAATCGATATCGTCTGTTCGACCGACGACAAGGACGCCACCCCGGCCTTCGATCATGGCACCAAGGAGTTCTTCTGCAACCAGTCCTGAGCGATGTCACTCATGTCGTCGAGATCGGCAACGCGCTGGTTCATCTCGATGAGGTCTTCAGTGGTCAGTGCCGCCGAAACCCCCGCGAGCACGGATCGGACGTCATCGCGAGCCTTCAACTCGTTGATGATCGGCGTGATGTTCTCCGCGAGGAACAGGTGCTTCGTATCCTCGAGTGCAACCAAGTTCTCCGAGCGCATCGCAGGATCGGTACTGAAGACATCGGCAACCTGTATCTGCCCGCTCAGAAGCGCATTGAGCGTGAGGGGTCCACCTGCATCGAGAGCCAGGAACTCCCGGAATGTCAGGCCGTATTTGGTCTTCAAGCCGGCGACGCCGTTTTCACGCGTCTTCCATTCCGGCGGTCCGCCGAGAGTCAACTCGTCGGCATGCTGCACCAGATCCTCGACGGTCTCCAGCGAATACTTTTCCGCCGTCTCCTGTTTGACGGCAAGTACATCCTTGTCCTCTGCGGGCGAGGGCTCGAGAGCCACCAGACCCTTGGGCAATTTCGCATCGATTTCAGCGGATACTTCATCTGAAGCCGTCGCCGTTGTCTTGCTGTCCAGATATTGCAACAAGGCGCCGGAATACTCGGGGATCAGATCGATGGAACCGTCGCGCAGTGCCGGTACATAGAGTTCTCGGCTACCGATGTTCAACTTCTCGGTAACGTCGATACCGTTGGCACGAAGCGCTTCGGCGTAAATGGTCGCAATCAGTTGGCTCTCGGGAAAATCGGCGGAACCGATCACGATGGCGCCCTCAGCACTACCGCCGCCGTCCGTAGCCAAGGGGTCCTTGCCGATTCCGCAGCTGGACAACGCAACCGCTGTCACGCCGACCAACGCGGCGATCAATACCTTCTTCATGTCGAACGTCCTCAGATCGGTGCGGGCTCAGGCACAGCGGTGCGCTGTGAGGGGGCGGCGGTCTTCTCGGTCTTCTTCTTCCGATCGCGCCTGGTCAGGCCAGGCGAAACGACCCGCGCAGTCAGTGCTCCGATTCCGAGATCGAAAACCAGGGCAATCAGCGATACCAGTACGGCTCCGGCCGCCATCTGGCCGTAATCGCTCTGAGCTTTTCCGTCGATCAACAACCGGCCGAGTCCGCCCAAAGAAATGTAAGCGGCGACAGTCGCAGTGGAGACGATCTGAAGCACGGCACTTCTGATGCCGGACAACATGAGTGGTAGGGCACATGGAATCTCGACCTCGGTCAAGATCCGCATCGACCGAAATCCCATCCCCCGCGCGGCGTCGACTGCAGCCTGATCGACCGCTCGAACTCCGGCGTACGTGTTGGTGAGAATGGGAGGGATCGCGAGAAGCACCAGGACGATGAGGCTGGGGATCAGATACGCGAGTTTGTTCGGGAATGACGGCGCGATGATGAGAACCAGTAGGATCAGCAGACCGATGGTCGGCAGCGCTCGTAGCGAGTTGGCCAGTCCAGCAACAACAACGGAGCCACGGCCCGTATGTCCGATGTAGAGACCGAGCGGGATCGCGATAACCGCAGCCACCGCCAGCGCGGCGAATGTGTACATCAAATGCTGAACGAGAAGGGTGGGGATGCCGTCCGGCCCGGTCCAGTGGGATCCGTCGAGAAGGAAGCTGATCATGATGTAGTCACTTTCGGGGTCCACGGCGTCAACAGCCGATTCGCCAACATGATGAGGAGATCAAGGATCAACGCCAGCACCAGACACAGAGCGATACCCGCGATGATGGGCGTGTAGAAACGCAACTGAAATCCCTGGGTGAACAAGGAACCTATCTGCGGAATACCCAGGAGTGCGCCGAGTGAGACAAGACTGACGTTCGAGACGACTGCGACGCGCAAACCTGCACAGATCACCGGAACTCCTACTGGCAACTGTACTTTCAACAGCGTCTGATACGGCCGGTAACCCATCGCCGTCGCTGCCAGAACCGTCTCCGGCGGAACCGAATCGAGCGCGTCGGCCACTACCCGCACGAGCAGAGCAACGGTGTACACGGTGAGCGCCACGATGATGTTCATCGGATCCAGAATCTTGGTACCCAGAATTGGAGGCAGGAGCACGAAGAGCGCGAGCGAAGGGATCGTGTAGAGCAATCCGGCCGTCCCCACCACGTAGGGATGCAACCGACGACTGCGATAGGCGACCCAGCCGATCGGCAACGCGACCACCAAGCCGATCACCAAGGGAATCAACGACAGCAGAACATGCCATCCCACCAAGTCCATGATCCGGTCGGACTGACGTCCGAGCCATTCGAAGTTCATCGAAGCGCCCTCCCCGCGTCAGCCAGATCGGCAGCCTCGATGGCTTCCACTGCAGCATGCGCAGTGACGGTTCCCACCAGGCGTCCGGCGTCGTCCACGACAACGCCCCGCTTGCTCGGCGCTGACAGCGCCGCATCCAGCAGAGCGCGCATCGTCCCGGTGGAATCAGCAAGTGTTCCACTGAGATTCAAGTCATCCGGGCGGATACAATCCGTGAGCGCGTCCGGCCTCACCCATCCGAGCGGCTTGTTCGCGGGATCCACTACCAACAGCCACGTATCGCCGGTGAGTGCGCGGGCCGCCGCAGCGGAATCGCCCAGATGCGCAACGGGTTCTGACACCGTCGGTAGGTCGCCGTCCAATGTCGTGAACCCCAACGATCGGTACCCACGGTCACGTCCGACGAAGTCGGCAACAAATTCGTCGGCAGGTTGAGTCAGCAATTCGAGGGGCGTCGCCGCCTGCGCAAGAATGCCGCCGGTACGCAGAACCACCACTTGATCCCCGAGTTTCAGCGCTTCGTCGATGTCGTGGGTGACGATGATGATCGTTTTTCCGATTTCCTTCTGCAGACGGAGAAACTCGTCTTGCAGCTGGCCGCGAACAACCGGATCAACGGCGCTGAACGGTTCGTCCATCAGCATGAATGACGGATCCGCAGCCAATGCTCGCGCAACACCGACTCGTTGCTGCTGCCCTCCGGAGAGCTGCCACGGATAGCGGTCGGCGAAGTTGGTCGTCAGACCAACCGTTTCGAGCAATTCCATAGCGCGAGTGCGAGATTCCTTTTTACTCGCACCGAGCAATCGAGGCATGGTCGCTATGTTGTCGACGATGGTGCGATGGGGAAAGAGACCCGCGTGCTGGATCACGTACCCGATGCGTCGACGCAGAAGGGCCGGATCCATTCCCGCCGTGGACTCGCCGTCGAGCGAAATCGTGCCTGACGTCGGTTCGATCAGCCTGTTGATCATGCGGAGTGAGGTCGTCTTGCCGCAGCCGGAAGGACCCACCAACGCGGTGATCTTTCCCGTCGGGCATTCCAGATCGAGAGCATCGACCGCAATGGTTCCGTCTGGATACGCCTTGGTGACCTTGTCGAATTTGATCATCTACGAACTACTTTCGTGTCGACCTGAGTCCGGACGCACCCAGGAGAAATGGTCGAGTTCCGTTCGAGCACACACCTACTTGTGATTCGGTCCACCTGCTTACTGGTCGAGCGGTTGAGAAAGAAAGTTCACGGCGGCACTCAGATCTGCACTGAGTGGCCGGTCTTCGGTCCTCGTGTCCAGCACCAAACGCGCACGCGCGAGGTACGCGCCGAGCTCGGTCGCCGGATCCAGCTCACGCTGTTGTTGCGAGAGTGCGCGAACTGCCGAGATCAGTTCACACGCCAGCACCAATCGAGATTGGGCAAGAATGTCCGCCAATTGAGTTGCAGCTTGGGATGCGAAACTTGCGTGATCCTCGGTGCCGCGCGAAATTACCGTGTGGCCCAACGACCCCGGTGCCGCCGACGAGCGGATCTCGGCAATGGCAGCAGAAGTCGTGTATTCGAGAAGCATGGTTCCGCTGCTGCCGTCGGGACCGTCTGCAAGGAACCCACGAAGGCCGGTGACTGCGGGGTCGGAGAGGTTGGCGAGCCGACATTGCGAGAGCAGGGCAGCACTGGCGACCGCCAACTTCGCCTCGTCGACTGCAAGGGCTATTGGCATTGCGTGGAAATTTCCGTTGTGGAACACCATGTCGTCTTCGACCGACACCAGCGGATTCTCCGAAGACGAATTCATCTCGATACTCAGCGTGTTCTGCAGTCGATGCACCGCTTGCCAGGTGGCACCCAAGATTTGCGGTAGGGCGCGAAACCCGAACGAGTCCTGAACTCTCACGGGTGTGATGTCGTGTGGTGCCAGCAGATCGCGAACCCGCTCTGCGACTTCCGCTTGACCGAAGTGCATTCTTGCCGACTGTACTTGTGCAGCAAACGGTTCGACAGAACTACGCGACGCAAGCACGGAAAGAACACTGACAACCAAGCAGTGCTGAAGCCACCCCGCGACTTCGATACTGGTGTCGCCGGCGATCGCCACCGTCATCGCGTTGGTGGAGATGAACGGAAGTGCATCACCGTGGTGCGGAGTCCAACCGATTCCGGTGCGTCCGTCGCGAAGCGGGCTCTCACCGATCAGCCCCATGGCGATTTCGGAGAACGCACTCAGGTCACCCGTTCCGATCGCACCGCGTGCGTGCACTGTCGGCAGGTTCTGCGAAGCAACAGCAGCAACCAGACCGTCGATGATGTCGGGATGCATACCTGAGCCGCCGTTGAGGATCTGGTTGGTGCGGATGACGATCGCGGCGCGCACCACCCGGTCGGGGAGCCTGGGGCCCGATCCCGTTGCGTGACTTCTCAGAAGCCTCAGATCCTGCTGCACACCGTCGGAGACGGATGTTTCGCGATTCCCGCCCACCCCGGTAGTGCGCCCGTACACCGCTTGACGGGAGGAAACCCGAACCGCGGTCTCCCATGACCGCCGTGTGAGCTCGAGAGCCGCGTCGGCAGGTCGAATCACGGCCGGCTCTCGCGCGATTTCGTTCACCCGGTGAACCGACAACCCTTTCCCGTCGAGCAGGACATTGTCGTCTTCCGTCCGGTCTTCTCCAGGAAGACGTTCAGTCATCAGAACTCCATCGATCGAAGGACTCGGCCACCGCGGTCGGCGTGCATCACATCATCTACGTAATGTGCCTTGGGTCACTTTTGATGAATGTATAGTCCTGTATATACAGCCACCTGTCAATAGGGACACTGCAGCTCATCCGCGTGCACACACCTTGCGTTACCCCAGTACGAGTGAGCAACTGGGCACGAATCCTTGCTATTCGAGGACCGGTGCCGCCGATGCGCGACGCGCCTCGAGCGCATCGAGGATGAGATCGAGACCGTAGGCGAACTCACTCGTGTGGTCGTAAGCCGGACTCAGACCGTGATCGACGATCATCTCGTGAAGGAAGGGCAACTCTTCAGCCGGAAGGTGCTCGAGGATGTCACTCGCAACCTCTTCGACGTCGACGGGCCCGCTGATCGGCAGATTCGCCTCCTGGAGAACATATCCGCCGATGTAGCTGTCGATCAGCGAGGCTCCGTGGGCGGCCATCGGGAGTGTGAACCCGGCCTTCCGGAGCACTCCGAGCACAGCGTCGAGATGACGCAGGGTCGCCGAGCCAGGGTTGCGTCGCGAATCCAGCAGACCGAGAGCCCAACGGTGCTGCGACAGGACTGTGCGAGCGGAAAAGGCGCGTCCACGGATTGCATCTCGCCAATCCGCACACTCAATGTCGGGCAGGTCGATCGCCTCGAAGACCGCATCGACGAGGCCGTCGAGAATCGCATCTTTGTTGGGCACGTGGTGGTAGAGCGACATCGCCTCGATGCCCAGCTCCTGGGCCACCCGTCGCATCGTGACGGCTTCGACACCACCCGCGTCGGCAACGCGGATCGCACCCTCGATTACGCGAGTCCTGTTCAGCGACTGTCGCGGTTGCCGTGACACACAGACTCCCCTCCGAGGAACGAATACGTTGACAACCTTACATGCGTAAGTCACCCTTACAGGTGTAAGCCAGCCTTACGTTCGTAAGGCGCTCGCGAAGGGAGATCGCAATGCCGATGCCGAGATGGTGGGGACATGTCAACAAGCGAGTGTTCAACCCGCGTGCAATTTCGAGCGGTAAATGGCCGGTACTGACTCACGTCGGACGCACATCCGGCACGACCTACCGGACGCCCCTCGACGCCTATCCGGTCGAGGGTGGCTACGTCTTCATTCTGGTGTACGGATCAGGCTCGGACTGGGTGCAGAACGTCCTGAAAGCGGGAAGCGCTCGACTGTCGGTCGACGAGACGGAGGTGAGCCTCGGCACCCCACGCCTCGTCGCGAAAGACGAAGCATTTCAAGCACTTTCCTCAGACGTGTCCCAACCCCCGAGGCTGCTCCGCATCACCGAGTACCTTCGGATGGATCTGATTACGGCCTGAGGGTGCCCGTCACGCGAGGACCTCACGCACGGCGGACCTGACTTCGTCCATGCTGCAACCGGATTCGATCAGTTCAGTACCCGTATGCACCAGCGAGTTGATCAACTTGGCGGTGAGCTTCGGGTCCGACACGCCACGGAGGCGAAGGGCCTCGACCAGCGGAAGCACAAGACTGTCGTGCATTTCCATGATCCGCGAATCTCGAAACGTTTGCGGGGTCAGCGTCGCCAGCGCTCCGACTATCGCATGCTCCCCGTCGGCAACCAGTTGGAGGTTTGCCTCGACGTACGCCCATACCGGATCGTCTGCGCCTGCCATCGCCTCGACGATCTTGTCGTTCCAGCGCGGGAACATGTCTTCGACGACGGCACTGAGGAGATCTTCCCGGGACCGGAAGTAGTGGTAGGCACTCGACCTGGCGAGCCCTGCCTTCGCTGCCACCTCACCGAGCCCCGGCGGCCGGTCCGGGGCCTCGGACAGAAGAGCGTGTGCAGCGTCGAGGAGAGCACGGCGCTGAGCAGCACGATGCTCGACCACAGTGGGCGCATCGATCCTCGGCACCGAATCTCCTCCAGTCCCCTCGCGGGCTTACTCGCTCTGACGCAACCGACCGTCAACCATTTCGAGGATGCGGTCGCAGTGCCCGAGCACGTCGTGATCGTGGGTCACCATGATCGTAGCGACGCCTGCCTCGTGAGTTTCGCGCGAGAGCAGTTCGACCACCTCATGGCTGCGTTTGCGGTCGAGAGCAGCCGTCGGCTCGTCGACGAGCAGTAGCGAGGGATTGCTCATCAATGCCCGAGCGATACCGACGCGCTGGCGTTCACCGCCGGAGAGTTGACCGGGTCGACGATCTGCACGGTGACTCATACCGACCGAGTCGAGCAACTCCTCGGGATCGCGACCCGGCCGCCCCGTGAGCTTGGGAATCAGCCGAAGCTGATCGCGCGCCGTCAGCGCTGGAATCAGGTTGCCGGACTGAAAGACGAAGCCGACCTTGTCTCGTCGAAGTTTGGCGAGAGCACGGGCCGGCATCGCCGACACGTCCACGCCGTCGATGACAATCGTTCCACTCGACGGCCGACCGAGTCCGCCGGCCACAGCGAGCAAGCTCGACTTTCCAGCGCCTGACGGTCCGACGATCGCGACAAGTTCGCCGCACGAGACCTCCAGGTTCACGTTGTCGAGGGCGAGCACGGTGGAGTCACCGTCACCGAATCGAAGACTGACAGCGGTCAATACCAATCCGGTTGTGGTCTTTTCGACTGTGGTCATCGGTTTTCTCCCAATGCGGTGAGCGGGTTGACACGGGTAACACGGACGATGGCAACGGCTGCGCCGACCAGCCCGAGTACCGCCAAGAGCACTGCGCCGTTGACGACTGGGCCGGACTCGAGGGCGAACGGCATCCCCCCGCCTTCGAGCCCCGAACCGAGCCCCAAGCCCAGCAACACACCGAGGCCGATGGAACCAAGCAGCACTACCAGTGCCTGCGCCATGCCGTCACGAAGCAGGAAGCCGGTAGAGGCTCCCATCGCGCGCAACACTGCGAGTTCACGACCGCGCTGAACCGTCCAGATACTGAAGAATGCACCGACCACCAGCGCCGAAATCGCGTACAGAAACGCCTTGATCATCGACATTGTCATCATTTCCGCAGAGAAGCCTGGTGAGGAGTCGAAAGATTCCTCGAGCGTCTTTGCGGACGTTCCCGCCGCCGCATCGCCCGACACGAGGTCCGGCAACGCGCCACCAACGCCCCGAATCGCAACAACACTTGCTTCGGAATAGGCACTGGCATTGGCGGTTTCGCCGATCTTGGCACCGGCGTGAACCTCCTGCCAAGTACGCAGGGGCAGGTAGGCGACGTCGAC
Source organism: Rhodococcus sp. MPR-R1B (assembly GCF_058793255.1). NCBI lineage: Bacteria > Bacillati > Actinomycetota > Actinomycetes > Mycobacteriales > Nocardiaceae > Rhodococcus > Rhodococcus sp. MPR-R1B. Next base: position 215,903 of record NZ_JBXAFO010000001.1, read on the forward strand.
GTGACCGAAAGTGCGCTTGTCTTCGGTGAATCCGACAACTGTCAGCTCCGTACCGAGTCGATCGAGTATCACGGTGTCACCGATCGCAACACCGTCGTCACGGAAGGTAGAGCTGACGATGATGTCCGTGTCGGCATGCAGCCCCCTCCCGTCGGCGGAGACGGGCTCGAGGAAGGAGCCAGGTTCGATGCCGAAGAGCGTGAGATCGACAGGCGTGCCACTGCGAGTTTTTGCATTGACGATCATGTTGCCGAAGAGCTCGGCGTCTTGGACATCGGGTTGCATACGCCATGCCTGCGCCTGCTCCTCGGTGACGACCGAGCGCGAAAACGCCGAGTCGGCTTTGGTGTCCGGTGCGAAGGCAAACGCCTGAATCGGCGTCCGCTGCAAAGCGGAGACACCGTCATTTACCAGTCCGGACGAGAGGCCGGACAGAATCACCATCAGGATCGAGATGAGGGCAACCACGGCACCCATCAAGAGGAATCGATTTCGCGCAAACCACAGTTCACGCAGGGCGAGGAACATTCGGGAAGCTCCAAAGTCGTCGATACGAGTCACGCCGACTTTTATCGACGCCTTGTCGAAATCATATCGACAAGGCGTCGAAAAACTATGTGAGATGCGTTACTACTTCCCGTAGTAGACACTCGAGGCACTGAGCGTCGTATCAGCCCCCGACGCCCACCGGTCGATCCCCGACAATCGAGATTCGATCCATCACACGACGAGCCGGGAAGTAGTCACTGGCCGCGTAGTGCTGGCAGGTCCGATTGTCCCAGAAGGCAACAGTATTCGGCTCCCACTTCAAACGGACCTGAAATTCCGGACGATTGACGTGGCGATACAGCATCGTGAGAAGTCCGTTCGATTCTTCTTCTGACACACCCAAGATCCGTTGCGTGAAGGTCATGTTGACGAACAACACCCGCCTGCCACTTTCCGGAATGATCCGAACCACCGGATGCTGCACAGCGGGGAACTTCGGACGCAACATCTCGACCGCATCCACCGGCATCGACCTGCCGAACGAGTTGATCCAATCGTGTTCTGCAACAAGCGGGTCGATACGCTTCTTGATGTCTTCAGGAAGCAGATCGTAGGCAGCTGCAGTATCGGCCCACAAAGTGTCACCACCCACCTCCGGCACCTCGACCGCACGAAGAACTGCTGCGAACGAAGGAAACTCGTGCCACGTAACGTCGTTGTGCCAGTTGTTCTCGACTCCGCCGACCATCGCATCCTTCGCCAGTGTCGTAACATCGACGTCCGTCTGCCCGGGCTGCGTGTACTTGAAGAACGGATGCTGTTCGAGATCGCCCCAACGCTCGGCAAAAGCTCGATGTTCCGCTCGGTCGAGGTCCTGATCGCGGAAGAAGAGGACTTTCCATTCGAGGAGAGCTCGGCGGAGTTCCGCAATCACGGCATCAGACAGACCCCCACCGAGTCGAATACCGGAGATTTCCGCTCCGATCGTCGGCGCGACCGCCTTGACCGCAAAGTGTTCGTACGGTGCCGGAACTACCGACTCGGGATTCCGGCGAGCAACGAGTGGACCGTACGCAGCAAGCGGGTCGGTGGGGATCGGAAAGATTGTTGCCGCAGGAAAAAGGGTAGCCATCAGGGCACTTCCTCGAAATCGCCGATGTCGTAAAGGACAAAAGTCAGATTAAGTCCGTCTCCTTAAAGTGTCAACGGTCACGTTCTCCGGCGCGAATCTTGACCCTGACGCCGCGTCAAGGTTGGAGAATGGTTTTCACAGACGGAATCCGATTCGATCACGGGAGGGCAGGGCGATGATGACCATCGGCGAGCTGGCCAAATTGGCCGGCACCACCGTCAGATCCGTGCGCTACTACCACTCGAACGGCCTTCTCGAAGAACCACAACGCCAACCCAACGGCTACCGCATGTACCGGGCGGTGGACCTGGCACGACTGAGTCGCATCCGCCGCCTGCGCGATCTGGGGATTCCTGTTGCCAAGATCGCCGAACTACTCGACGGCGACGCTCACGACACTCGGACCGCACTCGATGCCCTCGACAAGGAATTGGCGACGAAGGCCGAACAGATCGCTGTTCAGCGTGCGCACATCGAGTCGCTACGCCGCAATGCCGATCCTGAACTACCCGACGCGTTTTCGGAAGTGCTCGCACAGTACGTCGTTGCCGGTGCGCCGACAGCGTGGATCGACAACGAGCGTGAACTTCTGATCCTCGCACTCACGGTCTCCGGGGGCGATCCCGAGGTCTGCGATTCACTCCTGTCCGCCCATCGCCGGGTATTGGCCGAGCCGAACCGCGAGCAGGCCATCGAATTGATAACTCGCATGTATGCCCTCGCCGACGCACCGGCTGACGCGGACACGATTGCGGCCCTTGCCATTCAGTTCTGCGACTTCACCGAGAGCGTGCTACCCGAACAGGCTGCACCGGAGGACGCTTCCCCCACCCGGCTGGTAGCGGTACTGCGCGAACACCAAGCGGATCGACGAACCGTCACCCAGGAAAGATTCGCGAAGGCTGTGGCCGCGGAATTCGCCGCCCGTCAATCCCGCCTCTGAAAACCCCTGATTAACCCCCACATTCGAAGTGGGGTGACCAACACTGCCCGAAAATGGGCTCAACGCAAGGACACGACAATGACTGGATTCACCATGCCCAGATCACGCATGCCTCGACCACGAAGGTGGCTGGCTACCACAATCGCCGCTGCCGCGCTCGCCGTACCTGCATTGGCGGCGTGCTCGGATCCTGCTACTCCGCAGGAAGATCCACAATCGAATCTCAGCGCGTTCTACGAACAGGATCTCGAGTGGGGGCCATGCGCCACAGACACCGGAGCGTCGACCGCAAGTGAATGCGCCATGGTCACAGTACCTTTGGACTATTCCGTCCCTGACGGCAAAACGATCGAAGTGGCGATCTCGCGGGTCGCATCCACCGACCCCGCACAGCGACGCGGGATCCTGCTCACCAACCCCGGCGGCCCGGGTGGCCGAGGACTGGGATTGCCCGAGATTCTGAATGCGGGCATGACACCGGAAGTCGCAGCGGCATACGACGTCATCGGCATGGATACCCGAGGACTCGGCAAGAGCACACCGATCGACTGCGGCGTCGAACAGATGACATGGATGCGGTCGCCGGGCACCACGGACGAGGGATGGAACGAGAGTGTTGCGCTCGCACGCGAGGCCGCTGACACATGCTGGGACAAGTACCCGGACTATCTGCCGCACATCAATACTCAAAACATCGCCCGAGACCTCGACGTGATTCGTGGCGCCCTCGACCAGGAGAAGGCGTCGTACTTCGGGTGGTCGTACGGTACATACCTCGGTGCAACCTATGCTCAAATGTTCCCGGACAGGATCGACCGTGTGGTTCTCGACAGTGCACCGGATCCGAAGAAATACGGATACGAGATGTTCCAGGACATGGGCCCGGCCAACGAGAAAGCGATCGACGGATTCTCGCAGTGGGCAGCAGAACACAACTCCACCTATGCACTCGGATCGACGCCCGCCGAAGTTCGCGCCCTCATCGAGAAGCTGATCTCGGACGCGGCCACCACTCCGATACAGATCGGTGACCATGCCGTCGACGATCACGTCCTTCCATTCCTGATGTACGTCAACGGAACCGGCGACACCGAGAAGGAAAGTGAGGCATTCGCACAGGTATTGGTTCAGTTGCGCGATCTCGCCGCAGGCAAGACCGTCGAGAACATCCATCCCCAGCTGACGGGATTGATGCAGGCATGGTTCCAGACCGAACTGGGAACCGGTCCTGACTATGCCGGGACAATCGCCATCGTCTGCGGAGACGTATCGATGCCGAGCGATCCCCAGTGGTACCGCAACAAGTTGGAGGAGCACCGTGATGATCAGCCGATCTTTGCCGGCACACACAACACGATCATGCCGTGCGCGTTCTGGCGCAGTGAGGCCCCTACGCGGATCGACATCGACAACAACGTTCCGGCATTGCAGATCCAGGCAACCGGTGACACCCGCACGACGTACGACGAAGGCCTCGGCATGCATGAAGCGATGAAAGGCTCACGGCTCGTGACAGTTCCAGGCCGCACTCATGCGGTGTTCCCGGGCTACGCGAATACTTGCGCGAACGCCGCCGTCAACTCGTACCTGCTCGACGGCTCACTGCCGGCCGAAGACGTGGTGTGCGAGTCGTGACGATATCCGGCGATCCCATCACCGGAAGACCTGCGTGATCTGATGCGCGATTGCCCCTCGACAATCGCGCATCAGGCAGACAGAATAGTTCGGTGAGTCCCATTCATCGGGCCGATGGCGAGGTTTCCGCAATTGGTCGTTCCACCGAGATACTGAAGACTTTTCGTGACAGCTCAGGCGTTCTCAGCGCAGCAGCGCTTGTTCGACGGACAGGCATGGCCAAAACAACGGTGTATCGAATGGTCGACGATCTCGTCCGAGTCGGGTTGCTCGAACGGCAAGGAACCAACTACCGCTTGGGCCTCCTCCTGTTCGAGATCGGCGAATCTGTTCCACGGCAGCGAAACCTCCGCGAAGCAGCGCGGCGCCACCTTTCGGCCTTGCGTGAAGCAACGGGACACAACGTGGGACTCGCTGTATTGGACGGTTTCGACGTGGTTTACCTTGATGTCTTCCGTGGCGACGACGGACCACGCCTTCCGCAGCAAATCGGTGGTCGGTGGCCTGCACACGCAAGTTGTTCCGGCAAAGCAGTATTGGCGTTCACCAACTCTGCGGATTTCACGATGCCCACTGTCCTCGAAGTACACACCGAGAACACCATCACCGATCCCGAACTCTTCCACCGAGAACTGGATCGTGTTCGCAAGCGTGGTGTCGCCTTCGACCGCCAGGAAGCATTTCCCCGGATCGTCGGCGCCGCAGCACCAATATTCGGCCCGGACGAAGGCGTCCTCGGCGCAATCTCCATTTCCGGTATGGCAGGCCGAATAAATCTGACCCGTATCGACGCGGCGGTGCGGACGACGGCAATCGCCATCTCACGTGATCTCTCGAGTGCCCAGTCCGTCGTCCGCCCTGTCCTACAACGACGCTGACGCCGTCAACCGCGCCCGACGTACGGCATCCGGTTTGCCATGATCGTCAGAGTCGGGACATTCACGTCGAGTGGTAGATCTATCAGTTGCACAACGGTGTTCGCGACATGACGAGGATCGAATGTCGGCTCGGGCCTGGTGGTGCCGTCAGCTTGTCTTGCCGAGTGGCCGATTCCGGCTGTCATGTCAGTTGCCGCATTGCCGATGTCGATTTGACTGCAACAGATGTCGAACTCTCGGCCGTCGAGAGAGATCGACTTCGTCAAACCTGACACACCGTGTTTGGTCGCCGTGTAGGCGGCACTGTCGGGCCGGGGCGTGTGAGCGGAGAGCGACCCGTTGTTGATGATCCGGCCTCCTCTCGGATCCTGTGTTTTCATGATACGAATCGCTTCACGCGCACAAAGGAATACGCCGGTGAGATTGGCTGCGACTGTCGCGTTCCACGCTTCAGGATCGATCTCGTCCACACTCCCCGACGGCCCGAATGTCCCTGCGTTGTTGACAAGCACATCGAGTCTGCCGAAACGCTCAGTCACGGATGTGAACAACCGGTGAACCGATTCGGGCGAGGACACATCAGCGGGAATTACCACTGCGCGCTCGTGACCCCCACCTGTCGCTTCCAAGCTCACGCTGTTTCGACCAGCCAATACAACGTGGTGTCCTGCATCGAGTAGACCTCTGGCCATTGCGCGGCCGAGTCCCGACCCTGCACCGGTCACGACCACGACTCGGCCGACACGCTCAGTGATTGTCACCGTGTACCTCCGTTCCACGCCTGCCCACCAGGAAATCGAAATCGACTCCGCGGTCGGCCTGCATCACATGATCCACGAACAGTCGTTGATACCCACTCGGACTCTTTTGTACGCGTGGCGGCAACGCCTCGAGACGCCTGGCCAGCTCGTCGTCGTCGACGAGTACACGCAAGACCCCACGAGCAACATCCAACTCGATCAAATCACCATCCCTGACCGCGCCGAGAGGCCCACCGGCTCCCGCTTCAGGCGCAACGTGCAAAACGACTGTACCGAAGGCTGTTCCGCTCATTCGCGCATCCGAGATCCTGACCATGTCTCGCACACCCTGCTCGAGCAGCCTTCGAGGGAGTGGCAGATTACCTACCTCTGGCATACCCGGAAACCCCTTCGGCCCAGCACCGGTGAGGACGATGACGTCGTCGGCTTCGATGTCGAGATCCGGCGAGTCGACGCGCGCCGTGAAGTCGTCCATTCCGTGAAACACGACCGCACGACCCACGTGGCTGAGCAACTCGGGCGACGCCGCAGACGGCTTGATCACTGCACCGTTCGGCGCGAGGTTGCCGGTCAATACCGCTATGCCGGCTTGCTCCAGCAACGGTGCCGCCGTGCTACGAATTACGTCGTCGTCCCAAATCGTCTCGCCGGAGTTGTTCTCACCGAGAGTCTTTCCGGTAACCGTGGCGGCATCCAGATGGAGGATGTCCCCGAGTTCGGCGATCACCGCGGGCAGTCCGCCTGCGTAGAAGAAATCTTCCATCAAATAGGTACCCGAAGGCATGAGGTTGGCGAGCAGGGGAACGCCACGACTCTGCTCAGCGAAATCGCTGAGTTCGAGGGGAATTTCCAGCCTCCCGGCGATGGCAAGCAAGTGCACCACAGCGTTGGTGGACCCACCGATAGCCGTGTTCACCTTGATCGCATTCTCGAGAGAATTTCGGTCGACGACCGAAGACATCGTCAGATTCTCGGCGACCATCTCCACAATTCTCACGCCGCTGTCGCGTGCAAGTACACGTCGCCGTGAATCCACTGCCGGGATCGCAGCATTACCGGGGAGCGTGAGGCCCAAAGTCTCGACAATCGACGCCATCGTCGACGCGGTGCCCATAGTGTTGCAGTGACCAGGCGATCGAGACATCGCCGATTCCGCTGCTCTGAACTCACATTCGCTCATGCACCCGGCTCGCACTGCTTCACTCATCTCGAACACCGAGGTTCCAGATCCGACAGTTTTACCTTGATGGCGGCCGTTCAACATGGGCCCACCGGATACGACAATGGTGGGAAGGTCACAACTGGCTGCGCCCATCACCAGCGCCGGGGTGGTTTTGTCGCAGCCGCAGAGCAGTACGACGCCGTCGATCGGATTGGCTCGAATCGACTCCTCCACGTCCATGCTGACGAGGTTCCGATAGAGCATCGTGGTGGGGCGGATGATCGTCTCACCCAATGACATCACCGGAAACTCAACTGGAAATCCGCCTGCTTCGATGACACCCAGTCGCACCTGCTCGGCCAGATCTCTGAAGTGAGCGTTGCACGGCGTGAGCTCGGAATACGTGTTACAGATACCGATAACCGGTCGGCCGTCGAACATCCGATCAGGGATACCCTGGTTCTTCATCCACGAGCGGTGGATGAATGCATTGAGATCATTGCCTCCGAACCAATCCTGCGAGCGAAGTGTTCTACTCGTCGGTGTTCTACTCATCCGAACCCTCCAAACCAAGGATTGCCCTTGCCTCCCCAGGTGTTGCAGGCTGCATTCCGAGTCGCTGGACGATGTCGATGATGTTCTCCACCAAACGAACGTTCTCGGCCGGCTCTCCATTCGCGAGAAACGGATAGTCTTCGATTCCCACACGCACGTGCCCTCCGAGCAGGAGTGCATGAGTCAGACCACGCAGTTGATCTGGCCCGCTGATGCTCACGGAGAAGACCGATTTCTCCGGTAGGTGTTCCACCATCTGCTGCAAGATCTGCGGGGAGTACGGCATCGCATTCTGAAAAGTTCGATCAAGTCCCAGTACAAGATTGACGAGGTGCGGGCCAGGCTGCCCTTCGGTCAACGTACGTATCTCCTGGAGCAGATGTGACGGGCTGAAGGCCTCCCACTCAGGTTTGATTCCTAGTTTGCGCATTGACGCTGCCAGTTCGGCGGCACGACTGGGCGGCGTGTCCATCAGTACCTCACCGACCGGTGAGGTCACATAGGCCGTGATGGCATCGAGCGTGCATGTGTCTGCGCCGCCATGCAGGCCCTGGAGCCTCGCGTCCCAGTCCACGATGCGCGCACCGTCACTGCGAACACTCACCATGTCACCGTTGACTCCGCCGCCGGTCGAGTTGTTGATCACGATGTCGCAGCTTTGGCGGACAAGCGTATTCATCTGCCGATAGATTGCGGCATCACAGGTCGCTTGATCGTCCGGTCGTCGAGCATGAAGTGCTGCCACGCTGGCTCCAGCGCTGTGGCAGCGTGCCACATCCGCCGCAATCTGCTCAGGCTGAGTCGGAATGAACGGATTGTCGGCAACAGTGAGGAAGCCACCCGTCGGGGCAACTGTGACGATGACCTTGTCTCGCAGATCGCTCATGCCGGAACGCTCCTGTAGCTGGATGCGGCGAAGAACATGGCAATCGCCGATGCCCCCGGGTCCTCGACGCCCCTGGCGTGTTCTCCCACGTAGGTCGCGCGTCCGCGGCGGGCGAGCATCGCGCGAGTCGATTCGGCGCCGAGCCTCGCAGCCGTGGCCGCAGAGTTCAAGGCAGCGGACAAGGTTGCCCCGCTGACTGCCGCCTCGGTCAATGCGCTGGTTGCGGGGACCATGGCGTCGACCATGGTCTTGTGACCCACCTGGGCATTGCCGAGACGCTGCACCGCAGCTGTCGCCGTACCCAGGGCAGAAGCCAAGTCTGTTGCGGTCACTTCAACTCCAGAGACTGCTCCGATCCGGCCGAACCACAGACCGAGAAGTGGTCCGCTTGTCCCACCGATGTCGAGAAACGCATCCGACGTACGGGCGAACACTTCACCAGGACTGGTCGGCGGGTCGGAACGAAGTCGTTGCACCGCACTTCGCAGGCCCGTCCGCAGATTCATTCCGAAATCGCCGTCTCCGACAAGCCGGTCCAAATCTGTGAGGGAATCGAATTGATCTTCGGCGGCATCGGCAAATCGATCGATCCACGCCCGAGTGTCCCCGACGCTCAACATTGTCATCATGAAACTCTTTTCAGTAGTGCATATTCGAGTTACCAAGCGAGTGCGGGAGTGCGTACCGTTGCATCCCAGAGATCCAGAAACTCCTCGGTCGAACGGAGAAGGGTGATAGAGAGCCCGTGCATATCCAATGCAGTGACGAAAGAACCTGCAATCACACGATCCAAACCGATACCGGCATCCTCGAGGAAAGACTTTAATTCTGCAGTGGCAATGGATAATTCGAGTCCATGGGTTGCCCCTAGCCCATTCACTATCGCTATCACACCGTCCCCGCGCTCAACCCCGACAGCATCGAGGATCGGCTCCGACAACTGCGCCACGAGTTCGGCGGCAGGAACCGTCGGACGCGTCTCACGTCCACGCTCGCCATGGATTCCGATGCCGAACTCCATCTCCCCCGGCGCCAGTTCGAAGGACGGACGATCCTGTCCGGGAGCCGTGCACGAGCGGAAAGCTGCACCCAACGTCGCCGACGCCGCCACCACCCGGCGCCCCAGGTCAGCGATCTCGGAAAGCGCCCCGTGCCGTTCCGCGGCCGCCCCACAAATCTTCTCCACGGCAATTACCGCAGCGGTACCACGACGTCCAGGTCCACCCTCGTCTGCAGTCGTCGTCGCGAGGTCGTCGTCGACCATCACGATCTCCACTTGCCGCTCAGTTCCGAGTAACTCGGCCGCGATCGAGAAATTCAGTTTGTCTCCGGTGTAGTTCTTCACGATGAGAAGTGCACCCCGTCCGGTCTCGACAGCATTGACCGCAGCGCGGATCTGAAAGGCTGTGGGACTGGCGAAGACCGACCCAGGAACTGCGGCGTCCAACATGCCGGATCCGACGAACTCCGCGTGTAACGGCTCATGCCCGGCCCCGCCACCTGAGACCAACACAACTTTGTCTCGGGCGACACCCGCGCGAGTCACAAACAACGGATCTCGGTGGTAGGAGAGCATTTCCGGGTGCAGGATCTGAAGTCCTTCGAGCGCTTCGCGGACTACATCCTCGGGCCGGTTGACCACATGGCCGATCATGACGAACTCTCGGACGCCAACATTGGGCCGACAGGGAAGCGAACCGCAAACGCACTCACACACGTGCGAACGTTGTCACCGACCCGTATCCCAGCCGCCGCTGCGGGCTCGTTGACATACGAAATAGTTCCGTTGTGCCACATATCCATTCCATTGCTGATCTCGGCAGAGTCGTGACTGACCGCTACGCCGGCAAGTCCCGAATCTCCCATGCGGACGATTCCGATGATCCCCGCGTTGTCCTTGCCGATTCCGGCATCGTTCAGCACCGCCAACGCACAGCCCGTCGCAATCGCCATCCGCCCTGACTCTTGACCGCCGTTGGATGCCGCAACGACGATGCGGTCGCGGTCCGACCGTTCGATCTGCGACATACTGTCCATGACGACAATCTGTCTACCGTTCTCCACACCGACAATGTTCCGAAACATCAGTCGACGCTCCTCTCTATCAGTGCCAGCACTTCTTCGGAAACGCGGCTGCCCACACGCACACCCGCTGCGACTGCAGTCGGATTGGCATACGTCACGATGCCGCACTCCCACACGTCGTTGCCATCTCCGATACGCGAACTCTCGTGTCCGACTGCAATGCCGACGATCTTCTGGGCGTCGATCGCAGCCAAACCTGCGATTCCGGCCTTGTTCTTCCCTATGCCGGCGTCATTGCACACCACAACACGAACCCCTAACCCGACGGCGTACTCTCCAGCACTCGTCCCTCCGTGTGATCCGGTCACGATCACATCACCGGCCTGAGCCGAGGAAGCAAACGCAATCGAATCCATGATCCACACTCTCTTTCCGTTAGAGGAATGAACCAAAGTAGGTTCGGCACCTTCGGTTTCAACTACTCGCATGGACATCCACCCCTAGAATTCGACGTGCCTGATCAGGACTTGCGGGTTCACGCCCGTACCGCCGAGCGATCGAAACAACTTCGGCGACCAGATCAGGTGTGGAGGGGTATCCCAGTTCTTCGTAGTGGTAGTCACCGGCACCGATTGCTACATGGCCCCCGCGCTTGATCGACTCCTCCGCTGCTGCAAGAACATTGCCTCGGTAGGCCGAGACGATCCACTCCACTGGAAGATCAGCCGGCAGGAGGTCCAGTTGCGCACGTAGCCCTGCTGCTGTCGCCGGATGTGCAGCCGGAAACTCGTCACCACCGAGAATGAAAGCGATTACCAATGGTGACGACGGATTCCGCACCCTTGCGTGGGCGAAGATCGCGCGCGTCCAACTCACGTTGAATGACGTCTGATACGGCACCAGACCCAATTCACTAGCGCGCGAGAGTAATTCGATCTGTGTTCGAGTGTCGTTGACGAAGACCCTGGAATCGGTTGCGAACAAGCCTGTCGTCGCATCGATCAAGTCCATCGCCGCACAGCCCATGTCGACGACCAAGAAGTCCGAACGTCGTTTCGGATCACTTTGGTTCGGGGCAAGATTCGACAGCCGCTCGTCTATCGTGTAGCCGGGAACATTGGCCATCGACGGCGCAAGCAGCAGATTCGATACCGCCCGAACCCGCTCGACGATCTCTCCGTAGGTCGCCGCCGAGTGATCCACGCCGCCGTCCACGGCTCGACCGTGAAAATGCATCAACGACGCCCCCGCATCCTCACAAGCGAGGGCAGTGTCGGCTATTTCGCTGGGCGTCCACGGAATGTGGGGATTGGGTGCGCGCATGGTGTTCTCGTTGACGTGCACTCCGATGATTACCGGTTTATCCGTTGTACTGGACGTTGCCTCAAGAGTCATGTCGCTCCTTCGGAAGATTCCAACCGGCTGTCATCGACTGACCTCCGTCGACTGTCCACGTCTGACCCGTCACGAAACCGGCGCCGGGACCAGCGACAAAGGTCACGACTTCGGCAATCTCAGCCGGCTCCGCGTAACGGCTCAACGGGATCGATTGCAAGATGGCGCTCTGCATTTCAGGGCTCTGGGCCCGACTTGCAAGCGGTGTCCGCGTCGAACCCGGTGCAACACAATTGACTCGGATCCCCTCGCCGGCGAGCTCGATCGCGAGTTGTGTGGTCAACGCGACCACGCCACCTTTCGATGCGGAATACGCAGCACGGTCTACGCTGCCGCGTAGGCCGGAAACCGAGGCAATTGTCACCACGGATCCGCCGCCATCTGCGGCGAGCAGATCCACGAACTCCCTGACCACCGCAAACGTGGAAACGAGGTTCAGCTCGAGGGTTCGCCTGAATCGATCGGGTGTGGTGTGCCGGATCGGCGCGTTGTCCGCGGTTCCCGCCGAGGTCACAACCGTGTCGACACGACCGAACAGCTCTTCGGCGACGTCGCGAAGCCGTCGGATGTCTCCCTCATCGGTGACATCCACTCGAACGCCGACCGTCCGTGTATCTGGTTCTGGCGCAGTGTCTCCGGATGTATGCGACAGGTCGGCAGAGATGACATGCCAACCCAAGTCGGCGAATCGTTTGCACGTTGCCAGGCCGATCCCGGATGCGCCACCAGTGACGATCGCTACCTTCCTACTCACGACTACAGCACCTTCCTCATGTCGCGAATGGGATTCGACCCGTCCCACTCCTTCGATGCAGCCTCGACTGCGCGAAACAGATCGCCCTTCCTTCCGCTGACCTCCGAGACTTCGATGACTGTTCCCGGATACGGGCCGTCCTCGTAGTACACGAATCGCTCGTCCGGTGCGCCACTACCGGATCTACCACTCTGCAATTCGACGAGCCCTCGGTTCTTGGATTCCTCCACATATCGATCGAAATCCGTTGTCCAGTAGGCAACATGTTGAAGTCCTTCGAGCCCTCGATCGGCGAACTCGCGAAATGCCGACGGCTCATCGTTGTGTTGTTGAATCAGCTCGATCTGCGCGCTTCCGCTGTGCGCGAGCGCCACACTGAATCGAGGCGCACTCGACTTGCCACGGAAGACGAAGTCGTTCAACGGTTGGTCCTCCACGAAGAAGAAGGGGCCAACGCCGACAACGTCGATCCAATGCTTCAGCGCGCTGTCGATGTCGTTGACCACAAAACCCAATTGGCGCAAAGGCCCGAAGTATCTACTCACGAAGTCCTCGTTTGTTCGTTGCCGACGAAACCACGGTCGACGACTGTGATCCTGATAAGTGATGATGTCCTGCGCATGCTCGCCTGAAGAATGAAGAATTCCCGTTGATCGGGAATCTTCCGGGGCCGAGACTCGGCTCAAGCCTGTTCAGGTGCAACCAAGGTTCCGGCGTCGCGCTCCGCCCGGTAATCCAGTGTCAGTTGGTCGTTGGCCTTGTCGGCCTTTCTGGTGATCACCTTGAGCAGCAGCACGATCAATGCTGCCGTCGCCAGCACCGCGGAGTACACCCCGATTGCCGGTGTGAAACTGTTGGTCGCGTCCTTGATCCAGCCGGTGACCTGTGGACCGAAATAGCCTCCGAGGTTACCCATTCCGTTGATGACACCGAAACCTGCCGCCAAGGCAGCGCCGGTAAGGAAGCTCGAAGGCATGGTGATGAAGATGCTCATCGAACTGTAGAGACCGATCCCGGCGATGCAGAATCCGAAGATAGCGACAACCGGTGTGGTGAAGAACAGCGCAGCAATAGCAAATCCGAGTGCTGCGACCGATGCGGCGATGGCGAAGTGCACGGGGCGCTCTCCGGCGCGGTCCGAATGGCGCGTCCACCAGATCATCGGTCCGATCGCAATCAGTGCAGGTAGTGCGGCAACCCATCCGATCTGATTGGTGCTCATCCCGAATTGCGCGTAAATCTGCGGCATCCAAATCTGGAAACCGTTGAGGCTGAAGGTGAAACAAATGAACACGGAGATCAACACCAGTACTCGTGGGTGCACGAGTCCCTGGAGGAAGCTGTGCTTACCGACGACCGCTTCGCGCTCTTGCGCCTCGGACTCGAGCGTATCGGTGAGCCAACCGCGTTCTTCCTCGGAGAGGAACTCCGCCTCCGAAGGCTTGTCCCGCAGAACCTTGTAGATCACAAACGCCATGACCACAGCGGGGACGCCGGTGAGAATGAAAACCCATCGCCATCCGGAAAGCCCGAGAAAGCCGTCGATAGCCATCAGGTGTGTGGTGATCGGAGTACCCAGGCCGGAGATACAGATGAAGGTCACGATCCACGCCATTGCTTTGCCTCGATCCCGATTCGGGAACCACTTCGAGACGAAGAACAGCATGCCGGGCGAAAAGCCGGCTTCGGCAATACCCAACAGGAATCGTGCTGCCACCAATCCGCTGGCACCCTGAACGAACGCGGTTCCGATGGTGACCACGCCCCACGTGATCATGATTCGTGTGATCCAGCGCCGCGCACCGACCTTTGTGAGGATGTAGTTGCTCGGGGGTTCGCAGATCGTGTAACTCCAGAAATAGATTCCGGCCGCGAACCCGAACATCGAGGCCGATATTCCGAGTTCTTTGTTCATCGTCAATGCTGCAACGCCGATGTTCAATCGGTCGAGATACAGGACGATGTATGCCAATCCGATGACCGGCATGAAGCGGAGCATGACCTTCCGGACGGTCCTGGCCGGAAGGGGAAGTTGCTCGGTGACTGTTCTTTCGTGACGCATGATTCACCTCGTACTCATTCGAACACATCATTGTGATGGCTGACACAGAGACGATGCGGGTCGCGATTCGAACTTCACAGACACGATTCCCGATGATCGGTACTCGATTCGTGAGCAATCGACCAGCCGGGGTGACAAGAAAGCGGAGTGCCTGTCGGTTTCGACAGGCACTCCGTGCGGTGAAATAACATAGGCGTCCCGAGGGTATTCAGCCAGTCAGCTCGCTCTTGATCTCGTTCTTGAGAACTTTGCCGACCTTGGAGCGAGGTAGATCGTCCCAGACGATGACTTGCTTCGGAGTCTTCACACTTCCGATGCGAGCCTTCACGAAAGCCATCACCTCGGCGCCGTCGATGTCGGCGCCGAGGTGCGGTTGCACCACTGCCACAACGCGTTCGCCCCACTTGTCATCCGGCAACCCGATCACTCCGCAGTCCTGAATCCCCGGATACGCCATGAGTGCCTGCTCCACCTCGACCGAATAGACGTTGAAACCGCCGGTGATGATCATGTCCTTCGCACGGTCGACGATGAACAGGAAATTGTCCTCGTCCAGGTACCCGATATCGCCGGTGTGATGCCAGCCGTGGGCTGACGCTTCCGCGGTTGCGTCGGGGTTCTTGTAATAACCCGCCATCACCAACGAACTGCGAATCACCACCTCACCACGCTCGCCATGTCCGAGCAGCGCGCCTTTGTCGTCCATTATCCCCACTGTCACCAGCGGCGACGGTCGACCCGCCGACGAAAGTCGTGACGTTGCGACAGTGCCGTCCGAGCCGAAGTGCTCCTTCGGTGACATCGTCGAGATCATCATGGGGGCTTCACTCTGCCCGAACAGCTGAGCCATGACCGGGCCGATCTTGTCGATCGCCTCCGCGAGTCTGGTCGGGGAGATCGGCGCCGCTCCGTACCAGAAGCATTGCAGCGAGCTGAGATCCGTGGCCGACAGGGCCTCGTGCTCGAGCAGCATGTAGATGAGCGTCGGCGGCAGGAAGGTGTGAGTCACCTTGTGCTTCTGAACGTTCGCGAGGAAGTACCCGAGGTCGGGCTTCGGCATGATCACTACTTCGCCGCCGAGGGCCATGATCGGGAAGCACAGAACACCGGCGGCGTGAGTCAACGGTGCCAGCGCCAGATACACCGGGCGCCCCTCGAACGGATAACTCATCAAAGTGATTGCGGTCATCGTCTCGATGTTGTGCCCGGTCAACATCACTCCCTTTGGCCGTCCAGTTGTACCACCGGTGCCGACCAGCATGGTGACGTCGTCGGGCGCAGCGACGTCGAGTTCGTCTTCCCCGAGCCAGCTTTCGAGAGATTGTGCCGATTCCGATTCGCCGTCGATGCAGACGAGCGTCACCAACTGGGGAAGCGCATCCTTGATCTGGTCGACTAGCGGCGCATAGGACTTTTGGAAGAACAGAGCGCGACAATCGAACAAATCCAACAGGTCTCGGTTTTCCGCAGCTTCGTTGCGAGGGTTGATCGGGCACCAGACGCCGCCGGCCCGGCTTATTCCGAATACGCACGAGAACGAGATCGGGTCGTTGCCGGACAGAATCGCGACCTTTTCGCCCGGCGCGATGCCCGAAGCCGCGAGCGAAGCTGCGAAGCGTCGGCTGAACTGTTGCACCTCGCCGTAGGAGAGAGTGCGCTCCCCCATCGTCAAACACGGTGCGGTGGAACCAAGAGAGGCTCCCTTGTCGAGATAGTCGGTCAAACGCATGGGGAGCCTCCAGGGCGGGGCTCCCGGCGCGCTACACGCCGGGAGCCGTGAACATGATGACGAGGGCGACGAGTTAGGCGTTGATGGTTACTTCCGGCTCCAGAGCCAGCCCGAAACTACGTAGCGCGCCGAGCAGTTCGCGATGGCCGAACGCCTGGCAAGCCGAGGCAAGCCCGGTCCGCTTCGGCGCCTGCTGGAGCAGAGAATGCGCTGCATAGGCGTGCAGGAGGCCCGTCTGCTTGTAGTTACAGTTTCCGTGGATCACGACGTGCGAGCGACCCAGCGGGCCCGACGCGTAGACGGAGTCGAGTGAGGTGTTGATTCGCGGATTCTCACGAGGGGGCATACCGGCCTGAACCGATCCGGCGATCTCGGCCAAGGCGGCTTCCTGCTCGTCGGCGGGCAGGGTCTTGATCTGCTCCTCCACGATCTTCTGCGTCGCGACAACGCCTTCCATCACGGTGCGGTCGAACACTCCGCCCGCAGCCTTGACGTTGGAAACTCGCGGATCGTTCTTGAACCACACCGGGTGGCATGTTCCGCCCCACGGCAATGCAAGCGCAGTTTCGTGCTGGCCCGGAACGACGACGTCGAAAGTCTGGCCGGGCGCCCACTGCACGTACTTGTTCTGCTCGAGGTAGTACCAGTTCGCCTTGAGGATGGTGAAGATCGTCTGAGTGGACGCGTAGGTGGGAAATCCCTTCCACAGCACGAGGATGTCGAGCGTATCGAGCCCCGGCGTTTCCAGTGCGATATTGGCCGCGATCTCACCGGTGGTGTACATCTGCGCGATACCGGGCGAGAGAAGCAGGCCCTTCTCCTGATACTTGTCGCTGAACTTCTCCTGGACGTCGAGTACCCAGTCCTGCTCACCGGTGGTATCCATGTAGTGGCAACCGGCATTCAACGCAGCCTCGACGACGGTCCCGCCAAGCTTGATGAACGGCCCGACCATGTTGCTGACAACCTGTGCACCGGTGAACAATTCGGTGAGAGCCTCGACCGTGTGCTCGACCTCGACGACCTCGTGATCGACGGTGTCCAAACCAGGGATCTTGTCGAGGACCTCTTGGATGCGAGCGGCGTCGCGGCCGGCTGCGATGAACGGGATGTTGAACTCGCGCAGGTATTCACACACCAGACGGCCGGTGTACCCGGAGACGCCGTAAACGATGACGGGCTTCTTTTCGGACATGTTCGTGGAACCTTTCGAAGACGTGAGAAGGGTGTACGTACGAATGAAGGGCGAGTTACATGCCCATGCCACCGTCGACCGGTAGGCCGATTCCGGTGATGAATCGCGCGGCGTCGGAGGACAAGAACACAACGGCGTCAGCCATGTCGTTCACTTCACCGAGGCGGCCGAGCGGGGTGAGGCCGATGACGTCTCCGACTGCTGCTTCGGCGCTGGGCCAGAGACCGAGCTTCTCCATGTCCGCCGCGAGTCCGAGACCCATCTCCGTGGCGACAAGACCTGGGTAGATGCAGTTGACGCGGACTCCGTAGCCGAGCTTGCCCGACTCGGCGGCGGCAACTCTGGTGAAGCGATCGACCGCGGACTTGGTCGCGGAGTATCCACTGATCCCGGGAAACGGAATGGTTGCGGCCACTGAAGAGATGTTGATGACGGAACCGCCGGTTCCGGCTACGCCACCCGGACGCATGCTGCGCAGTCCGTGTTTGGTTCCGAGCGCTGTTCCGAGGATGTTGACCTCACACATACGGCGGATGTCATTCGGATCG
Organism: Rhodococcus sp. MPR-R1B; assembly: GCF_058793255.1. NCBI lineage: Bacteria > Bacillati > Actinomycetota > Actinomycetes > Mycobacteriales > Nocardiaceae > Rhodococcus > Rhodococcus sp. MPR-R1B. The sequence continues at coordinate 234,052 of NZ_JBXAFO010000001.1, forward strand.
AGGTCGACCACCAGCGAGGAAATCTCGATGCCTGCGTTGTTGACGAGGATGTCGAAGCCGCCGAGAGTCTCCGCGGTGGCGGCGACTGCCTCTTCCCAGTTGGCATCGTCGGTGACGTCCAGCTTTACGAAGCCGGTTTTGACTCCGCCCGAACCAACAGCCTCTGCGGTGGCACGACCCTCGTCTTCGAGAACGTCGCCGATCATCACTGACGCCCCCGCCTTCGCCAACGCCTCAGCCATTCCGGCTCCGAGCCCCTTGGCACCACCAGTGACCAGTGCTTTTCGTCCCTCGAGATCAAACACGCTCATTTTCGACTGCCTCCATGACTGAAACGACTCTCTCGATGCCACCGTTCACAGCGACGCTGCCAAGTGGTGTGAGTCACAGAGTATTCAACTTTGGACGAGTGTCAAGAGAAATCTTGACGACTGTCAAGATTTTGTTACACGCTCGTCAAAGACCAAGGGTTAGACTGATTCGGACGCGGCGATCGTGCCGCTGTGGAAACCGCAGGGAACAGGACGTGCCATCGTGACCACGACAGTCGAGAAGCCTAGTGAGGCAGGGAAAAACGCTGCACCTAGCTCCCCGGACCAGCAGTCCGACTCCGCGAAGCGGTCCGACTCCGCCAAGCGGTCCAACGCAGACAAGGTGTCGCGTCGCCAGGTCGACAAATTCTCCGAGCGACGTGATCAACTCGCCGAGGCCGCACTGCAAACCCTGGCCGAATTGGGCTACGCACGCACGAGCCTGCGCGAAATCGCCCAGAATTCGGAGTTCTCCCACGGCGTCCTGCACTACTACTTCAGCGACAAGGTCGATCTCATCACCCACTGCGTGCGCCACTACAAGGCACGCTGCGTCACCCGCTACGACGGCATCGTCGCCACCGCGAAGACACCGGAGGAACTGAAAACCGGTTTCGGCGCACTGCTCGCCGAGACCATGATCGAAGAACCCACGATGCACCGCCTCTGGTACGACCTGCGCGCGCAGTCGATGTTCGAGGAGTCGTTCCGAGCCGACGTCGCCGCGATCGACGAGAGTCTCGAAAACATGATCTGGCGCATTGTTTCTCGCTACGCCGAACTTCTCGACGTAGAGGCATCGGTCACCTCGGCGGCGATGTACGCAATCTTCGACGGCCTGTTCCAGCAGAGCCTGCTGCGCCATCTGTCCGGCGATCAGACTGCCGCAAACTATCTTTCGGAGAGCGTCCAGCAGATGCTGCCTCTGGTAGTGCCCACTCCCTGATCAGCGAGCAGCGATGCCTTCCGCGACGTACCTGGCTCCGCGATCGAATTCTCCGACCACGTCGTAATCGGCGTCTTGCCGCCAGAAGCGGACCAACGCTCCGTACGTACCACCGATCATCTGTGCGAGAAAGAGCGGCGGGTAGTCCGATCTCACTTCGCCGGCTTCGATACCGGCAGTGACGATCCGCAGAAGTTCCACGTGGAACCGATGATCGTGGGCCGCCCCCGCTCCGGAGGAGGCGAAGTCGCGCTCGAGTTCTGCAGTCACCATGCGCAGATAGCGCGGATGCATGATCGCTTGCTGCGCAAAATCCTGAAAAATCCGGGAGATCCGATCAGAAGTCGGCATCGGCGATTCCATGAGCTGATCCACCAGTGCCGCAAGCTGATCGAGATGATCACTGTGCAGCGCCTCGAGAACCGAGTCCTTGCCCTGGAAGTAATTGAAGAAGGTGGCTCGCGACACCTCGGCTCGCTCGGCGATGTCGTCGACGGTCGTGCTGGCGAAACCCTGCGCCGAGAACAGAATTCGAGCAGCCGAGAGCAACCTGTCGTTGGTGTCGCGCTTGTTCTGTTCTCGTTTGGAAATCACGTCGACCTGCCCTTCTCCGCCTCAGCACACAGTCTTCGCCACAGTCCGGAATGTGTCCAATGTCCGTCCCGTCAGGTGACGCACCTCCGCCTCCGATAGGTGGACTACAGTCCAATTATGTCGACTGTTTCCACCGAACGCCATGACCGCGTTCTCATCGTCAGGATCGAACGCGAAGAACGCCGTAACGCGATCAACCGTGAGACTGCCGAGGGAATCGAAGCCGCGCTGAATCTTCTCGACGACGACCCTGATCTGTGGGTCGGCATCATCACCGGAACCTCCAACATCTTTTGCGCCGGAACCGATATCCGAGAGCGGGCCGACCTTCGCATGCCTCGCGGCGGTGAGTACGGCGTCATTCGGCGCCGGCGGAACAAGCCCCTGATCGCTGCAGTCGAGGGCTACGCGCTTGGTGGCGGTTTCGAAATCGCACTGGCCTGCGATCTGATCGTCGCCTCTGCCACAGCGCAATTCGGCCTTCCCGAAACCAAACGCGGTCTGGTTGCGACGTCCGGCGCACTCTTTCGGGCTCCTCGCGCGCTTCCGATCAACGTCGCCCGTGAACTCTTGATCACCGGCCGCACACTCGATCCCGAACGGGCAAAGGACCTCGGCGTCGTCAATGCAGTCACTGCCCCTGGTAAGGCACTCGACGAGGCACTGGTGATGGCAGCGGAGATCTGCGAGTCCTCCCCCACCTCCGTGAGTCTGAGTCTGAAGGCCATCGAGGCTCTCTACGCCGACGCCGACGCCGACGGATGGAAGGTCACCGACGACGCCAAGGACGCAGTGTTGCGCTCTCCGGACATCGCCGAAGGACTCGACGCTTTCGCCACTCGTCGGACACCCCGGTGGAGCGGACTGCCGCCCGCATGACAGACCACAATCCGAGACAGATTTCCTATACGTCTGGTCGGAAAGGGTATGAACCGGTTACAGTCTCTCCTGTGACGGGAATCGGCGCATACGAGACGGGCACGCTGCTGACGCGGCGGCGCCATGTCGACTTTGCGCATGTCTGTACATCCGGGTGTCCGATCTACTGATCGGACCTACGACGTGAGCGCCGCTCACGTCGATACTCGTATGTACACCCAGATCAGGGGACATTTCTGTCATGACCACCGCCTCCATCTCACACCTGAGTTCCGTCGTAGCAGCCAACGCCGACGCCATCGACAAAGACGCGAGCAAAGCACACGTCGTATTCAAGGCTTCCGCCCAGGCGCACGACGCCGTTGCCAGCACCATTTCTCTCGGTAAGTACAGCGTCGAGGTCGACGAGCCACCGGCCCTCGGCGGCGAGAACACCGCAGCCAATCCTGTCGAGTACTACCTCGCTTCCCTGCTCTCCTGCCAGGTGGTCACCTACCGCGTCTGGGCGGACAAACTCGGTATCGCTCTCGACGACATCTCGGCCAGAGCCGAAGGTGACCTCGACGTTCGTGGATTCTTCGGCTTCGACGACGCCGTCCGTCCGGGATTCTCCGAGGTCCGCGTGGTCGTCACCCTGACCGGCCCCGAAACCCGCGAGCGCTACCTGGAACTGCAGGAAACGGTCGACGCGCACTGCCCCGTACTCGATCTCACCCGCAATCCCGTCCCAGTGCATACAGTCGTCGAAACCGCCTGACCCGCACCAACCCACCTTCACCACGGAGTATGAATTCATGAGCGAGAACACCCCCGTCGATACCGATCCGACCGCCGATTGGTCGTTCGAAACCAAGCAGGTCCACGCCGGACAGGGCCCGGACAGCGCTACCAACGCTCGGGCGCTTCCGATCTACCAGACCACCAGCTACGTCTTCGACAACACCGACCATGCGGCGGCGCTCTTCGGCCTCGCCGAGCCGGGCAACATCTACACCCGCATCATGAACCCGACGCAGGACGCCGTCGAGCAGCGCATCGCCGCCCTCGAAGGCGGAGTCGCGGCTCTGCTGGTTGCGTCCGGTCAGGCCGCCGAATCCTTCGCGATCCTCAACCTCGCCGAGGCCGGGGACCACATCGTCTCAAGCCCTCGCCTGTACGGCGGCACGTACAACCTCTTCCACTACACGCTGCCCAAGCTCGGTATCACCGTCGACTTCGTCGAGGACCCGGACAACCTCGATCACTGGCGTGAGGCAATCCGTCCGAACACCAAGGCGTTCTACGGCGAAACCATCTCCAACCCCAAGAACGACGTGTTCGACATCCCCGGCATCAGCGCAGTCGCCCACGAGCACGGCATCCCGCTGATCGTGGACAACACGGTCGCAACTCCGTACCTCATTCAGCCGCTGAAGCACGGCGCCGACATCGTCGTCCACTCCGCCACCAAATACCTTGGCGGACACGGTACCGCGATCGCCGGCGTCATCGTCGACGGTGGCACCTTCGACTGGACCCAGGGACGCCACACCAACTTCACCACTCCGGATCCCAGCTACCACGGCGTCACCTTCGCCGATCTCGGCGCACCCGCCTACGCCCTCAAGGCACGCGTTCAGCTTCTGCGCGACCTCGGCTCGGCCATCGCACCGTTCAACGCCTTCCTCATCTCGCAGGGCATCGAGACCTTGAGCCTGCGCATCGAGCGCCACGTGTCCAACGCACAGAAGGTTGCCGAGTTCCTCGACGGCCGCGCCGAGGTCACGTCGGTCGCGTACGCCGGACTGGAATCCTCGCCCTGGCACGAGCGCGGAAAGCAGCTGGCTCCCAAGGGAACCGGCGCCATCGTCGCGTTCGAGCTCGCCGGTGGAGTCGACGCAGGCAAGAAGTTCGTCAACGCGCTGACGTTGCACAGCCACGTCGCCAACATCGGTGACGTTCGCTCACTCGTCATCCACCCCGCGTCGACGACGCACTCGCAGCTCACCCCCGAGGAGCAGCTCGCTTCGGGCGTCACGCCGGGGCTCGTCCGCCTCGCGGTCGGCATCGAAGGGATCGACGACATTCTCGCCGACCTCGAAACCGGTTTGGCCGCAGCAGCTTCCTGATCTATCGCACGAAAAAGCTCGGCCCCGATATGCATTGGGACCGAGCTTTTTCGTTGCGTAAGAGCTAGCTCTTGGGAGTGAACGCGGCCAGCGGTTCACTCTCGGACCAGTCATGGCCCCAGTAGCTGTCGGCCGTGATTTCCTCAGCGGTGTAGAAGGCTTCGTCGACAAGCATGCCTTCGCAACCGAACTCCAGATCCCATCCACCCGGTGCGCGCACGTAGAACGACACCATCTTGTCGTTCGTGTGGCGACCCAACGTCGAGGAGATCGAGAAGCCGAGCTTGGCAACACGATCGAGAGCCTGACCGACGGCGTCGAGAGTCTCGGCTTCCATCATCAGGTGCACGAGACCGGGCTCGTCAACCGGCGGCGCCGGGCACAACGCCAGGCTGTGGTGGCGCTGGTTGACACCCATGAAGCGAACGCGGCGAGCCGGCGGCGGCGCATCGATACCGCCGAGACGGATGGAACCGCGCGGGAGGAATCCGAGCACCTCGGTGTAGAAGGTGTATGCCTCGTCGAAACGCGCAACCGGAAGCACCACATGGCCGAGGCCCTGATCGCCGGTGACGAAACGGCCGCCGTGCGGGGTGACCAACGGGCTGTGGTCGAGTACCGGTCCGAAGAAGACCTCGACTCGGTTGCCGTTGGGATCGCCGAATGCGATGACCTGCTCGGCATCGCGGTAGCTGGCGTCGACCTCGGAAAGAACCTCGACCTCGACTCCGGCCTTCTCCACTGCTTCACGAACACGCTGGAGCGCGAACTGATCTCGCACTTCCCAGCCCACTGCGAGAGCCTTGTCCGTCTCACCGGGCAGGACGATCAGTCGCGCACGACGCTCGTCCAGGCGCAAGTAGAGGCCGTCGGCTTCCGGGCCACTACCGACCGCGAGGCCGAGTCCGTCGACCACGAGCTCGCGCCAGCGAGCCACGTCCTGCGTTTGGATCCTGAGATACCCCAGGCCCCGAATTTCAGTCATGCCTAACCGTCCTTGCTTCGAAAGTATTTGTGGGACTAGATCATCGAGCGGTGGATACCCTGCGGTTCGCCACCGAGCTGCGAGAGCGTCGACGCATGGAAGATGGAGCCAGGCACATGAATCGCATGCGCGAGACCGGCATGAGCGTCACGCCAGAACCGCTGCATCGGCGTGTTCAACTGCAAAGCCCCACCACCGGAACGAGCAAAGATCTCGTCCACCGCACGCACCGCCCGCCACGCCGCAGCAGTCTGCGTACGGCGACCGATCGCACGAAGCTCGAACGAAACTTCCTGCCCCTTCTCCGTCATGTCCCAGAAACGATCCACCGTCTCCAAGATCGCAGCCCGAGAAGCAGCGATCTCGGCCGCAGCCTCACCGATCGCGAACAGCACGTACGGATCTTCCTTGATCGGAACACCACTGACCGTCACACGCTCACGCTGCGCCGCCATGTTGCACGCCAACGCACCTTCGGCGATACCGATCAACGACGAGGTGATCCCCAACGGGAAAATGCACGAGAACGGGAACTTGTACAACGTCTCCGTACGACCCGCTTCCTTCCACGCCGTCCCGTCGTACACCTTTCCGGCGTCGATCGTGCGGTAGGTGGGCAGGAACGCGTCCTTGACGATCAGGTCCTTCGACCCGGTTCCGCGCAGGCCCACGACATTCCAGCTGTCCTGGTCGATGTCGTAATCGGAGCGCGGCAGCAGTACGTGCAGGTGCTTCGGCGGCATCAACGGCTTACCGGACTCGTCACCGACCATCGCACCGATCATGATCCAGTCGCAATGATCAGTACCGGAGGAGAACGACCAACGACCGTTGAGGATGTACCCACCCTCGACCGGCCTCGCCACACCCATCGGCGCATACGGTGACGCCATCCACGTATCGGGATCGGTTCCCCACACCTCTTCCTGAGCCTTGCGGTCGAAGAACGCAAGCTCCCACGGATGAACACCGACGATGCCGCTGACCCAGCCCGTGGCACCGTCCATCGCGCCGATAGCCATTGCCGTCTCGGCGAATTCACGCGGATGCGCCTCGAGGCCACCGAACTCCTTCGGCTGGAACATCCGGATGACGCCGGAGTCGCGCAAACGCTTCGCGCTGCCGTCCGTCAAGCGCATCAGCTTGTCGCCCTCGACTCCGTCGGCGCGGATCTCGTCGGCGAACTGTGAGATGTTGTCCAGAACCTGACCCATGATTTTTCCGGCTTTCTGGTTTCGCTACCCGGCGAGTGCCTGGGCAGAATGAAAATCTGTTGGTGAAACGGTGGCAGGTAGCCCACCGAAGTGCAGAAACGCTTCCCGGTGAGTGGGAGCACCCCCTGTGCGCCTTTTTGGTAGTGGGGGCTACCAAAAAGGCGCACCGTCCTTACTTGCCTTCTGGACGCGTCAGAAATGCCAGAACGGACGCGACCCAGGCGTCGCGAGCTTCGATCATCGTCCAGTGTCCGCAGTTGGGGAAGATGTGAACTTCGCCGTTGGGGATGTCGCGCATCGGCAGAATCGCCATGTCCACGGGGCTGACGCGGTCATCGCGTCCCCAGGTCAACAGCGTCGGCGCCTTGATCTTGTTCAGCTGCGCCCAGTACGGCACGGCGGTCGACGCAGCGGCAGCCGCGCCCATGGCGGCCATGGCCTTGCTGCTGTACATACGACGGGCGATCTCGAGCGTCGTCGGCTCGGTGGCCAGGGCCCAACGCTCTTCGATGAGCTGCTCGGTGACGACGGCGCGGTCGAAGACCATCGAATGCAACCAGCGGACCAGAGCTTCGCGGGTGGGGTTGTCGGTGAACTCCATGAGGAGTTTGATGCCTTCACCGGGGCCCGGCGAGAAGGTGTTCTTTCCCATGCCGCCGATGGTGACGAGCTTGCTCACCCGGTGCGGCTCGTCGATCGCGACCTTGGTGGCGACGATGCCGCCCATGGAGTTACCGATCATGTGGACCGGGCCGAGGCCGAGGCCGTCGAGGAACATCCCGACCGACGCCTGCGCCATCATCATCGGATGGTCGGGGCCGGGATCGCTGACGCCGAATCCGGGGAACTCGAGAACGTAGCAGTGGAAGTGCTTCGCGAAGTCCGCGAGAACGCCGCGGTAGTTACGCCAACCGGTGACGCCGGGGCCCGATCCGTGCAGCAGCAGGAGCGGCGGGCCGTCGCCGGCTTCGTGGTACCGGAGCACACCGAGATCGGTCTGCAGTTCCTTCAGAGTTCCCTCGTAGCTCAGTTCAGTCGTCATGGTCCGAACGGTGCCATCAGTACCGCTGAGCTGCTATGACTCGTCCCGATCAGCGAGACAAGTCGATCAAAATACGTCAGATCCAGTGGTCGGACGACGCTGCCAGCAGGCGATCCATCGTCTCCGCCGAGAACGTATTGGTCGGAACGGGAGGCGTTTTGCGGCCGCGGCGAGGAGCACCCAGTTCGGGGTACAGCGTCCGTGAGACCTCGCGAGCCGCGTCGACGACCAGCGGAGCAACTCGCTCGAGCTGAGCGGTCCGCATGTCACCACACAACGCGATGCTGCCGACGGGACCCTCGTGTCCGCGAATTGCCGAAGCCACACAAGCGACTCCACGCGCTGACTCTCCGCGTTCGAAGGCCAGTCCCCGACGCTGACGGATGCGGTTCAGTTCCTGGTGGAGCACAGCGACGTCGGTGATCGTGTTCTCGGTACAGCGGGGAAGAGAAGACCCGAACAGAGCGTCGACGCGCTCGGGGTCGATCCACGCCAGCATCGCCTTGCCACCAGCCGTCGAATGAGCGAGCACTCTGCCGCCGACGCGGGACGGGAGCGCCGCGGCGAATCGTCCGCCGACCTTGTCGAGATAGACGCTCTCGCGTCCGTCGAGCACCGATAGGTGAACGACCATGCCGGTCTGCAGGTGCAGTTCGTGCAGAAGCGGTGCAGCGGCTTCGCGGATCTGGCTGTGGCCGCCGTCGCCACCACCGAGGCCGAGCGCGCGACGCCCGAGGCAGTAGCCGAACGATGCGTGATCGACCCAGTCCAGCTTGACCAGCTGATCGAGAATGCGGTGGACCGTGGAGCGCGGCAACTGAGTACGGCACGCGACCTCTTCCAGCGTCAGCCGCGCGGCGCGGCCGTCGAAGGCGTCGAGAATCAGTGTCATCCGCTCGACCATCGACGGCGGCAGATCCTTCTTGGGTTGCCCACCGGCAGTCTGGACGGTGGACAGTGTGTCGTTCATGTCAACAATGGTCATGGACGCCTCCCGAAAACTGGAATTGATTCTACCGACTATAACCCAGGTCACAGTTTCTGGAAAGTGAATCGATCTTTTCGATCCCGATCAGCGGTAATTCACCTGCCGCTGGGCGAGTGGGGACGCTATAAACGCCCGATGCACCTGGGAATCGTCACGCCGGTCCTGATTCAGCACCCGAGCACGCGCTCGGAGTGGGAGGCAAGTGCTGACATCGGCGAGATCGCCACAGTGGCCGCCACGGCGGATCGACTCGGTTTCCATCATCTGACCTGCAGTGAACACGTGGCGGTCCCCGAGGAGATTGCCGCCGAGCGCGGCGGAACCTACTGGGATCCGCTCGCCACCCTTGGTTTTCTCGCCGCGCGTACATCACGAATCCTGCTGGCGACCCAGGTGCTGGTGTTGGGCTACCACCACCCCCTCGAGATCGCCAAGCGTTACGGAACGCTTGATCGCGTCAGCAATGGACGCCTGATACTCGGCCTCGGGGTGGGGACTCTGAAACAAGAATTCGATCTCATAAATGCTCCATTTGCCGACCGAGGAGCGCGCGCTGACGATGCCTTGGCCGCACTTCGGGCATCACTGTCGACGCCGACTCCGGAGTATCACGGCGAGTTCTACGACTACTCCGGATTTGTCGTCGAACCCCACGCCGTCCAGAAACGGGTGCCGCTGTGGATCGGCGGCCGGACCAAGAGATCGCTGCGCCGGGCCACCACACACGGCGACGGGTGGGTGCCGTTCGGGCTGCGATTCTCCGAACTGAAGGAAATGCTCGATGCCACGACGCTCCCCGACGGATTCGACGTGGTGCTTCCCGCCGGTGCGCCGCTCGATCCTCTCGGCAATCGCGAATCCACCCTTCGCGCCTTGACTCGCGTCCGTGACGCCGGGGCGACCATCGCCAGCTGCTCGGTCGGCGCTCGAAGCGTCGAGCACTACTGCGAACAACTCGAAGAACTTCACCGAATCGCCCTCGCCGAGGGCTTTTCTTTCACCACTTCCTGATTCCCCGACAATTCAATGCAAAGGACGTACCGATGACCGACTCGACCGCCCTGATCGAATCCCTGCTCGCCCGAGTGGAATTGCTCGAGGACAAGCTCGCGATCACCGAACTGCTGACCACATACAGCCCTGCCGTCGACAGCGGATCAGCCGACGAGGTCGCGAACCTGTGGCTCGAGGACGGCGTCTACGACGTCGATACCGGTGCGATGCACGGCCGCGGCGAACTGCGCGCGATGGTTCACAGCGCCTCACACCAGAACTGGATCATGAACGGCGCGGCTCACATGATGACACCCGCCCACATCCGCATCGACGGGAACAAGGCCGTCGCGACCTGCCATTCGCAGTTGGTCATCAAAGACCCCGAGAACCCGACGGGATTCAAGGTCCTCCGCATCACCGCGAACCGCTGGGAACTGATCAAGACGGATGGCGAGTGGAAGGTCGAACTGCGTACCAACGCCCTCCTGGACGGCCGACCCGAGGCCCGCGCTCTCCTGGCTGCCGGCGTGACGGCCTAACCGGCCTGTGCGCGGTTAGGGACCCTCTGCGGTCGCTGACCGCGCACAGCTGTTGAAAGTTCGGCTCCCCGAACTCTATAGTTCACTTATTCGAACCAACAGGTCCGAGTACGTGTGACCAGGAGACCGATGAGCACCAGTACGCAAGAGCCGACGACTCCGCGCCGACGACCCACGGGGAGATCCATCGCCCTGCTCGGTCCGGCGTTCGTCGCGGCAATCGCGTACGTCGATCCGGGCAACGTCGCCGCCAACCTCACCGCCGGCGCCAAGTACGGCTACCTCCTCATCTGGGTACTCGTACTCGCCAACGCGATGGCCGTCCTCGTGCAGTATCTGTCCGCGAAACTCGGTCTCGTCTCCGGCAGATCCCTGCCCGAAATGCTGGGTCAGCGCCTGCGTAAGAACAACCGCCGCGCGTTCTGGCTCCAGGCCGAGATGATGGCGATCGCGACCGACGTCGCCGAAGTCATCGGCGGCGCCATCGCACTCAACCTGCTCTTCAACATCCCGCTCTTCCTCGGCGGACTGATCACCGGATGCGTGTCGATGGTCATCCTGACGATCCAAAGTCGGCGCGGACAGCGCACTTTCGAGTTCGTGGTGATGGGATTGCTGGCCGTCATCACCATCGGCTTCCTGACCGGGCTCGCCTTCACCGACGTCTCCGGCAGCGAAGCGGTCGCCGGACTGGTCCCCCGCTTCGAAGGAACCGAGACCGTACTGCTCGCCGCCAGCATGCTCGGAGCAACGGTCATGCCGCACGCGATCTACCTTCACTCCGCATTGGCACGTGATCGCCACGGCCACATCAAACCCGGGCCACGGTTGCAGCGACTACTCAAAGTCACCCGTTGGGATGTCGTCGTCGCGTTGATCATCGCCGGTGGCGTGAACATCGGCATGCTGCTTCTGGCCGCTTCGGCGCTGCGCGGAGTACCCGGCACCGACACCATCGACGGCGCGCATGCCGCGATCGAGAATTCGCTCGGCCCGGGCGTAGCCGTGGTGTTCGCGATCGGCCTCCTCGCCTCCGGACTCGCGTCGACCTCCGTGGGATGCGCGGCCGGCGCCGAGATCATGCATGGTCTTCTGGCCATTCGGATTCCGGTGATCACACGCCGGATCGTCACGCTCATCCCGGCGCTGATCGTGCTCGGACTCGGCGTCGACCCGACGCTGGCGCTCGTGCTCAGCCAAGTGGTCTTGAGCCTGTGCATCCCCTTCGCGATCATCCCACTGGTGCGAATGACCTCGGACACCGAACTCATGGGCGACGCTCGCAATGCCCCGCTCACGACCGTCGCGGCGTGGATTGCGGCGGGCTTGATCGTTGCACTCAACGTCGCTCTGCTGGTTCTGACGGTGACAGGCTAGAGCACCGGAGCCACCCAACGCGTCCCTCACAAACGCGCTGGACGGCTCCGGCCGGACTAGGAGACTTGCTCGGCGAGAGTGGCCTTGGCCCAGCGATAGTCGGCCTTTCCGCTGGGAGAACGCCTGATCGACGGAACGTTCATGACGGTGCGCGGCACTTTGTACCGAGCGACCTGCGACGCGCAATGCTCACCGATCTCGGCAGCGTCCGGGACGTCGAAGCCTTCGCGGGTCGTGATGACCGCAGCGACGCGCTCACCGAACTTCGCATCCGGAATTCCCGCGACCAAAGCGTCGAGCACCGCCGGGTGACTCTTGAGCGCCTGCTCGACCTCTTCCGGATACACCTTCTCCCCGCCGGTGTTGATGCACTGAGAACCACGCCCCAGCAGGACGATCGAGCCGTCGGCTTCCACGCGCCCGACGTCGCCGAGCACCGACATCCGCACCCCGTCGATCACCGGGAACGTAGCCGCGGTCTTGACCGGATCATTGAAGTAGCCGACCGGCACGTGACCGCTGCGAGCGATGTAACCGGTCTCGGGCGATCCCGGCTTCAGCGGCCGCATCCTTTCGTCCACGACGCGGGTCTCGTCGCGAGCGGCGATGCGCATCAGGCCGTCTTCGCCGATCTCCAGATTGCCGTCGACGCCCGACTCCGAGGAGCCGAATCCGTCGCGGATCACCAGGTTCGGAAGCATCGACTTGAGCTGCTCCCGCAGTGAGAGCGAGAACAAGGCTCCGCCGGACGAGACCATTCCGACCGTGCTGAGGTCGTAATCTGCTGCGTTTGCTGCCAATTCGTCTGCGAGCGGACGTGCCATCGCGTCTCCGACGACGGTGATGGAGACGGCCTTCTCACTTCCGGCGAGCTGCAGCGTCGTCTTCGCGTCGAACCGCGCCATGAGAATTGCGTTGGCGCCCATGAAGAATCCGGTGAACAGCGAGTACGACGCCGCACCGTGCATCAGGGGTGCGGTACTGAGCATGTTCATCGCGGGAACGTTCGGCACCGCGGCGAACAGAGCCTCGGCGGTCGTGTGCGGCGGACCGAACGGATTTCCGCCGGTGAGCGCCGCGAAGTAGAAGTCTTCATGACGCCACATGACGCCCTTGGGCATCCCTGTCGTGCCGCCGGTGTAGATGATGAAGAGGTCGTCGTTGCTGCGGGGCGCGAAGTCACGAGTGGCGGCCTGCTCCGCGGCAGCGTCGGCAAATCGAACGACGTCGACGCCTTCGATATCGCGGACGGCTGACTCGCCGACGACAACGACGTGTTTGATGCCGGGCGCGGCCGGGAGAACCGTCTCCACCACCGGAGTGAACTCCTCGTCCACGATCAGAGCCACCGACTGCGAATCGTTGTACAGGTAGGTCAGTTCGGCGTCGACGTAGCGATAGTTGACGTTGATCGGGACCGCGCGAATCTTGAGGCACCCGAGCAAACTCTCGACGAACTCGATGCTGTTGCGCATGTGCAGAGCAACGTGATCGCCGGGCCCGACACCGACACTCGCCAGGTGGCGGGCGATGCGATTCGAGCCCTCGTCCAGCTCGACGTAGGTGCGACGACGGCCATCGCACACGAGCGCCGTGCGGTCCGGAATCAGATCCGAGATGCCCTCGTACAGATCTGCCAAATTCAGTGACACTGCTGGTGCCTTCCTTGATGTCCGGCCCGGTGAATTCGGGGCCGACCGTACTGCGTTTTCGGTGAGAACTATCCGACCCTGGAGCCGACGAATGCGGCCGAGAACTGAGCGGATCGGTGGTGACGCAAACGCGTACGCGGTGGGATCGCCGCGTCGCCCCAAGGTGGCATGCAGCGCTCGTGACCCAGATCACCGCTCCCGCTGAGTGAGACTCCTCCTCAGTCGGCCAAACTTCTGTTCAAAACTAGAACTAATTCTGATTTCGCTCGAATGATTTTTTCGGAACGACTACCGAACTCTCGACTTCAAATTAGAATGAATACTAATTTTGCAAGACGTACCCGACCGCCCGGATCGAAGGAGCACGACATGACGCAATCACTGAGCTTGGAAGGCAAAGTTGCCGCCGTCACCGGCGCCGGCGCCGGCCTGGGTCGCGCCGAAGCACTCGGACTCGCGGCTGCCGGTGCAGCCGTCATCGTCAACGACATGGGTGCAGCGGCCAACGACGTGGTCGACGAGATCAAGGCCGCAGGTGGACAGGCACTCGCCATCACCGGCGACGTCTCCGACTGGTCGCTCGGCGGGCGCATCATCGAAGAGGCTGTCAAGAACTTCGGATCCTTCGACATCCTCGTCAACAATGCAGGCATCCTGCGCGACAAGATGATCTTCAACCTGACCGAATCCGATTGGGACGACGTCATCCGTGTGCACCTCAAGGGCCACGCCGCCACCTCGCACGCAGCCGCAGTCCACTGGCGCGCAGCCAGCAAGGCAGCCGACGCACCGGTCTACGGCCGCATCATCAACACCTCTTCCGAGGCCTTCCTCTTCGGCAGCGCCGGACAGCCCAACTACTCGGCAGCCAAGGCCGGCATCACCGCTCTGACGCTCTCGAGCGCAGCAGGTCTCTCCCGCTACGGCGTCCGCACCAACGCGATCTGCCCCCGCGCGCGCACCGCCATGACGGCAGAAGCCTTCGGCGAGAACAACACCGGCGTCGTCGGCCTCGATCCGCTTGCACCCGAGCGCGTCGCGACCCTGGTCAGCTACCTCGCATCCCCCGATTCCGACGAGATCAACGGACAGGTCTTCGTCGTCTACGGCAAGATGGTGGCGTTGATGGAAGCACCCAAGGTCGAGAACCGTTTCGACGCAGCCGGATCCGCGTTCACCGTCGAAGAGCTCGGTGGCCAGCTCTCGTCTTACTTCTCCGGCCGTGGGCCGTACGAGACCTACGCCGCCTACAGCATCGCCGGCCTCGAAAAGATTGCACTTGCAGTCGACGAGACCGCAACAGTTTGAGCAGCACTTACGAAGAGGAGCGTTTTCATGAGGTTGAACGGCAAGGTAGCGATCGTCACCGGCGGCGCCGGTGGAATCGGTCGCGCTATCACCCGAGTCTTCGCCCGTGAAGGCGCGAAGGTCCTGTTCGTCGATATCAACGACGAGCAGGGCCAGGCCCTCGAACAAGAACTGGCCGGCTCCGGCAAGTTCCTGAACGTCGACCTTGCTGCCGCCGGTTCGGCCGAGCAGATCCGTGACGCCGCACTCGAGGCTTTCGGCAAGCTCGACATCCTGGTGAACAACGCTCACGCGTCCCGTCAGGCTCCGTTGCTCGAAACCACGCAGGACATGTTCGACCTGTCCTTAAACACCGGTTTCTACCCCGTTGTCCACCTCATGCAGGCGTGCCACGACGAACTCGCGAAGACCAAGGGTTCGGTCGTCAACTTCGCATCGGGTTCAGGTTTGGACGGAATGCCCACCCAGACGTCCTACGCTGCGGCCAAGGAAGCTGTGCGAGGCCTGACGCGCGTCGTCGCCAACGAGTGGGCGCCGGAAGGCATTCGGGTCAACGTGGTCTGCCCCTTCGCCGCCACCGAAGGCGTCGTCAAGTGGCAGGAAGCCTTCCCCGAGCGCGCAGCCGCATCGGTTGCCAAGGTACCTCTCGGACGCATCGGTGATCCCGAAACCGACATCGCTCCCGTCGTGGTATTCCTGGCGAGCGAGGATTCCAAGTACATGACCGGACAGACGTTGATGGCCGACGGCGGCAGCATCAAATTGCGCTGAGCGAAATACTTCTCGGTGGGCTCAGCTCACCGAGAAGAGTTTCGCAGCGTTGTCGTGCACGACGGCTCGCAACCATTCGTCTCCGAGATCGAAACGCGTAACCGCTTGCAAAGCCGTGAGATACGGGTACGGAATGTTCGGGAAGTCGCTACCGAACAGAATCCGGTCCTGCATGTCGACGAGCCGTGAAACGTCCGCCTTCGGGAAGGCACACTGCTCTTCCGTGAAATCGGTGAACGCCATGGTCGTATCCAGGCGGACGTTGCCGTAAGCCTCTGCCAGATCGAGGAATTCGCTGTACTCGGGCATCCCCATGTGGGCGACGATCAACGACAGGCGCGGGTACCGTGCGAGCAGCGAAGCAATGCGATCAGGTCCCGTGTACTCCCCCGGCGCCGGTCCCGAACCACAGTGGATCACGATGGGCGTCTCGGAGTCCTCGAGTTGCCCCCAGACCTTGTCGAGCAGAGGGTCGTTCGGATCGTAGTTTCCGACCTGAATGTGGGACTTGAAGATTCGCGCGCCCGACTCCAATGCCTTGCCGACGTACGACGCCGCCGACTCCTCGGGATAGAACGTGGCCGTGTGCAGGCAATCGGGCGTTTGCGCGGCAAATTCGACGGCCCACTGATTGAGCCACTCGGCCATCGCGTGCTTGTGCGGGTAGATCATCGACGTGAAAGCCCGGACACCGAACTCGCGGAGACGGTGTACCCGCTCCTCCTCGGCAAGTCGGTACGCGATCGGCCAAGGTCGACCGATCATCGGTCCCGCCGAATCGAAGTAGCCCCACACCTTGTCCATGACGCTCTTCGGCATGAAATGGGTATGGACGTCGATCACGCCAGGAACACCCAACTCGCGCCAAAAAGCCCGAACCTCGGCGATCTCCTCCGGTCCGGTCGATGGGACCTCTTCGGTACACACGTCTGACACCCCTTTCGTTCGCTCGACCATACCGAGTGCCGTCGCGCTCACCGGGACAGGTCGTTGACGGCCCGCCCGGAGCACCCGAATGTGAACCCATCTTGCCGATCACCGTTGGAGGTTGAATGTCTCAGGCCGAGTCCGAAGTGGGGTCGATCAGTGCCGTCGAGGAACTGCTCGCAATCGAGGAAATCAAGCGTGTGTTCGCCGCGCGCCTACGCTGCATGGACACCAAGCAGTGGCACGTCTACCCAACCCTGCACACCGCAGACGTCGTCAGCGAGACGTGGGGCGGACTCCCGACAGACAAGCAACCCAAGACCGGCGACACCTCGAACCAGGTAGTGGGCATCGACAAACTCACCGCGGCAATTCGGAACATGCTCGACGGCGACATCCCCCTCACCACGGCGCACCACGCACACACTCCCGAAATCGTGCTGACCTCGCCCACCACCGCAACCGGCATCTGGGCGATGGAGGACATGCTGTGGTGGAACGACGGCGAAAAAGAACTGCACCTACACGGCTACGGCCACTACCACGAGAAATACCGCAAAGAAGACGGCAAGTGGCTGATCAGCTACCGAACCCTCACCCGGCTCCGTGTCGACCAGGACCCCGGATTCTTCCGATTCATGAAAGCGCTGTGACGAAGTGACCAACCCGCTGTTCCAACCGCTCCGCATCCGTTCGCTCGAACTGTCCAACCGCATAGTCATGTCGCCGATGACGCGCACGTACTCCATCGAAGGTGTGCCCGGCCGCGACGTTGCCGACTACTACCGCCGACGAGCTGAGGGCGGCACCGGACTGATCGTCACCGAAGGCGTCGCGATCGATCACGAGACTGCTGTCGACCACGCCAACGTCCCCAACCTCCACACTCCCGCTGCTCAGGCCGGATGGCGGAAGGTAGTCGACGACGTGCACGCTGCGGGCGGCAAGATCGTGCCTCAGCTCTGGCACGTCGGACCTCTGTGGGGCGCGATGACGCAGATGGACCCCTCACTCAAGCCGATGCGCCCCTCTGGCGAATGGGGCCCGCTCGGCGTCACCTCGTACTCCGCTGCCTACGTCGAACGCGCACAGGCCAGCACCGAAGCGATGACCGAGCAGGACATCCAGGACGTCATCGACGCGTACGTCCGTAGCGCGAAGCACGCCGTCGAACTCGGCTTCGACGGCATCGCGATCCACGGCGGTCACGGCTACCTCCTCGATTCCTTCTTCTGGGAGGGCACCAACCAGCGCGACGACGCGTGGGGAGGCGACCTGGAGCGTCGTACCAGGTTCCCGGCCGCCGTCGTCGCCGCGATCCGCGCGGCCATCGGACCGGATCTGCCGATCATCTACCGTTTCTCACAGCACAAGCAGCAAGATTTCACCGCGAAGATCGCCGAAACCCCCGAAGAGTTGGGCGTCATCCTGGGCGCGCTGGTCGACGCCGGAGTCGACGTTCTCGACGCCAGCATCAGGCGTTTCGACGTGCCGGCCTTCGAAGGCAGCGATCTCTCGTTGGCGGGTTGGGCGAAGAAGCTGACCGGCGCCGTCACGATGGCCGTCGGCAGCGTCGGTATCGGAAAGTCGCTGCGGGACAGCCGCATCGAAGGCGTCGCACCTGTAGTCGACAACATCCCACAGCTCGAGGAGCGCATCGGCAGCGGAGAGTTCGATCTGATCGCGATCGGCCGTCTCCATCTCGCCGATCCTGCATTGGCAACTACCCTGCGCGCCGGTAGCCCGCTACCGGCGTTCGATCGAGCGGTGCATGAGGGCAGCTTGATCTAGGGGCTCCGCCCCTGTGCGCCTTTCGGGTAGTTCGCACTACCGAAAAGGCGCACAGGGCCGAAGGCCTTTATGTTCGACCCATGACTACTTTCAACGCCTGGGTCGCCCGCGACAGCGACGGCACCATCGACTTCGCCCCCGAAACCGTCGACGAATCCTTCCTCCCGGCAGGTGAGGTCACCATTCGCGTCGAGTATTCGAGCGTCAACTACAAGGACGCGCTCGCGGTCACACCGAAAGGCGGGGTGGTTCGCGAGTACCCGATCGTCCCCGGCATCGACGTCGCCGGCGAGGTCATTGCCTCCGAGTCCGACGCATTCGCCCCGGGAGACAAGGTCGTCGCACATGGCTACGAGATCGGGACCGCCCGCAACGGCGGCTACGCCGAGATCGCCCGTTTGCCTGCCGAGTGGGTCGTGAAGCTCGACGGCATTTCCACCGCCGACGCTGCCGCGATCGGCACGGCAGGATTCACCGCAGCCATGAGCGTCCAAGCCATTCTGGCCAGCGGAGTGAAGCCAGCCGACGGTCCCGTCCTGGTGACTGGCGCGAGCGGCGGAGTCGGCACCGTCAGCGTCGACCTTCTGGCAAGCGCAGGCTTCGACGTGGTCGCCTCCAGCGGTAAGCCCGGCGCGGCAGACCTTCTGACGTCACTCGGTGCGTCTTCGGTGATCGGCCGGCTCCCCGAGGATCCCGACGCCAAGCCTCGCCCGCTCGGAAAATCTCAGTGGGCGGCGGCCGTCGACTGCGTCGGTGGAAAGACCCTCGCTCACGTTCTGAGCACGATCAACTACGGCGGTGTTGTCGCTGCCAGCGGATTGACCGGCGGCGCCGCGCTGCCTACGACCGTGCTGCCGTTCATTCTCCGCGGAGTCTCACTGCTGGGCATGGACTCGGTATTGATGCCGATCGAACCCCGTCGCGCGCTGTGGGCCCGTCTGGGCTCCGACTTGGCCCCACGTCATCTGAAGGAGATCACGAACCTCGTTGCCGTCCGCGACGTCGTTTCGGTGATCGATCAGGTCCGCGAAGGCAAGTACACCGGCCGGGCGCTGGTTCAGGTTGCCGACGGGTTCTGAACCGCTCAGAAAAGTGTGAACAAATCTGCTGGTTCTTCGGCCGTCGTGGACTTCTCCTTGTAGGGGGAGTTCACGGCGGTCGGTTCCTTCTTCACCGGGGCAGCAAGCGGCACCGATGCGATGTCCCCCGAGACGATGGCGCGTGCGGCTTCGCCGGCCAGCTTGTCTGCCATTTCGTTGTAGTGGTTGCCGACGTGCCCGCGCACCCAGCGAAAGCGCACCGGTCCGACACGATCGGTGATGGCTCGATCGATACTCTGCACCAGTTCGAGGTTCTTGACCGCCCCGCCGCTCGCGGTCTTCCAGCCCTTGCGCTTCCAACTGGGCAACCATTCGGAAGCGCACTTGATGGCGTACTGCGAGTCGGATTCGATGAGTAGAGGATCAGCACCGGGATGGGCGACGACGGCCTCGAACAGAGCACGCAACTCGGCAATCTGGTTGGTGCCGGACGCTTCTCCGCCGGACATGCTCGGACCCTCGTGATTGACCCACGCCCAGCCGATAGCCCCACCGGGGTTTCGCAGACAGGATCCGTCGGTGCTCACGATGATCATGGCTCGGACAATACGTTGCGCCACCGACACACGCCTTAACGGAGGATGGACGGTGGCGATACGCTGACCTCGATGACGCCGCTATCTCCGGTCGACGAAGTCACGGTGACTTCTCAGCGACCGCTCGATGCCGCGCTGACGCTCAGCCCGCATCAGCGCGGACCCGGCGACCCCGCACATCGACGGTCAGCCGACGGAGCGATCTGGCGAGTTTCCCGCCAACTTTCGGGTCCTGTGACCTACCGCATCACCCAGTCGGATCGCCATACGGTCCGGGTACAGGCCTGGGGTCCCGGCGCCACGGAATTCCTGAACGGCGCCGAAGCGCTGCTCGGTCTCGACGACGAAGCCGAAGATTTTGCCCCCGAACATCCCAAGCTCGCCGAAGCTCATCGACGCTTCCCTCATCTGCGCATCGGCCGCACCGGCCGCGTCATGGAAGCTCTCGTTCCCGCGATCCTCGAGCAACGAGTCCACGGCATCGACGCATTCGCCGCGTGGCGCCGCCTGCTGACCAAGTTCGGGGAGCGCCCACCCGGCCCCGCGCCCGACGGAATGCGAGTTCCACTCACCGCGGACCAATGGCGTCGAATGCCGTCATGGGAATTCCATCGCGCGAACGTCGATCCAGCGAGGTCCAAGACGATCGTTCAGTGCGCTCGCGTCGCCGACCGCCTCGAGCAGGCATCCACGTTCCCCAGAACCGAGGCGACCAAACGGTTGCGAGCGGTACCCGGCGTCGGGATCTGGACTGCCGCCGAAGTGGCTCAGCGTGCATTCGGCGATTCAGATGCACTCTCGGTCGGCGACTACCACCTCGCTGCCGTCGTCGGGTGGTCACTGCTGGGTGAACCGATCGACGACGCCGAGATGGTGCAGTACCTCGCTCCCCTTCAACCGCATCGATACCGCGCCGTGAGGCTCCTGCAGGTCAGCGGGCAAGCCGTCAAACCCAAGTTCGGTCCGCGAACTGCCGTTGCCGACCACCGTTGGCACTGAGCATCAGGAGTTGGAAAATGTCGACCCGATACGCACACATCGCCTTCTCCCCCGCTGCGGTGGAGCGTCAGCGGTCGACCGGAAGTTTCACCGTGTACGGTTCGAAACTCGATCAGCCCGACGAAGGCCCGATGGAATTCGATTTCCGCGCGCAGGGATTCGTGAAATCCGTGGATTCCTTCTTCATGTCCACGGTGACGCCCGACGGTTGGCCGTACGTCCAACATCGCGGCGGCCCGCGCGGATTCCTGCATGTGTTGGGCCCGAATCGAATCGGATTCGCCGATCTCCCCGGCAATCAGCAATTCGTGACGCTCGGCAATCTGGAAGAGAACAATCGCACCTCGCTGTTCGTCATCGATTACCCGACGCGAACGAGATTGAAGATCTACGGGCGTGCGCAGGTGATCGAAGCGGACGAGGACCCTGCACTACTGCAACAGCTCTTGCAAGTCCCCGGCGGCACCATGACGGCAAAAGCCCAGCGTTCCATCGTCATCGACGTCGAAGCGTTCGACTGGAACTGCAGTCGAAACATCACGCCACGCTTCGACAAGGAGCGCATGGACGAATCCCTCGCTCTGGCACGCCAACCCCTGCAAGCCGAGGTAGATCGGCTTACTGCCGAGGTCGAAGAATTGCGTGCGCGGTTGTCGAAAAACGAATGAGACTAGGCGGTTTCAGGGCACTCGGAGTCGGGTAGCCACCAAACACGGCCCGTCGCGCGGAGACGACGGGTCCCGTTGTGCCCGAGGAGGTCCGCACGATCGATCCAGACGGTGGAGTTCTGGTTAACGAACTGCACCGCCACCATTCACGACTGGTTCCACACAGACAGATTGGCCGTCCCCATGAAACTGTCCCGAACTCTCACCATGTCCGTACTCGTCGTCGCCGCAGTCGGCGCCGGAGCCGGCACCGCGGTCGCAGCGCCCCCGAATGCGGGCTTCGATCCGTCCCAACCCCTACTGACACCGACCGCAGAGTCGAACAGCCAGGCGGCGTTGATGCTCTTCCCCGGTAACGATCCGAAGCAGGCCGCGTTCGACACGATGGCCAACGAGGTCAATATCGGCTGGAACAACGGTGGTCTGCAGTCGACCCTGATCGGAGCCAACCTCGGCGTCGGAATCGGCTGCCTGTCGATCTTCCCGAACTTCATCGCCGGCTGCATCGTCGGTGGAGTCATCGGCACGGTTGCCGGAGTCGGCGCAGGAATCACCAACGGAAACCCGAACGCTGCGCCGGCCGTCGAGAAGTTCTTCGCGACTCCTTGAGTAGCGCTCAGCTGTGCGTGTGCCCGGGGGTGGGTGTCTCGTCGTGAAAATGTGTGGCGCCGATCGAATGCAGCAGCTGGTGAACGGTGTCGTCCGCCAGTTGGTATCGCATCGATCGGCCGTCGCGGGTCGCGCTCACCCACCCCTGGCTACGCAGTAGCCGCAGCGCATGTGAGACGGCTGTGCCGCTCATCCCCAGCGCCACGGACAAATCCGTGACGCAGATACCCGGTGCGTGATGAAGGCAGAGCAACAGACGCAGACGGTTGGTGTCGGAGAGAAGCTCGAAGCGACCGGACCAACTGGTGACGTCCAAACCCTCGAGTGCGGCCCTGGCGCGACGAACATCCTCGACGCTCAGCGCGCCACTGGTGTCTGCTGCGCCTGCATTCGTCAACCGACTGCCTCCGTAGAACTTCCGATCCCCCGCCGCAAGTGTACCCAGAAGCGAACCTCGTCAGGCAGACTCCACCACGGCCGCCATACCCTGGCCACCGCCGATACACATGGTCAACAGCGCTTTTCCGCCGCCGCGTCGGCCGAGTTCGTGAAGCGCGGTTGTTGCCATACGCGCACCCGTCGCTCCCACGGGGTGCCCGAGCGAGATGCCGGAACCGTTGACGTTCAGGCGATCGAGGTCCTCGAATCCCCATTCCTTCACGACGCCGAGAACCTGGCACGCAAACGCCTCGTTCAGCTCGACCAGATCGAAATCGGCAAAGCCTGCCCCGGTGCGAGCAAACAGTTTCGAGACGGCGGCAACCGGCCCGAGGCCCATCAGCGCCGGTTCACAACCGGCCGCGGCCCAACTGTCGAGGAACCCGATGGGTTCCAGCCCCAGCTCGTCCAGACGATCCTCGGCGACAACCAACATCGCTGCCGCAGCGTCGTTCTGTTGGCTGGCGTTACCGGCGGTCACGACGCCTCCCTCGGTTACCGCACGCAGCCGTGCCAAGGTTTCGAGTGAGGTATCCGGACGAATCCCCTCGTCAGCACGAAACTGTGTGACGTTCCCTTTTCGATCCGTCAGTTCGACGGCGACGATTTCGGCATCGAAGCGGCCGGATTCTCTTGCCAGTGTTGCCTTTCGGTGGCTGTCGACGGCGAAGGTGTCCGACTCTTCCCGCGTGATCCCGCAGCGTGTCGCGACGTTCTCGGCCGTTTCGATCATTCCGCTGATCCGACCGAATCGCCACTCGGGTTGCGAGCGCTCGCGGCCACGATCGAGGCGGTCGAACAGTTGCAGCCCACCGGATCTGGTGCCCCACCGCGCTCCGGTGGTGTAGTGCTCGATCCCGCTCATCGATTCGACGCCGCCCGCGAGAACCACGTCGGCCGCACCCGTCTGGACCATCATGGCCGCGGAAACGATGGCCTGCAGACCCGTTCCACATCGGCGATCCGTCTGGAAGCCGGCTACCGAAATCGGCAACCCGGCCTCGAGCGCCGCCCACCTTCCGATGCACGGTGCCTCCGAATTGGCATACGACTGCCCCATCGCGACGTCGTCGATGCGGGACGGATCGATTCCGCTACGACGCACGGTCTCCTTGACGACGGTGGCAGCCAGACTTTCCGCAGGCACGTCACGAAGTGCCCCTCCGAAACGGCCCACCGCGGTTCTGACCGGCGCGACCAATGCTGCTCGTTTCACAACTGACCTCGAATCTCGTTCTGGAAGAATGGAAAAGGATTCAGGAGACCAACAGGCGCACGGTATCCGCTACCAGCGCAGGTTTACCCGCTCCTTCGATTTCGATCGTGTACCGCACGACTATCGTCGCGCCCTTCGCGGTGCGCTCGAAGGAAAGAATCTCCGCACCTGCCCGCACCGAAGAACCGACCTTGACCGGTTCGGGGAATCGCACCTTGTTGCTTCCGTAGTTCACGGTCATGGAGATTCCGTCGACACGCATCACCTGAGCGCCGAGCACCGGCAACAACGAGAGAGTCAGATAGCCGTGGGCGATGGTGCCGCCGTACGGACCCTGCGCTGCGCGCTCGGGATCCACGTGAATCCACTGGTGATCCTCGGTGGCGTCGGCGAACTTGTCGATCCGATCCTGTGTGACCGGGAACCACGCGCTGTAGCCCAAGTGCTCACCGACAGCCGTCTCTACTTCGTCGATTCCGTTGAAAATTCGCATAGTTCTCTCCTGAAAGGTGTTGAACAGCAAAGAAAAGTGCAGCGCTAATGTGCGCCGCGGCGCAGCGTGACCCGATACGTGTACTGCTCCGGCAAGAAATAGCTCACCGACAACTCGTTGGCAACGCCCTGCGCGTTGGAGTACAAACGGTCCACCCGCAACATGGCGTGGCCGATTTCGCAATCGACGTCCCTGGCAACGTCCGCCGTGGCCGGGGACACCGTGATCGATTGTGCTGCTTCGACAATCGGACTGTCGATCAGCGGTTCCAGCAAGCCGATCACCGTATTGGCGCTCACCGCACCGGCCGCCATGGCGGGCAGGTCGATGATCTGCCGCGCGATCGCCTCCGGCAGATGCGCCGTCGTCTGCACGAACGGAACTCCCTCGTGTATCCGCCGGAAGACCACGGTGTACACGACGTCGGTGTCGAGCCGAAGCCGACTGGCCGCCTCGATGTCCACGCGCCGTTGCAGCGGTGACACAACTTCCATCGTCGTGTCCCGCGAAAGGTTCATGAGATCTTCGATGGATCCGAGATGACGGAGATAGCGGCCGCTGTTCTCGGTCACGAACGTTCCGCGCCCGGGTACTCGGTACACGATGCCCTCGGCAACCAGATCGTGAAAGGCTCGGCGGACCGTCTGCCGACTCACGCCGTGATGCTGCGCCAGTTCGGATTCGGTGGGCAGTTGAATGCCGTCGCGGTAGGTACCGGCAGAGATCTGCTGACGAAGCTCACGAGAGAGGCGTTGGTACGCCGGCTCCGTCTCTCTTTCCTTACCGCTCATAGCGACATGATCCTACTTGCTCACCGGTCCGTCACAGACCGCCGCGGGCAACCAGTTGCGAAACGATCACGTTGCGCTGAATTTCGTTGGTTCCCTCCCCGACGATCATCAGTGGTGCATCACGGAAATACCGCTCGACGTCGTACTCCGTCGAATAGCCGTAACCGCCGTGGATGCGGACGGCGGACAAAGCGATTTCCATCGCCACCTCGGAGGCGTACAGCTTGGCCATGCCTGCCTCCATGTCGCACCGCTCGCCGCTGTCGTACATCTGCGCCGCGTGCCACGTCAGCTGCCGTGCGGCCGTCAGCTTCGTTGCCATGTCGGCGAGGTAATTGCCGATCGACTGGTGCTTCCAGATCGGCTGGCCGAAGCTCTCGCGCTGCTGCGCGTAGGCAAGTGAATCCTCGAGTGCGGCCGTGGCGACGCCCAGTGCGCGGCAAGCCACCTGGATACGGCCGGTCTCGAGCCCCTTCATCATCTGACCGAAACCCTTTCCGGGAGTACCGCCCAGAATGGCCGACTCGGAGATGCGGTAATTGTCGAAGGACAGTTCACAACTCTCGACGCCCTTGTATCCGAGCTTCGGGAGGTCGCGGGAGACGGTCAGCCCTTCGCCGTGCTCGACGAGAACGATCGAGATGCCCGCATGACGAGGGCTTGCGCTTGGATCGGTCTTGCACAGCAAGGCGATCACGCCGGATCGGCGGGCATTGGTGATCCATGTCTTGGCGCCGTTGACGACCAGATCTGTGCCGTCGCTCTTGGCGTTGGTTGTCATGGCCTGCAGATCGGAACCTCCGCCGGGCTCGGTGAGGGCCATCGTTGCCCGGATCTCGCCGGTTGCCATTCGCGGCAGGTACTTCACCTTCTGCTCTTCGGTACCGAACAGCGAGATGAGTTTCGCGACCACCGTGTGACCGCCCATCGCCCCCGCCAGGGACATCCATCCGCGTGACAGTTCCTGCGTCACCTGCGCATAACAGGGCATGGACACCGGCGATCCGCCGTACTCCTCGGGAATCGCGAGCCCGTAGATCCCGATCTGCTTCATCTGATCGATCCACTTCTCGGGATACTCGTTCGCGTGCTCCACCTCCTGGACCGTGGGCTTGACCTCTCGGTCGACGAACCGGCGCACGGTTTCGATCAGGAATGTCTCTTCGTCGTTGAGCTTGAGCATGAATCCGCCTCGACTTGAAATAAGTTTGTACGGCCATATTTCGATATTGTTCGCGCAATGTCAATACCGCGCCTTGACATCGATACGCAGCAACTGCCAGCATCGAGGCAGTTCGGTGCACATCAACGCCGTTCACGGCAGCTCATCCACTTCACAACTGGCCGTACATTTGATTTCCAGATCGAGGTAATCGACACACTATGGACGAGAACCACTACCGCGCCACCAGACGTCGCGCGTCCCTGGTCGCGCCGGGTTCAGACGAGCGCAAGGCACGCAAAGCACTCTTCTCGAACGCAGACGAGGTGATTCTCGACCTCGAAGATGCCGTCACTTCGGCGAACAAGGACCTGGCGCGAACCCTCGTGAGCACCTTGGTGCACGAGTTCGGTAGGGCGCGCACCATCTCGGTCCGAATCAACGGCCTGACCACACCATGGGCCCGCGACGACCTGATCGCCTGTGGCGCCCTCGGAGAATCGCTGACGAGCGTGATCGTCCCGAAGGTCGAGTCCGCCGACGAACTACTCGAGGCCGAGCACATCCTCTTCACTGCCGGTGGGCACCACACCACCCTGCAAGCCCTGATCGAAACTCCGCTCGGCGTCCAGAATGCCGACTCCATCGCCCGCGCGACTCCTCGTCTCCAAGCCGCGATCATCGGATACGCCGATCTCGGTGCAGCGCTCGGCCGTTCACGCTCGGCACTGCCTGAACACTGGCTTGCCGTCCAGGACAGAATCCTGATCGCCTGCCGCGCAGCCGGCGTCGCAGCCATCGACGGGCCCTTTCTCGGCATCACCGACGACGACGCTTTCCGCCGCGCCGCGCACTGGACCAGCGCTCTCGGGTTCGACGGCAAATGGGTCATCCACCCGGCGCAGATCGACTCGGCCACTACCGCATTCACTCCTTCGGACGACGCCGTCAATGACGCCCGACGGGTACTGACCGCACTCGAAGAAGCCGAAACCCTGGGTTCGGGTGCCGCCCAACTCGACGGCCAGATGCTCGACGAAGCTGTGGCCGTGGCAGCGCGTCGTACGCTTGCCCGAGCCGAAGGAGTCACCGTATGAGCGAGCACTACGTGGGAGGCCCGTACTTCGACGAGCTCACCCATGGTCAGATCTTCGACGAAGCCCCCGCGGTGACGTTGACCAGTGGACTCGCCGCCTCCCATCAGGCGATCCTCGGTGACCGCATGCGCTTGCCTCTCGACGCACACTTGTCGTCGAGCGTCACGGGTTCCGTTGCACCAGTGGCGAATCCAGGACTGGTCACCGACATCGCCATCGGTCAGTCAACCGTGGTCACACACCACGTCAAGGCGAACCTCTTCTACCGTGGACTGCGATTCCACCGTTTCCCGGTACTCGGCGACACCCTGTACACGCGCACCGAGGTTGTCGGTCTACGCGAGAACTCGGCCAAGCCGGGACGCGGCGCCACCGGACTTGCCGCGCTACGGATGACGTCTGCTGATCAGAACGGCAACACGGTCCTCGACTTCTACCGCTGCGCCATGCTCCCCCTGAGCCCCGACCCGATCGAGGCGAGAACTCGCCACGCCGACGACCTCGGGGCGATCGGTCCGTCCGAACCGGCTCCGTACGTATCACCTGACGGTTGGGACCTCGACACGTATCGAGAGCGGGTACCCGGCAGGCACTTCGATTCCGATTTGGTGGGCTCCGTCTTCCACAGCAGCGGCGACGTCGTCTCCAGCGCACCCGAACTTGCCCGGCTGAGCTTGAACATCGCAGCGACGCACCACGACGATCGCGTCGGCGCCCACGGTCGCCTCGTCTACGGCGGCCACACCATCGGGATCGCACTCGCCCAGGCGACTCGCGCTCTGCCCAACGTGGTGACGGTTCTCGGGTGGCACTCGTGCGATCACACCGGACCCGTTCACGAGGGCGATACCCTCACGAGCGAACTGCACGTCGAAAACTCGTCGCCCCTCGAACACGGAACCGCAGTGCAACTGCGTTCGCTCGTGTTCTCCCACAATGCTTCTGCAACACAAACTCCGGTTCTCGACTGGCGTTTCACCGTGTTGATGGCATGAGCACACACTCTTCTATCACGGAGGACCACACATGACTCAGAGCCCAGGCCCGCTGTCCGGGCTTCGCATCGTCGAGGTCTCGAGCTTTGTCGCCGCGCCCCTGTGCGGACTGACGCTCTCCCAACTCGGCGCCGAGGTGATCCGGATCGACCCGATCGGAGGTGCCTCCGATTACAACCGCTGGCCCGTCACAGACAAGGGCGCGAGCATCTACTGGACCGGACTCAACAAAGGCAAACGGTCACTGTCAGTGGACATGCGCGCCGAACGCGGCCAAGAACTGATACGCCAACTGGTCACGGCGCCGGGACCTGGCGGCGGAATCCTGGTCACCAACGCCGGCGGCCGCAAGTGGATGAGCCACGACTCCCTGGCCCAGTTGCGTAGCGACGTCATCACCCTCGAGATCCTCGGACGCCGCGACGGCAGCCCCGGAGTCGACTACACGGTCAACGCCGCCTTGGGATTTCCACAGATCACCGGCCCCGCCGACTACGCCGGAGTTGTCAATCACGCCTTGCCTGCCTGGGACGTCGCATGCGGGCTCTACGCCGCCCTGTCGATCACTGCCGCAGTGCGCCAACGTGACTCGACCGGACATGGATCTCGGATCACGCTCCCACTCGAAGACGTCGCATTGGCCACCGCGGGAACCCTCGGTTACCTCACCGAAGTACAAGTGAACGGTCGCAGTCGCGAGTCCGGCGGAAACGCCGTCTACGGCACGTACGGAATCGATTTCGTCTCCAGCGACAACGAACGGTTCATGATCGTTGCACTCACTACCCGCCATTTCCGCGACCTTGCGTCGGTCACCGGCACCACGGCGGCTGTCGACGCTGTCGAAGCTGCACTCGGAGCCGACTTCTCCACCGAAGCGGATCGCTACCGTCATCGAGAGGTACTCACTGCTCTGTTCTCACATTGGTTCCGGGAACACAGCGGCGCCGAGATCGCTGCAGCGCTGGACACATCGTCGGTTCTGTTCGAGAGGTACCGCAGTTTCGAGGAAGTGGTGAAATCTGGCGAACTGGAGAACAACCCGATGTTCTCCGCACTCGATCAACCTCGAATCGGAAGCTACCTGGCTGCCGCCAATCCTGCCTCGTTCGACGGCGCACACCTGGGTACCGGACCCGCCTCCGAGGTCGGCGGCGATTCGATCGCGGTGCTCGCCGACATCCTCGGAACCAACGCCGATCACGCATCGACGCTGATCGCGGACGGCGTGGTCGGGGTTCCGGCGAACTGACCTACCCGGAAGATGTTTTCGGCCTCGGAACATTTGTTCCGAGGCCGAAAACATGTCGAGAGTGCGTCAGAGACCAAGATCCTTCGCGATGATGGTCTTCATGACTTCACTTGTGCCACCGTAGATTCGTGTGACACGCGTGTCTGCGTAAAGACGCGCGATGGGATACTCGGTGATGTAGCCGTACCCGCCGTGCAATTGGAGGCACTTGTCGATCACTCGACCTGCCGCCTCGGTGCAGAACAGTTTCGCCTTCGCTGCGTCGGGAATCGTCAGAGTGCCGCGGTCATGACATTCGAGTGCGTTGTCGGACACCAGCTGGATGGCATCAACCTCGGTAGCGCATTCGGCCAGAACGAATTTGGTGTTCTGGAAGGCCGCGACCGGCTTGCCGAACACCTTGCGGTCCTTGACGTAGTCGATGGCAAAGCGAAGCGCTGCACTGGCAGTGGCGGCCGCTCCGAACGCGATGGTCAACCGCTCCTGAGCCAGGTTGTGGGTCAGATAGCTGAAGCCGTCGCCCTCTTCTCCGAGTCGGTCCTCGACGGGCACCTTGACGTCGACAAACGAAAGCTCCGCAGTGTCGGAGGTCTTGAGCCCGATCTTGTTGATCTTGCGCCCCACCGAGTATCCGGGCGACGACGTATCGATCACCAGAATCGACAACCCCGTGCGCCGGTTCTCCGCTGTGCTGGGCGCGGTACGGCACACCACCAGGACGCGGTCGGCAAGTACTCCACCGGTGATGAACGTCTTGGAACCATTGACCACGTAGTGCGTACCGTCCTCCGACAGCTTGGCCGTGGTCGCGATGTTCGCCAGATCCGATCCTGTTCCCGGTTCGGTCATCGCAATCGCGAACATCAGATCTCCGGAAGCGAAGCCCGGCAACCAGCGGCTCTTCTGTTCTTCGTTCGCGTACTCGAGCAGGTAGGGCAGGATCAGGTTCGTATGCACCGACTGCGAGCCGAACGACGCCCCGGCGGCAGCAACTTCCTCGGCGACGACGACGTTGAACTTGAGCGACTTCTCGCCGCCTCCGCCGTATTCTTCCGGCACCTGAATTCCGAGTACGCCCAGCTCTCCGAGTCGTCGGTAGAAGTCACGGGGCGGGTGACCGTCTTCTTCCCACTTCTCGTGGACCGGGGTTACTTCCTTCGCGATGAAATCGCGAACGGTTGCCCGGAATGCCTCGTGATCCTCGTTGAACACGGTGCGCTGCATGTATGAACTCCAGTCGGTCAAGGGGACAGGGTGATCCTGATCTCACCTTGCCTCAATGTTCCGCATTCGATCCAACACTCATCGGCTATGCGTCCGATAGGGCGTACCAATATGGCCTGACCTGCGATACATAGGCAACCGCTATCGTTCCGATCATCGACGCGACATTGCTCAAAGTGATCCAGAACACGTTGAATGAGTCAGCCGGCAAACACACCACCATCGATCGCTTCGAGGCCGCGCTTCGAGCACGATCGCATCCGCCCACCAGTCTCGAAGGGACGCCACGTGACCCCCATCGCGCCACAGCGTAACGACGTCCAGCCCGAAGCAACAGCAACACCAGATTCGTCAGCAGTTCCCGTCTTCGGTACCCGCAAGCGTGCGTGGACGATGACCGGGCTCGTCGTTTTCCTCTACATCGTCAACTACGCGGACAAGGCAGTCCTCGGAATCATCGCTCAGCCCCTCGCTCGTGAGCTCGGACTGAAGTCTTCGCAAATCGGCATGGTCGGCTCGCTCTTCTTCCTGATGTTCTGCATCGGTGGATTCCTCGCCGGACCGCTCAACAAGTACCTGACCCTGCGTTGGGCGCTGTTGATCCTGGCCGCAATCTGGTCCGTGGTCATGCTCCCCCTCGTTCTCGGCGCCAGCCTCGCGATGTTGATCGTCTCGCGCATGCTCCTCGGATTTGCCGAAGGCCCCAGTTCGGCGCTGATGCACACCGCGGCGTACTCGTGGCACCCGCCGGCCAAGCGCGGCCTTCCCGGCGCAATGCTCGCCGGATCCGCCTCTGTCGCAAAGATCGCCCTCGCGCCGGTACTGACCTTCATCGCCGTTCATTACGGCTGGCGCGCAGCGGTTCTCTCGCTCTCCGTTCTCGGTCTCGTGTGGATGGGTTGCTGGCTGGCCGGTTGGTCCGAGGGCCCGTACACGAGCAAGGCCGTCAAGGCGACCAAGACTGCAGATACAGAAGCAACCGAGGCAGCCGGGACAGCCACGAAGGCGGTCACCGAGCCCAACGTTCCGTGGCGCAAGATCCTGCTCTCCCGCACCTTCGTCAGCTGCTGCTTCCTCATCGCGACCATCTACGCGCTGACCACCGTGGTTCTCACCTGGTTGCCGTCGTACTTCGAGGTCGGCCTCGGATACAGTGCGATGCAGGCCGGTTCGATGTTCGCGCTGCCCTCGATCGTCGGTCTCGTCCTCATGATCACCTCCGGTTCCGTCACGGACAAGTTGATCGGCCGCGGCTTCACCTCTCGTACGGTTCGCGTCATCGTTCCCTGTGTCGGCGTTCTGATCTGCGGATCGATTCTCCTGTTCCTGCCACAGATCTCCACTCCCATCGTCGCTGTCGCCATGGTCTCGATCGGCTACGGGTTCTCGGCAATCACCTTCCCGCTCATCAACGCTGCGATCTCGGAGCTGTGCCCGCCGCAGCAGACTGCCGGAACGATGGGATTCTTCCTCGCCATCATGTCGATCGGTGGCCTGATTGCTCCTTACGCAACGGGCGTCATCGTGGACAACGCTGCAACCCCGGCCGACGGTTACGCCCAGTCCTTCCAGGCAATCGGCGTCATCGGAGTGATCGCCGCGGTTCTGGTCCTCGTCTTCGCCAATCCCGAGCGCGATCGCAAGCTCATCCGAGGCTGAGTACTCCACGTATAGCCATTCGCTAACAAAGCCATTCACCGAAAGACATTGCCGGGTCGACCCGCTCGTGATCGACTCGAGACACGCCCCGACCGCACAGTCGCAGAACCGGGCACGAACAGCAGGAGAGATACATGCGAGATGCCGTCATCGTCGACGCAGTACGTACACCGATCGGCCGTCGCGGCCGCGCCCTCTCGGAGATCCATCCGGCCGAGTTGTCCGCCCATGTACTGCGTGCGCTCGCTGAACGGACCGGACTCGACGCGGCGACGGTCGACGACGTGATCTGGGGTTGCGTCAGTCAGGTCGGCGAGCAGGCCGGAAGCATCGCCCGCACAGCGGCACTCGCTGCCGGCTGGCCCGACAGCGTTCCCGGCGTCACACTGACCCGGGCCTGCGGATCGAGCCAGCAGGCAGTTTCCTTTGCTGCGGCCACCGTCATCTCCGGTCAGAACGACGTGGTCGTAGCCGGAGGCGTCGAATCGATGTCACGAGTACCGATGGGGACCGCCAGCAAGAACGGTGAGCATTTTCCGGCTTCGGTACTCGAACGCTACGGGGTGGACGGTTTCAGCCAGGGGACCGGCGCCGAGATGATGGCCCGGAAATGGGCACTCACACGAACAGCTCTGGACGAATACTCCCTCCGCTCACACGAACTCGCGGCCCGTGCCACCGATGAAGGGGCATTCACCGGGCAGATCACTCCGATCGCGGGCTTGTCCCAGGACGAAGGCATTCGGCGAGGCGGAAGTGTGGAGTCGCTCGCGAAGTTGCCCCCGGCCTTCGACGCCGACGGTGCCATCCACGCCGGCAACTCTTCTCAGATCTCCGACGGGGCGGGCGCCACACTCGTCACGACCAGCGAGTACGCCCGGGCACGCGGGTGGAAGCCGCTCGTTCGTATTCACACCGCAGTGGTCGCAGCCGACGACCCGGTCATCATGCTCACCGGTCCGATTGCCGCCACCGCAAAGGCATTGGATCGCTCCGGATTGTCCATCGACGACATCGGCGCCTTCGAGATCAACGAGGCATTCGCCCCCGTCCCGCTTGCCTGGCAGGCTGAAACCGGCGCAGCCATCGATCGTGTGAATCCGCTCGGCGGCGCTATCGCGGTCGGCCACCCACTCGGCGGATCAGGTGCGATCTTGATGACTCGCCTGGCACATCACATGCGCGACAACGGAATTCGCTACGGTCTCCAGTCGATGTGCGAGGCCGGCGGCATGGCCAATGCGACCATTCTCGAATTGATCTGACCCGACAACGCTTTCGGGCCGACACGTCATCCAGCAGGAAAGAAGAATTGATCCATGAAACTCGAGGGACTTTCCACCGCGATCACCGGCGGCGCTTCAGGCCTCGGCCTGGCAACCGCTCGACGGCTGCTCGACGCCGGAGCGCAGGTCACGTTGATCGATCTGCCTTCATCCGACGGTAAGCAGGTGGCGGCCGATCTCGGTGCTGCCGCACAATTCGCCCCGGCCGACGTCACCGACAGCGAACAATTCGCCGAAGCACTCGACGCGGCGCACGAGCGCGGCGGCCTCCGCGGCGTCGTCCACTGCGCGGGTGCCGGGCGTCGTATGCGCATTCTCGACAAGGACGGAAAAGCCGGATCGGTCGAAGATTTCGAGTTCGTCGTCAAGCTGAATCTTGTCGGTTCGTTCAACGCACTCCGTCTCGGCGCCGAGCGGATGGCGGAACTCGACGCCGTGGACGGTGAGCGAGGTGCCATCGTCATGACGGCGTCGGTCGCAGCATTCGAAGGTCAGATCGGTCAGATCAACTACACAGCGTCCAAAGCCGGCATCGTCGGTATGACGGTCACCGCTGCCCGCGATCTCGCCAGCCGCGGAATTCGCGTCAACACCATTGCTCCCGGCATCATGGACACTCCCCTCCTGGCGCGCCTACGCGAAGACGTGCGCACGGCCCTCGAAGCCTCTGTTCCCAATCCCTCACGACTGGGTCGTCCGGACGAGTTCGGCCAGCTCGCCGTCTCGATGCTCGAGAACGGCTACCTCAACGGCGAGACCATCAGACTCGACGGCGCTATCCGAATGGCTCCCCGGTGACGGGCACCAGCGTGATCGCCAATCCACAACTGCGGCACAACATGCAATACCCGGATACCACCATGGCGTACTGGGCGCCCAGCATGGCGGCGCTCTACGGTGACCGCCTCGCCGTCGTGGACGGCGAGCGTACGTGCACCTTCCGCGAACTCGGCCAGCGCAGTGCGCAATTCGCCGGCGCACTGCGGCAAGCCGGGGTGGGCGTCGGCGACGTGGTGTTGATGCACCTCGGGAACTGCGTCGAGTTCCTCCAGGCTTACTACGGATGCCTACAGGCCGGGGCGACAGTCACATTGGTCAACCCACTGCAGCCAGAGCTCGGCCTGCGCAAGCAGATCGAAGAGACGTCCGCCGTTGCTGCAGTGACTCAGAGTTCGCAGCTGCACGTACTGCTCGCGGCCGCTTCAGGAACCTCCGTGCGTACGATCGTGATGGTCCAGGATACCGAGGGCGCGCTCGACACACCGGAGTCGGTCGTCGCGTTCGACTCCTTCATCGCCGATCTACCCACCGAATTCACCCCTGCCTCGGTTCGTAGCGACGACATCGCACACATCGCGTTCACCGGCGGAACCACCGGAGTCTCCAAAGGTGTTCGTGTTCTTCACCGCAACGTCGTCGGCAACATCACGCAGATGTGTGGGTGGAGAACCGGTCACGAGTTGGAAGCAGGTCCTGACGGTCTCGTCACGCCTCGACGCATCGACGGCCTCGACGTTCTCGGTCCGACGCCCGGGACCGGGGCGACCATCGTTGTCTCCCCTCTCTTCCACGCACATTCGTTGCTCAACACGTCGTTCCTGTTGATTTCCGGTCTCACCCAGGTGTTTGCCGGTCGGTTCGAACCCGGCCGGATGCTCGAGCTGATCGAAAAGCACGAGGCCACCTATCTCACCGGGTCTCCCGCCATGTGGCACGCACTGTCGGTTCATCCCGACGCTACGGTGCGCAACACCGACAGCGTGTGCGTCGTGTCTTCGGGTGCCGCCCCGATCGACAGTGTCACGCTCGCCGCACTCCGCCGGGCATTTCCCAAAGCGCTCGTCGTCGAAGGGTACGGGCTGACCGAGGCCACCTGTGTGGTCACGGCCGCTCCGCTGATCAACGGCTCGGAATATCGGCAGAGCAGCGTCGGCCTCCCGATCTTCGACACCGAAATCCAGATTCGCGATCAGCTCGACCGGAAGACCGTTCTGGGCGAGAACGAACGCGGCGAACTCTGGGTGCATGGACCTCAGGTCACCGACGGCTATCTCGGACACCCGGAAACCACCGCAGAACAGTTCGTCGACGGCTGGTTGGATACGGGAGACATCGCGTACCTGGACTCGGACGGATACCTCTTCATCTGTGACCGGGCCAAGGACATGCTCATCTACAAGGGATACAACGTCTATCCGCGTGAACTGGAAGAGATTCTGGTCTCGCACCCGGCGATCTCGACTGCCGCGGTCGTCGGCCGCGAAGTGGGGAGCAACGGCCAGGAACCCGTAGCCTTCGTCGTGATGATTCCGGGCGCCGAGTTCGACGCCGAGCAGATCAAGGCGTTTGTCGCCGAGCAGGTGCTGCCGTACAAGAAGATTCGCGAAGTCGTCGAGGTAGAACTCCTTCCGACATCGGCTGCCGGTAAGGTCCTCAAGACCGACCTCCGCTCGAGACTTCTCGAATCCGTCGATCAGAAAGGCGGTTCCAGGTGACGACCTTCGCAGACCTGACGTCGCAACTGCGTGTCCCGGTTCTCGCTTCACCGATGTTCATCACCTCGACTCCTGACCTCGTCATCGCGCAGTGCACCTCTGGCATCATCGGGTCCTTCCCGGCACTGAATGCTCGTCCGCAGTCGGCACTTCGGGATTGGCTCAAACTGATCACCGTGGCTCGTGAGGAACATGATCGTGAGCACCCGGAGAATCCGTCGGCGCCATTTGCCGTCAACCTCATCGTCCACCGGTCCAACAACCGCCTGGAAGAGGATCTGGCGACCATCGCCGAGTTCGAGGTTCCGATCGTCATCACGTCCCTCGGCGCTCGCACCGACATCAACGACGCAGTCCACGCATACGGCGGAATCGTTCTCCATGACGTCATCGACAATCGCTTTGCACGCAAGGCGATCGAGAAGGGCGCCGACGGACTGATCGCGGTAGCTGCCGGGGCCGGTGGTCATGCCGGTAGGCAGTCGCCGTTTGCCCTGATTCGGGAGATTCGTGAGTGGTTCGCCGGTCCACTGCTGTTGTCAGGTGCCATCGCTCATGGTGATTCGATTCTCGCTGCGCTCGCGGCCGGGGCCGATTTGGCATACGTCGGATCAGCTTTCATCGCAACCGAAGAGGCTAACGCGGATCCTGCGTACAAGGAGATGATCGTGGGTTCAGGGGCCTCCGACATCGTCTATTCCAACCTGTTCACCGGAGTACACGGAAACTACCTGCGGGGCAGCATCGTTGCCGCCGGCTTGGACCCCGACAACCTGGCCGAATCCGATCCATCCGCAATGAGTTTCGCGACCAACGACACCGATACCAAGGCGTGGCGAGACATCTGGGGCGCCGGACAGGGCATCGGAGCGATCGATGCAGTCCTTCCGACGCATGCAGTAGTAGAACGTCTCGCCGCCGAGTACTCTGCCGCGCGAGAACGTATCTGCCGACTCTAGTGCTGTGACCGGCGTTCGTCGGACAGGTACTCGTGGATCAGGTTCACGAATACCTGTCCCACCGGCGACAACGTCGAGGGGTCGAAGGCGAGACCGTACGCACGCAGAAATCTCGGCTCGCAGGCCCGTTCCACCACCTGACCAGGCATCGATTTCGCCACCGAGCGCTCGACCAACGAACCGCCGAGTCCGGCGATGACCATCGGGAGCCGCGACTCCCGTTGCTCGGTCACCACCGCGAGTTCCGTTCTGGTACCGGCCTTTCGGATCGAGTCTTCGATCGCGTCACCCATCGCTGCCCCGCGAGGAACGAATACCATGGGAATGTCCGGCATTTCCGAAAGGCGTACCGGCCCCTCGGGTAGTTCCGTTCCCGCCGGGTAGACCAGGCGGTATTCCTGCTCCCCCAATTCGACGATTTCGAGCCCTTCGCCCGCCTCGAGCGGCAGATGAGCCACCGCGAATTCGCAGTGGCCGTCCCGGATGAGACTTTCCAGATTGTCCTCACGCTCGAGTTCCGAGAATCTGACTCGTGCTTGCGGATACCGTCGACAGAACTCCGCAATCAGATCGACGATCGTCCCCGAGGTCAGTGCAGGGAAAGCCATGATGTCGAGGCGACCGACGATGGCGCCATCGGATGCCGTCAACTGTTCAGCCGCCGCAGCTACGTCTCGCAAAACCTGTCGACTCGGGCCGACCAGACTGCGACCGGCAGCACTGAGCACCATGCCGCGCCCGATGCGATGGAACAGCCTCACTCCCAGTTCACGTTCGAGCCCGCGCAACGCTTGTGACACGGTCGGCTGAGCAACGCCGAGAGCCGCTGCGGCGCCGTTGATCCCCTTGTTCTCGACCACTGCGAGGAAGTACTCCATCTGCCGGAACTCCACAGTTCACTCCTCTTCCGTGGACGGAACGGCGGAGGTGGCCATTTCCGCAGCCGTCGCGATGAATGCAGCGGCCGCCGGGGATTGCTCGCCCGAGCGATAGACGATACCGACGTCGCGTGTCAGCGGCGGATCGAAGGAGAAGGCGCAGACGTCTGTCATCTGCTGTTGTGCAACCCTTCTCGGCACTACAGTGGCGCCGATTCCGCGGCGAACCAGTTCCCACGTGGTCACAGGGTGGACACAGTCCACGACTACGTTCTCGGCGCCTTCGCTCAGTAGACCCCGGAACTGATTCGATTGATCACCGAGATCGACCACAAGCGGCAAACTGTGCAAGAGCGCTCGCGGAACCGGATCCGCCAACGGCGTTGCAAGTCGGCCGGACAACGACGCATGGGTGGCGAGCACCAACTCCTGAGTGGCAATCGGAGCCGTGACCAAACCTTCGTACCCGATACTCAGATCGGTGACGCCGACCTCGGCCGACCCTCGCCGCAACGCATTGTCGACCCCGGCCGGGCCGTACGTGTCGAGAACACGCACGACGATCTTCGGGAAGTTGGCCCGGAATCGCCGGACCAACTCGACCATCGGATCGATCGAGAACGCCGAGTACGAGACGACGTCGACACGACCGAACTCGAGTTCGCGAACGGCGGTCACTTTCGCCTTCGCGCGCTCGACGTCGGCAAGGATTCTCCTGGCAGCGAGATCGAACGTGCGGCCCGCGTCGGTAAGAACCAACCGCCTGCCCGTCCGGTCGAACAGCGTGGCGCCGAGTCGACGCTCGAGCGTACGAATTGCCTGTGACAGCGAGGGCTGCGAAATGTAGAGAGCCTGAGCGGCCTTCGTTATCCCACCGTGGTCGACAACAGCGACGAAGTAGGTGACGAAGTGCAGATCCACTCATCCATCATACGACCAGCGATCCGTCGCTCACTCCACCCGAGTTGCCCCTGGTACGGCCCACTCTCCGGTGAAGATCGGCTCCCGCTTTTCCACGAAGGCACGAACCGCGTCGGTGGCATCCGTCGCAAAATTGACCGCTTGCGCCCTCGCCTCGTTGTCCAACGCCTCCCGCAACGAGAGGGAGGTGTGATGTTCGAGCATGGCGGCAGACTGACTCAGTGCGGCCGGCGGGCCGGCGGCGAGCCGCTGCGCCAGTGTTGACGTGTGTTCGTCCAGCTCGGCCGGTTCGACCAGATAAGTCACCAACCCGAGCTCGTAGGCTTCCTGTGCGTCGATCGTCTCGGCAAGCATCACCAGTCGCTTGGCTTGTTGGAGGCCGACCAGTCTCGGCAGGATCCACGAACCACCGAAGTCGACAGACAACCCCCGTTTGGCAAAGATCTGGCTGAACTTCGCACCCTTGGCCGCCACGACGAAGTCGCAGAGCAACGCCATGTTCCATCCGGCTCCGACGGCAAACCCGTCGACCTTCGCCACCAGAGGTTTGGGAAACTCACTCAGTGCGATTGCCGTTGCGTTGATGACACGCATGCGATCGAGCGGGTGCGACGAGCCACGCTTGTCCAGATCGGAGCCCGCGCAGAAGGTCCCATCCGCGCCGGTCAGGATCACCGAGCGAATCTGCGCGTCCTCTTGAAGTTCGAGGACTGCTTCACGTAGAGCGATCCAGGCGTCGAGATCGAGAGCGTTGCGGCGGTGCGGCCGACAGAGAACAATCGTCGCGACAGCACCGTCTCGGTCGATGCTTACGGCCGCACGCTCGATCGTCTCGGCACTCATGAACCACTCCACACGGGAGAGCGCTTCTCGGCAAATGCCGTGGCGCCCTCCTTGGCATCACGAGAGGTGAAGACCGGATCGATGAATTCGCGTTGCGCGACAAAGGCATCCGGATCGGTGTACTTGGCGGACATTGCCAGCACCTGCTTGGTCGCGCGAACAGCCAGTGGACCGTTAGCCGCTACTCGGGCCGCAAGCTCGCGTGCGACGGTCAGCGCCTGTCCCGGTTCGGCGAGCCGATTGACCAAGCCGTGATGATGCGCCACGGTGGCACTGAGCGGATCCCCCGTGATCGCGATTTCCATGGCCAACTGATACGGAAGAATTTTCGGCAGACGTAGGAGTCCGCCGGCGGCCGCTGCAAGTCCCCGCTTCACTTCGGGCAGGCCGAATTTCGCGTCCGTGGACGCCACGATCAAGTCGGCCGCCAAGGCCAGTTCGCAACCGCCGGCGAGTGCCCAACCTTCGACGGCTGCGATCAGCGGCTTCGACGGCGGAGCCTCGGTCAGACCGGCAAAACCACGACCCGGTAGCGATGGCCGCTCTCCGCGCGCAAATCCCTTCAGATCCATACCGGCGCAGAAGGTTCCACCAGCTCCGGTCAGAATGCCGATGGTGAGATCGGGGCGTTCCTCGAACTCGTCGATCGCGGCGGCGAGTGCCTGTGCGAGTTCCAGGTTGACCGCGTTCTTGGCCTCGGGACGATTGAGGGTGATGACGGCAACGCCGTCGGCGAAGTCGGTGAGCACGACGCTCATGTTCGGTTCCTACTTCCGTGATGAGATTCTTGAAAGGTCACTGCGCGCGAATGCTCCAGCGCACGGGTGTGCCGCCGGACGGTGTCACGATCTCCCGCTTGGCCAAAACAACAAGATGAGCATGGGTTTCGCGGACTGCCAAGCGAAGTAGTCGCGGCGACATCTGTTCGAACGGGCGAGACCAGGAGATCGTGCGTGAGAGTTCCCAGGCCGTGGATTCAGGCTCATCCTGCACCGCAGCCACGATCTCCGCCAATCGCTCCTCGTGGTGCCCCATCAATTGACGTGCACGATCGGCGATCCCACGGAATCGATATTCATGTGCCGGAAGCACTTCGCACTCGCCCAGTGTTGTCGTCGCCTCGAGCGAGAGAAGATAACGATGAAGTGGGTTCTCGAGTTCACCGGGAATCGTGGAGATGTTCGGGCTGATCCTCGGCAGCATGTGATCGCCGCTGAACAACAAGCCTCTGGCCTCTTCCACGAAGCAGAGATGTCCGGGAGTGTGCCCCGGTGTCCACTGGGCGCGGAGATTCCAACCGGGCAGGTTGAGTGAATCCCCATCTCCCAGAACAATGTCGATGGTTTCGTGCTCGGCGAACCGCACCAGGTCGACCCGAGACGCGTCGAGCACTTCGGCCGGTGCGCCGAGTTCGGACAATTGCAGGTTCCAGCCACTGATGTCGTCGCGGGTCTGCTCGGGACCGTGGTATCCGAGGAGCGTCGCGTCGGCCACATGCATCGCAAGCGTTGCGCCGCTGACCTGCCGAAGACGCGGCGCCAGGCCGAAGTGATCGGGATGCAGGTGCGTGATTGCCGCATAGCGCACTTCGGAAACGTGGTATCCGATCGATGCTATGCCGTCGACGAGAGCCTGCCAGGACTGTTCGTGATCCCAACCGACGTCGATGAGGGCAAGTCCGTCGTCGAGCGCGAGTGCGTAGACGAGTACGTAGCGCAAAGGGTTGTCCGGCATGGGAACAGGGATCGACCACAATCCGTCCCGCACCTGTTCCACTGGTGGAAGAACTTTGTTCGCCCACGCCTCACGCTGTGCGACACCGACATCTTCGGTCACGATCATGATGCTTCTCCGCTCGCGTTCAGCATGGTCCGCAGGCTCGACTTGAGCAGTTTTCCGCTCGCGTTGCGAGGTAGGGAGTCCACGAAATGGATCTGGCGAGGTTTCTTGTACGACGCCAACTTCGCTGTGCTGAACGCGATCAACTCGTCGATGCTCGGCACGTCGGCACCGTCGACCAGTTTGACCACTGCGGTCACGGATTCACCCCAGCGCTTGTCGGGAACCCCGACCACCGCGACCTCGGCTACCGAGGGGTGCTCGGCCAGAATGGATTCCACCTCGATCGGATAGACGTTCTCTCCGCCGGTGATGATCATGTCCTTGAGTCGATCGGTGACGAACAGATACCCCTCGTCGTCCAGATGGCCGGCGTCCCCCGTTCGGAGGAAACCGTCGTGGGTGAACAATTCGGCGGTCTCACGGTCACGTCGCCAGTATCCGCGAGTGTTGTTTCTACTGCGCGCGACGATCTCACCGGAACTATTGGGCGGCAATTCCTCACCAGTGGTGACGTCTCGAATCGAGATCTCGACGCCGATCATCGGCTTGCCCGCAGAGCGAAGCAACTCCGAACGCGGCCCGCTCACATGATGGTCGTAAGCACGAAGGACGGATACCGAACCCGTCGTCTCGGTCATCCCGTATCGCTGAACGAATCTGCAGTTCAAGACAGTCATCGCGTGGGCGAGGAGCGTCGGAGTGATCGGTGACGCCCCATAGGCGACCACCTCCAGGCTGGTCAGATCGAAACTGTCGAGAGTCGGCAGATCTACCAGCGTCTGAATGACTGCAGGCACCAGAAATGCGTGGGTGACGCGGTGGGTCGCGATGGCATCAGCGACCCGAGCAGGCGCCATGTCTCCGAGCAGCACCAAAGGTACTCCGGCCGACAAGCATGTACTCATCCAGCCGGCACCGGCGATGTGAAAGAGGGGAAGTGCATCGAGTGCGACTGCATTCGAACCGAATTCGTAGACATCGAACCCCTCGGGCTCGTTGTACAGATTCCGGTGCGTGGCCACGACGCCCTTGGGCCGGCCGGTTGTCCCGGACGTGTACAGCTGCAGAACTGCTGCGTCCGGATCGTGCCCGTGTCCGGGGTCGACACCGGTCCCTGATGCCACGAACTCCGCCCAGGTTCGCGAATCCGGCAGGCCCCCTGCAGCTCCCACGGTTATGACCTCGATGTCCGGCAACGCTGCGGACATCGCCGCCGCCCCCGCGGCGAACTCGTCATCGACGATCAAGACGTCGAGCTCCGCGTCCTCGGCGATGTCGACGAGTTCGAGTGGGTTGAGCCGCCAGTTCAACGGTATGAACACAGCGCCTGCCTTCGCACATGCGATGAAGGTTTCCGCACCTTCGAGCCCCATACGCAGTAGCGCACCGACACGAGCACCCGTTGTGGTCACTTCTGCCAGCGCACTCGCCAAGGTGCTGGTCTCGCCATCCAGCTCAGCCCAAGTCAACGTTCGG
Organism: Rhodococcus sp. MPR-R1B; assembly: GCF_058793255.1. Taxonomy (NCBI): domain Bacteria; kingdom Bacillati; phylum Actinomycetota; class Actinomycetes; order Mycobacteriales; family Nocardiaceae; genus Rhodococcus; species Rhodococcus sp. MPR-R1B. Next base: position 277,419 of record NZ_JBXAFO010000001.1, read on the forward strand.
TCGCCGCACGTGATTGCCGGATCGGACGGCCGTGTCGACGCCGAGTGGCGTATCCGGTTGGGTAGGTGAAGCTCGCTCACATCACGCTCCTGTGTTCCAGGTACTCACCGAGCACGAACCGCGGTCGGTGGTACTGGAACAGTCGACCATCGCTATGGCCTGCGCCACAAAGACGAGAAGGCGCACAGAGCCATAGCTCAGACCTATGTCAGCAGGTCGCAGCAAGTCACCGCCGCCAAGGGTCCGTCATCTGGGAGAATTCGTCAGATGCAGGCACCCGGGATGGACATACGCAGCGCGCAGTATCTCGTCGCGGTCGTCGATCACGGCAGCGTCACTGCCGCCGCGGACGTCCTGCGTATCTCGCAACCGTCCCTCTCGCAGGCCGTGCGCAACCTCGAACGAGCTCTCGGAGCCACACTCTTCGAGCGCACCACTCGCGGTCTGGCTCCCACCACGGTCGGACTGGCAGTTGCCGATTCTGCCCGTACGTTGCTCGCCGACGTTGCTCGGGCCGAGGCCGCGGTGGCTGCGGTAACCGCTTTGCGCGCCGGGGAACTCGCCATAGCAGTTCAGTCCGATCTCGCCATCGACCCTGTTGCAGAGGTCGCCGGACGCCTCCATCTGACGGCACCCGGAATTCGGTTCTCGACGAACGCCTCCGCCAACGCACAGGACGTGCGTGCGCTCGTGAGAGCAGGTACGTGTGAACTCGGGTTTCTCGAGACCCACCCGGGTGCCGAAGTCTCCGACGGGCTTCGAGAAATTGCCGTGAGCACCCAGGAAACGGTCTTGTCGATCCCCATTCGCCTGGCCACAGACCTTCCCGATCCGGTTCCGCGCACCGTGGTCGCGCGCCTGCCGATGGTGGTCGAGGCATCCGCAGTTCGGCGCGGGCACTCGATCGACGACGATCTGGAACTCACCGACGTCGTCGTGGAAGTGCCAGATCGCCTTGCTGTCCGGGAAATGGTCGGGCAAGGTGTAGGCGCCGCGCTGCTGCCCAGATCGATCGCCGAACAAGACTCCCCGGCATCTGAGGTTCGCTCGCTTTTCCCACCGATCACCCGGCAGACGATCTTGGTCTACCGCGACGGCCCGCTCTCACCGGCCGGGTCTGCGTACATCGAGAACATCTCCCCACGTCACAAGCCCTCTACGAACAGCCTGCCCAACGGCGAGAGCGTCTCCGGATCGAACTCGACGCCGTAATTCAGTGAGATCGGCGGCTCCACCGGAAATGTCTCCGCGCCGGACGCGACCGATCTCTCGGCCAACGAACGCTCCATGAATGCCATGCCCAAACCAGCAAAGACGAACGCGCCGACGGTCTCCCGCTGCGCCAACTCCGTCGACATCCGAGTCCGGGCCCCGGCGGCCTGCAGAGACGACTCGATGGCAAGGCGAGCCCGCGAGTGTTTGAGCACACCCACCACGGGGAGATCGGGCAATGCCGTCAATGACACCGGCTCTCCCGCAGCGGGTTTCACACCATTCGGCCAGACGTCGGGATGAACCCCCGACGGCACTGCCAGCCAGTACTCGTTCACCCCCAACACTTTCGTGGACAGCGCCGACATGTCGGGTGGCCAATAGCTGAAGACCACCTCGCACGCGCCGTCTGCCAACACCTGCTCAGACGTTGCACCCTGCGGCAACTCACCGACCCGAACGGTCACGGCAGGCCACCGCTCACGAAAGTCTGCCACGATGCGTGCGATCGGACCTTCGAGACCATGTGCCGCGGAGCAGATGTCGAGCCGGCCACGAGGCTCGTCGGCCGTACCGATCGCGACGTCGAACGCGGCCGCGCTGCTGCGAGTCATCTGCCTCGCCGGCCCTACCAACGCCCGACCTGCTGCCGTCAGCACCAAACCGCGACCGACACGGTGAAACAGTTCGACTCCGAGTTCGCGCTCGAGGCCACGAATACCCTGCGACAGCGACGGCTTGGTGACCGACAGATTCTGCGCAGCCGTCGACAAGGACTCACCACCGGCAACGGCAAGGAAGTACTCGATCTGACGTAGGTCCACTCCATCGACTTTGCCATAAACGCAGACAGGTATACCGGTACCAAGCACTGCAGGGTGTTCACACACGCTTCATTAATCGGACATTCAGGACACACCTTCTTCTACCCGGCGCCACCTACCGTAATTGGTCCAGACCAATTACGGATAGGTCTGAACCACCGCGTCGAAGACAAGGAATCCTCGTGAGACGTACGACCATCGCGATAGCAGCCGTGACAGCGGCTCTCGCCGTTCCCGGCATCGCCCCCGCCGAATCCCACGCCGAACCCGGCTGGGGCAGTTCGTCCTTCGAATGGGGCAGCTCTTCGGGCGAGAACAACACGCCGCCCGCAGCGCCCGGCGTCAGCGTCCCCGGCGGACGGTACGAGCACCCCGTCGACCTGACCTTCACCGCCGAGCTCGGCGCCACCGTCCGCTACACCGTGGACGGAACGACACCCACCACCGACAGCCAAGCTGCCACGCCGGGACGTCCGCTGCACATCGCACAGGACACCAACGTCACTGTCGCAGCTTTCCGCGGCGATCACGCGAGCGCGGCCGTCTCGTTCGGCTACCTGATCAAGACCTCGGAAAAGCCGCTGGCTCAGGTCGTCGTGATGTCCGACGTCCACGTCGGCGATCACGCGAACAACGACAAGAAGTACGAAAGCTTCTTCGACACAATCGGTTCCATCTTCCCGAAACCCGACGTCATCCTCTCCAACGGGGACATGATCAACGACAACGGAGACGGCAAGGGGCCCGACCACAAGATCGTCGCAGAAATCTTCCAGGCAAACCTCGCCCGAAAGGGCATGAACGACACACAACTCCTGATCTCCAACGGCAATCACGATGCAAGTCTCGCGGCGATCAGAGCCGGATACCCGGCGGAGTGGTTCCCGGATTCCGGTGGCGGATACTACGAATCCGACGTCAATGGTGTCCATCTCTTCACGGTCAACACCGAAACCTACAACAATGATTCAGCGCAACGCAATTGGCTGAAGTCCCGCCTGACCGAAATCACCGCGGAGTCCGGGAACCTGACCAAGCCGATCCTGGTCCAGGGACACCGGCCGGCAAGCAACACAGCCATGGACGGCCAGCAGGCGTCGAACCCTCGATTGACCGAAGACCTGAGTGCCTTCCCTCAGGCAATCTTCTTCTCCGGGCACTCACATCTGAACAACAACGACGACCGGTCGATCCATCAGCGTGACTTCACGTCGGTCAACGACGGCTCGATGTCGTACATCGAAATCGATCACGGCTACCAGATGGTGACCGAGTCCGGTCTCGCGAACCGTTTCGAATCACCCACTGCCCAAGCGCTCTTCGTCGAGGTCTACCAGGACCGCACGGAAATCAACCGAATCAACATGGCGGCAGACAAGCACGACATCTACGCCGGTGGCGCGTGGTCAGCCAACTGGCAGCCGCCGTACTCGAGCGCGGGCACGCTGAGCGGTTCGGGGTGGACGGTCGAACTCGACGGGTCGACCAACCAGCAGATCAAGGACAACTTCCGCTACACCTCGGGCGCACGGAACACGCACGCGCCGGAGTTCACCTCGAGCACTCCGCTCTCGGTGACGACCGGCGAAAACGGTGCGACCGCACTGAGGATCGCGCAGGCCAAGGACGATCAGATGGTGCACCACTACGCCGTCGAGGTCACGGACACAGCCACCGGAGCGAAGGTGGTCTCGTCGAAGGTGCTCTCGGACTTCTACTTCATGCCGCGGCCGAACAGCCTCGACATTCCGATTCCCGATGCCGCAGCGGGCACCGCATACGAAGCCCGCGTCGAAGCCGTTGACGCATACGGCAACCGGTCACCGGTGACAACCCTGGCCTTCACCCGCTGACCCGACACGACAAAGCGGCACCGCGCATATTCGCGGTGCCGCTTCTCGGCTCAGTTGTACGTGCGAAGCAGGCCCTTGCTGATGATCTGCTTCTGGATGTCGCTGGTGCCTTCACCGATCAGAAGGAACGGCGCCTCACGCATCAACCGCTCGATCTCGTATTCCTTGGAATAGCCGTATCCGCCGTGGATACGGAAGCTGTCCTGGGTGACCTCCGAGCAGAATTCACTCGCCAGATACTTCGCCATACCCGCTGCGACATCGTTGCGCTCACCCGAGTCCTTGAGCCTGGCAGCGTTGACCATCATCAGATGTGCCGCTTCGACTTTGGTGCCCATCTCGGCGATCCGGAACGCGATGGCCTGATGCTCGGCGATCGGCTTGCCGAAAGTCTCGCGTTGCTTGGCGTAGCTGACAGCCAGTTCGAAAGCGCGCTGGGCAATTCCGCAGGCACGCGCGGCGACGTTGACCCGGCCGACCTCGACGCCGTCCATCATGTGCCGAAATCCCGAGCCAGGGGTGCCACCGAGAACCTCCTCGGCTCCGATCTCGAAACCGTCGAAGATCATCTCCGTGGTGTCGATTCCCTTGTACCCCATCTTCTCGAGCTTGCCCGGAATGGTCAGGCCCGGGAGTACCTCGCCGAAACCTGCGGGTTTCTCGATCAATATCGTCGTCAGATTGTTGTGCGGCTTCTCCGCGCCCTCGTCCGTCTTGACCAGGACTGCCACCAAGGTCGAGGAACCCCCGTTGGTCAGCCACATCTTCTGGCCGGTGATCACGTAATCGCCGGAGTCCGTCCGCTTCGCCTTGGTCGATATGGCAGCAACATCGGAACCGAGGGCAGGCTCCGACATGGAAAATGCACCGGTGAGTTCCCCGGAAGCCAAACGCGGCAGGTACTTCGCCTTCTGTTCCGGCGTCCCGTGCGCCGAAATCATGTGAGCCACGATGAAATGCGTGTTGATGACACCGGACACGCTCATCCATCCACGGGCCAATTCTTCGACGCACAGCGCGTAGGTGAGCAATGATTCGCCGATACCCCCGTACTCGGGGTCGATGGTCAGTCCGAACAGACCCATGTCCTTCATCTGCTTGACGATGTCGGTCGGGTACGTATCCGAGTGTTCGAGTTCCTGCGCCGCGGGGATGACCACACGATCGACGAACTCGCGTACCGCCCCGACGATATCGGTCTGAGTTTCGGTCAATCCCGCCGTCTGCGCCAAACGAGTCACTGTTCCACCTGTCAGTCGGTACTTCGTGCCCTCCCGGTCGACGAAATTGATTCGACTCCAGGAACTTTCATCCCACCGCGACGTGTGTGCGGCAGAGACGCTGCATCCATTCAATCCCCGAACGGTATAGGTGTCAAAGTCGATTTCGCATACGAACCGTATGGCGGAAACTATGTCCGAACAGGTCGTTCCTGCTGTTGACAACCGCGCCACGCGTGCTGGATATTCGAGTGGCCAGGTCGCGGTGGGCCCTTCGATCGGCCCGTTCACGCGACGCATTCCCCACCTCTCCTCGAGACAGGCGCATTCCATGCACGACGCAGTCATCTGTGAACCCGTTCGCACCCCGGTGGGCGGATTCGGCGGAGTCTTCAAGGACGTTCCCGTCACCACACTCGCCGGCACTGTTGTGCGTGGCCTCGTCGAACGAACCGGCATTGCGTCCACCGATGTCGACGACGTCATCTTCGGTCAGGGGTACGCCAACGGAGAGGCCGCGGCCATCGGGCGAATCGCGGCACTCGACGCCGGTCTCGACGTGTCCGTTCCCGGAATACAACTCGATCGCCGTTGCGGTTCGGGATTGCAGGCGATCATCTACGCCGCGATGCAGGTACAGACCGGGATGAGTGATCTGGTCATCGCCGGCGGCGCCGAGAGCATGAGCGGAACCGAGTTCTACTCCACCGACATGCGTTGGGGCACAAAGCGCCCTTCCGTCGAGTTCCACGACCGATTGGCCAAACCGCGCACGAACTCCGGCGGAGTCAACTTTCCGGTGGAAGGCGGCATGATCGAGACCGCCGAGAACTTGCGCCGGGAGTACTCGATCACCCGCGACGAGCAGGACCGATACGCGGTGCGATCGCACGAACGGGCCGTTCACGCCCAAGACAGTGGGTACTTCGACGACGAGACGATTCCCGTTTCGGTGCCCGGACGCCGTGGTGAGCAGACAGTCGTCACCCAAGACGAGCATCCGCGCCGAGGGATACAACTGTCCGATCTTGCTGCACTGCGCCCCATTCGAGGTCGCGTCGACCCTGAAGCAACAGTCACCGCCGGAAACGCCTGCGGCCAGAACGACGCCGGAGCCGCGGCCATCGTCACCACTGCGGCCAACGCCGAACGGCTGGGCCTGCGGCCGTTCGCGAAACTGGTCAGCTGGGGTGTGGCCGGTGTGGAGCCGAACCGGATGGGCATCGGACCGGTGCCTGCCGTGGCGAAGGCTCTCTCCCGTGTCGATCTGTCGCTGGACGACATCGACCTCATCGAAGTCAACGAGGCCTTCGCCGCCCAGGTTCTCGCGTGCGCCAAGGCTTGGGGATTGAGCGCGCAGGACATCGAAGAACGCTTCAACGTCAACGGTTCCGGGATCTCGCTCGGACATCCTGTCGGCGCTACCGGTGGGCGGATCCTCGCCAATCTGCTGCGCGAACTCGACCGGCGCCAGGCACGGTACGGGATCGAGACCATGTGTATCGGTGGCGGACAAGGGATTGCCGCGGTGTTCGAGAACCTGCGACGCTAGAAGCGTTAACCGATCGATCCGTCGCGGCGAAGTTCCGCGATCCGGTCGCCCGTAAGTCCCAACTCGGCCAGCAGAGAATCCGTCTGCTGGCCGAGTGCCGGAACGTCACCCATGCGCATTTCGACATCCGAATACGTCATCGGAGGCAGCACGGCATCGATCGGACCGTTCTCGGTGCCCACGGACCGCCATCTGGCACGCTTCTCCAGCTGCGGATGTTCCAGCAGACCGGCCATGTCGTTGAGTGCCGCGGCCGGAACACCAGCGGCGGCCAGACGCTGATCCAGATCTGTCGTCGAGTACAGACGCGTCAGAGAGCCCACCAATTCGTCTACCTCGCCACGGTTTTCGACGCGCACGATGTTGGTGCGGTAACGCGGATGATCGACCAGATCCTCTCGCTCGAACACGTCCACCATCAGCGCTCGCCATCCACGATCGTTCTGGACGCCGATCAGGATTTCGCCGTCGGCCGTGGGATACGAATCGTAGGGAACGATCGCGGCATGGCCGAGTCCGACACGTGGAATCTGCTTGTCCGCATACATTTTCATGTACATCGGATGGCCCAGCCACTCGACGGTGGAATCGAACATCGAGACCTCGACGAGCGCTCCCTTGCCCGTTCGCTCTCTACGGAACAGGGCGCTCAGAATCGAAGTCAGCGCGTACATTCCTGCCGCGATGTCGGAGACCGGGATGCCGGTCTTGGTGGCCGTCTCCGGTGTGCCTGTCACGGAGATCATTCCGGTCTCGGCTTGGACCAACATGTCGTAGGCCTTGCGCTCGCGCCGCGGGCCGGCACTGCCGTAGCCGGACATGTCGATCACGATGAGCCGTGGGTATTTATCGCGCAGTTCCTCCGCGCCGAACCCCAGTCTCGCGGCTGCGTCGGGAGCCAGGTTCTGCAGGAACACATCGGCTCGCGCGACCAGATCGAGAAGGATCTGCCGGCCGGCTTCCGACTTCACATCGACGGCGATCGATTCCTTGGAACGGTTGAGCCACACGAAGTGTGATGCCTGACCGTGAACCGCCTGGTCGTAGTGACGCGCGAAGTCACCCTCGCCGACGCGTTCTATCTTGATCACCCGCGCACCCATGTCCGCGAGATGTCTGGTGGCGAGCGGTGCCGCCACCGCCTGTTCGAGTGCAACTACGGTGATTCCGTCGAGCGGAAGATCCGAGTTCGGCTGTCCCATGTCAGTAGTCACCCCAGAAGTTTTACACCCAGAATTCTCACACTCTGAATTCTTGCACTCGAACAGGACGGATCAGATGTGGCGGCCGCCGGTGATCTCGAGAACCGTGCCGGTCATGTAGCTCGAGAGGTCGCTCGCGAGGAACAGCACAACCGAAGCAACTTCCGAAGGCTCGGCTGCGCGCCCCATCGGAATCTCGGCAAGCTTCTCGTTCCAGATCCGTTCGGGCATCGCCTCGGTCATCGCCGTGCGGACCAGTCCGGGCTGAACGGCGTTGACGCGAACGTTCTTGAACGCGACCTCTTTTGCCGCGGCCTTCGTCAGACCGACGATCCCGGCCTTCGCGGCCGAGTAGTTGGTCTGCCCGAGCATGCCCACCTTGCCGGAGATGGACGAGATGTTCACGATCGCGCCCGTCTCACGCTCGCGCATGCGGGCGGCGGCAGCGCGTGTTCCGTTCCAGGCGCCCTTGAGGTGAACGGCGATCACGTCGTCGAAGTCCTGCTCGGTCATCTTCCGCATCGTGGCGTCGCGCGTCATGCCGGCGTTGTTGACCATGACATCGACTGGACCGAAAGCGCTTTCGGCCAGATCGAGCATGGCCTCGACCTGTCCGGAGTCACGCACGTCGCAGGAAGCGAAACGGGCGACCGACTCTCCACCGAGTTCGGCGACCGCAGCCGTTCCCACGGTTTCGTTGATGTCGCCGAGAACGACGGTCGCGCCTTCCTTGATGAAGGTGCGCGCAATTTCGAGCCCGATGCCCTGGGCTCCGCCGGTCACTACCGCAACCTTGCCGTCCAACAATCCCATGTCCACTCCGTTCGTGAGGTTAAAGCTCGTCTGGAAAATGTGTCAGCGCTGGTTTTGCTTTTTCGCTTGCGCCACGAGCCCACCACCGAGAATCAGACGCTGGATCTCGCTGGTTCCCTCGTACAGGCGCAACAGGCGAACTTCACGGTAGATGCGTTCGACCGGAACACCGCGCATGTACCCGTTGCCCCCGTGGATCTGCACGGCGAGATCTGCGACCTTGCCCACCATCTCGGTGCAGAAAAGCTTTGCCGCCGAAGGCCCGAGACGGCGATCCTCACCGCTGACGTACCGCGCGGCCACCTCGCGCACCATCGCGCGCCCTGCCATCACACCGGCTTGCTGGTCTGCCAGCATCGCTTGAACCAGCTGGAAGTCGCCGATCGCGGTGCCGCCCTGTTCCGTGACCACGGAGAACGCGACAGATTCGTCGAGCGCTCGCTGTGCTGCTCCCACCGAGAGCGCCGCGATATGGACTCGTCCGCGCGCGAGAGACGTCATCGCTGCGCGGTATCCGGTGTCCTGGTCGCCACCGACGAGGGCCGACTCGGGAACTCGGACGTTGTCGAAGGTGACCTCGGAGGTCCAAGCACCTTCCTGACCCATCTTCTTGTCCTTGGGACCGACCGTGACACCTGGCGTGTCAGCCGGAACCAGGAACACTGCAATTCCCGGACCATCGGAATCCGCCGGGCGAGTGCGCGCGAACACCACGAACAGCTGCGCCAGTGGAGCATTGGTGATGAACCGCTTGTTGCCGTCGATCACCCAGTCGGATCCGTCCAGCACTGCCTTGGTCCGAAGGCCGGCCGGGTTGGAGCCCGCGCCCGGTTCGGTGAGAGCAAAGGAAGCCACGACATCACCGGAGGCGATGCGCTCGAGCCACTGAGCCTTCTGCTCGTCGGTACCGAAGCCGACCAGCACCTGTCCGGCAATTCCGTTGTTGGTACCGAACATCGAACGCAGCGCCAGAGACGTGTAGCCGAATTCCATTGCCAGTTCGACGTCTTGGGCGAGATCGAGTCCGAGCCCACCCCATTCCTGAGGGATCGCGTAACCGAAGAGCCCGATAGCTGCGGCCTTCTTGCGTATGTCCTCAGGAATGGCGTCGGTGTCGGCTATCTCCTGCTCACGCGGAACTACTTCCTTACGGATGAACTCCCGCGCAGTCGCCAAGATATCTGCGAAGTCATCTGCGTCGACCTGCATTCCCACCACTCACCTTGCTGTTTCCGAAGTCCATGCCGTCCCCCGAAGTCAATACCGTGAGGCAATCGGAGTCAAAGACCTGAAAACGAACCGAAGGTAAGGCAGAACCTATAGCAAGCTTCAGACGGTGCGCAGTTCCCGCTTCAGTAGCTTGCCGCTCTGGTTGCGCGGAAGCTCGGCCACGAAACGGACATGCTTGGGCACCTTGAACGGAGCGATTCGCTCCTTGACGTGGGCAATCAACGCCTCGGGCGTCAACGCGTCGTTGCCGTCCTTGAGCACGACGATCGCGGTGACGGCCTCGATCCACTTCTCGTCGGGCGTACCGATCACGGCAACTTCTGCCACGGCGGGGTGCGTGTAGACCGCATCTTCGACCTCGCGTGACGCCACCAGGATGCCGCCGGTGTTGATGACGTCCTTGATCCGGTCGACGACCGTGATGAACCCTTCTTCGTCCCGCACGACCAGATCGCCCGAATGGAACCAGCCGTCACGGAAGGCCTCGGCGGTGGCTTCCGGATTCTCCCAGTAGCCGTTGCACAGCTGCGGTGAGCGGTAGAGAACCTCGCCGGACTCACCGTCGGCAACATCGTTTCCGTCGGCGTCGACGACGCGGGTTTCGACGAAGTACACCGCGCGACCACAGGAAGACGGGCGATCAGCATGCTCGCTGGGCTGGAGAACTGTTGCCAGTGGGCCGATTTCGGACTGGCCGAAGCAGTTGTAGAAACCGATGTCCGGGTAGCGCTCGCGCAGACGATTGAGCACGGTGACCGGCATGATCGAGGCGCCGTACTGCGCCTTCTTCAGCGACGACAGATCGCGGGTCTCGAGGTCCGGATGGTTGGCCAGCGGTACCCACACGGTCGGCGCCAGGAACAGCGATCCGATCTTTTCGGCTTCGACACGGCGCAGGATTTCCGGGATGTCCGGCGCCTGCATCAGACTGACCGTCGCGCCGACGGACAGGTACGGCAGCATGAAGACGTGCATGCCCGCGGAGTGGTACATCGGCATGCAGATCAGCGGGTTGTCGTTCTTGTCGAGGCCGAGCGCGATCACCGAGGACACGTACTCGTGAACCAGTGCACCGTGAGACATCATGGCGCCCTTGGGCTTCGAGGTGGTGCCCGAGGTGTACAGGAGTTGCGCCAGATCGGTCGACGTCGCACGCGGTTCGAAGACCGGCACCTCGCCTGCCTCACCGATCGTGACGACGGACAGTTCCGCGTCCCGCAGTGCGATCACGTGATCGAGATCGAGGTCGGAGCGTACCGAGTCGAGCGTCGGCGCCAATGCCGGATCCACCAACACCGCGCGGGCGCCTGACTGCGCCACGAGGTACCGGAGTTCCTCCCCCTTCAGTGCGTAATTGACCGGAACATGCACCAAACCTGCTCGTGCACAGGCAAGAAATCCGATTGCATAGGCGTCGGAGTTGGTTCCGTATGCCGCGACGCGGTCGCCGTGTTCGAGCCCCAGACCGAGCAAGTAGGCGGCGACCCGCGTCACCGCGTCGTCGAGTTCGCGGTAGGTGCGAGTGCGATCTTCGAATACGACGGCTACACGGTCGGGGTACTTGGCTGCCGAGCGCCGAAGCACTCCGTCGACAGTGTTGGTGCGTGGATCCAGGCTCATGCGCCTCAGGTTATAGGACGTCCAACTAAACCGGAAGAGCGATCGTTACTTATTGCGCCATTCGGGCTTTCGCTTGTCCACAAAGGCCTGCATACCTTCCTGAGCATCGCAGGTCACGGCGTTGGTTGCCATAGTTTCCGCCATCGCCTCGTACGCCTGCGCTTGCGGCAGATCGATCTGGCGATAGAACGCCTGCTTACCGATCTTCACCGTCAAGGGGCTGGCCGTCGTGATCTTGGCGGCCAGTTCGCGCACCTCTCGGTCCAGGTCTTCGGGCGCGACGACGAAGTTCACCAGACCCCAGTCCGCAGCGGTGTCGGCGTCGATCGTCTGCCCGGTGAGCAACATCTGCATCGAGCGCTTGCGCCCTACTGCCCTGCTCAGCGCCACCATGGGCGTCGAGCAGAACAGTCCGATCTTGACGCCCGGCGTGCCGAAGACAGCATTCGACGCAGCAACAACCAGATCACACGACGCGGCCAGTTGGCAGCCCGCCGCGATAGCCGGGCCCTGTACTGCGGCAATCACCGGCTGCGGAATCCGCTGTACGGTCTCCATCATCTCGGTACAGCCGTCGAAGATCGCCCGCTCGTCCTCGAGGGTTCTCCCGATCATCTCCGTCAGATCGTGTCCGGCGGAGAACACCGGGCCTTCGGCGCGCACCATCACGACCCGCACGCGCTCGTCTACAGACAATTCGACAAGGGCAGCCGTCACCTCACGCATGGTCTCCGCCGAGAGCGGATTGCGCCGCGCCGGCCGATCGAGCGTCAGGAAACCGAGTCCCACCGATTCCTCGACGGAAATCTTCACTGCAGTGTCTTCTACCTGTGTCTGCGACATGTGTTCTCTCTACCAATCGAATCCGTCCCGGTCAACGAGACGAAAAGGGCATCCACTCGCACCGCGTCGATACGGTCCGGTCAATACTTCGCCACTACGAGGAGTGCCCATGAGCACCGATGCCGCCGTCACCACTGATCTCGAAGAGATTCTGCGCGCTCAGCAGGAAGCAACTCGAGCCGCTGGTCTTCCGTCCGCGCAGACACGACGCGAGCGCATTCAACGCGTCGTCGATCTCCTGGTGGCAAACCACAAGGATCTGACCGAGGCGATCAACGAAGACTTCGGCGGCCGAATCCCGGCCTACTCGGTGATGAATGACGTTCTCGGGTCGATGGTTTCACTCAAGCACGTTCGTGATTCGCTCGAAGAGTGGATGATTCGCTCACCGAGAGCTACCGGAGCGATGCAGGACCAGTTGGGTGCCACGGCGTACGTGTCGTACCAGCCGAAGGGTTCGATCGGCATCATCGGAACCTGGAATGCTCCCCTGTTCACTCTCCTGAGCCCGCTCGCCTGCGCCCTCGGAGCAGGAAATCGCGCCGTTCTCAAACCGTCGGAGATCGTGCCCAATACTGCGGCCGTCCTGGCCGAGGCGGCGCGTCGAACTCTCGACCCCGTGGAGGTCGCGGTGGTGACCGGCGGCCCGGAAGTCGCTGATCTGCTGACGTCGCTGCCTTTCGACCACCTCGTCTTCACCGGCAGCACGACCGTCGGAAAGCTGGTCATGGCCAATGCTGCGAAGAACCTGGTGCCGGTCACCCTCGAACTCGGCGGCAAGTCACCGAGCGTCTTGAGCCGCAGTGCCGATATCAGCTCTGCTGCTTCGCGTTTGGCTATCGCGAAGTCCACCAACGCCGGTCAACTCTGTGTCTCTCCCGATCTGATCTACGTTCCGCGCGAGAACACGGAAGCATTCATCGACGCGTTCACCGACCAGTTCACGGGACTGTTTCCCACGATCGCCGACAACAAAGACATGGTCTCGATAGTCAGCGATCGTCACCTCGCACGCATCGAGGGGTACATCGCGGACGCCGAAGAACGTGGGGCACGAATCATCACCGTTCCCGACGAAGAACTCTCCGCAGACACTCGTCGTCGCCCACTGCGAATCGTGGTCGACCCTCCGACCGACGCGCAGATCATGAAGGAGGAGATCTTCGGGCCGGCCGTCGTCGTCTTGCCGTACGACCAACTCGACAACGTCGTCGCCGACATCAATTCACGACCGAAACCGTTGGCGCTGTACTACTTCGGAACCGATCTGGACGAGAAGGAATCCGTACTCGAACGCACCGTCTCGGGCGGCGTCACCATCAACGACGCGATGTCTCACCCCGGGCTGAGCGACGCACCCTTCGGCGGCGTCGGGGCTTCGGGCATCGGGCACTACCACGGCCGTGAGGGTTTCCTGGAGTTCAGTCACGCGCGAACGGTATTCGAAGCAGCGCAGCATGACCCACGCGGTGAATGGGGAATGCTCCCGCCGTACGGTGAGGGTTTCGAGCAGATGATGTTGGCTCAGGTAACGCCCTAGGGCCTCCGGCCCCGTGCGCCTTTTTGGTAGTTCGCGCTACCGGAAAGGCGCACCGGCAAGGCCGCGACTGAGGAACTCCACCAGCTGACCCGGCTCGGTGTCCTCGGACTCGATCAGTTGGATCAACTCCTTCTTGTCTTCTACCGCAAGCGGTTCGATGCCACCGAACGTGCGCATCGTGGACCCGGCCGGAAGAACACGAGCACACACGAGTGTGCCTGGCTCGAGGTTCAGCGAGCCCCACTCGTCCGTGACCTTCACCAGATGCCCGTTGCGGACGTCGCTGAGGGTCACCAACTGTCCCGGCTCCGTCGAGGCGACCTTGTACACCGAGCGCGGAATCGACAACCACTGATCGGCCAGTTCGCGTTCGTCGGCAGGCAGCAGTTCTCCGCGGCGCTCGACAAAAGCCGCGAAGATACCCGCATCGAACAAGGCAGCGTCGACGGCCAAACCACCTTCGACGGCCAGCGTCAGTGCTTCTTCGCTGTTGAACTGCTCGGCACGGATGAGCGCAAGATCGAACACGGCGTCGAAGTACTCCGGCGTGCGCGAGAACAACTGAGCCTTGACGTAGAGCCAGCTGGCCCGGTCGTCGAACGTCACCTCGGACTTACCGAGATGGCAAACCTTGAACTTTCGCCCGGAACCGCACCAGCACTTGTCATTTCGTCCGAGTTCGGGATGCTCGGCCGGGGCGTAGCGCTGGAGAACCTCGTGCAGAACCTCGGACTCGCCACCCTCGATTCGGCCCAGCAAAGCCAGCGCGCGCGTCACATCGCTTCGATCGGCGGCCAGTAGCGCCAGATCGAAGATCGCGGGAGTCCAGTCGGGATCTAGATCGTGCGCAGTTTCGTACGACGCCTCAGCGGCCAGGATCTTGCCGAGACGATCCGAAGCCTTGCCCGCCAGCCAGTGCGCTGCCGGCTTGACACGACGCGACCCTTTTTCGGCGAGAGCAGTTGCAACAGAATGCAATACGGATTCATGATCGTCGAGTTCGGACAACAGCTCCAACGCTGCCGCAGCCGCGGGCGGCTCGGCGAGGCCTGCGAAGGCCTGCGGATCCTCCTTGATCTGCTTGCGCGTCCAGTCCGAGACATCCTCGACGCCTTCGGCTTTCGCGGCCATGACCACATCGACGAAGGCGATCACCGACGCGGCTTCTTCGGGGTGCAGATTCTCGCGGACCTCGAGCATGCGGGCCCGGTTCGCCAGGTGGTATGCCTCGAAATCGAATCCGTCGACCGCAACGTAGTCACCGTCGCGGACGTAACCTGACGCCTCGAGCATCTCGCCCAGCGGGGCGGTCGGCTGACGGAACAGCGACGGCTCGTCGAGCATCAACTGCCAGACAATGGCATCGAGGGTGTCAGCACCGATGTCGGCAAGGACCGTCGCCAGGTGCTCGCCGAATCCGGGTGCGGGATCCAGTACCTCGGGGATGGTGCAGAGCGTCAGCTCACGGTCAGCGACGAACAATCCGATCAAGTCACCTGCCGAGCACTCGGCAAGGGTGTCGGTGTCGAGCAGAAAGCCTTCGTCGTGTGGGAACTCCGGATCTTCGATCCCACGATCAGCCAAAAGATCGTCGTCGGTCCCGCGGTGCACGACGCTGATGCCATGAATCTCGTCGTCGTCACGATCGAGGAACACCCGCAGCATCATCAGATCGGGGTTCGCGTCGAGAACGCCGGACCTGATTTCCGCTTCGGTGAGCCGATGGGTCAACACTCGATGCTCGAACAACGTGTCGAGGGCGGCGTACCGTTCCTCACTCAAGTATCCGAGCAACGGGTCCTCGACGTACTCGACAAATTCGGTCATGTCCTCGGCTGTGCCGTGGCCGGCGTCAGCCAACAGAGTGCCCCAGTCCGCCGCTGTCTGCGGGCCGTGCTCACGCAACAACTCCATCGCGGCTTCGGCGATCAAGTCATTGGCATCCATCGGTTCGTTCACCTATCCAACTTTAACGGGGTCGACTCGATACATCGTCACCGGTCATCGGTCGAGTGATCGGCGCCTCCACGCAACTCGCGCACCAGTTCTTCGGCCTCGAGATCTTCGGAAGCGAGAACCTCGAGCACCCTCGCAGCCTGCGATTCCGTTGCCATGACCACAACACCCACCGCAAACGCGCCAGTGGAGGCCGTCAGGACCCGAGCACTGATCACATCACCTGGCTTGCCTTCGACCGAGTGAGCAACCGTGACGGTCTCCTTGGACCCACGATCGAGCAGCACGACGCCGGTGTCGGACGTTTCGATCACCTCGTACACCGACCTCCGGATTCCGAGCCACTGTGCGGCTGTCACAACTTCCGCCTCCGGAAGTAGTTCGCTGCGTCTGGCCAAGAATTCGGCAAAGATTCCACCCTCGAACAGAGCGACGTCCAGTGCCGATCCGTCGAAGATCGTGGCCGCGATCAGTTCGTCCTCGGAGAGATTTTCGTTTTCGAGATCGTCGAGCCCGGTCACGATGTCGACGAATTCGGAGGCAAACGCAAACAGGCATGCCTTCTTGTACAGCCACCGACCGTCCGCCTTGACGGATTCATCGGCCTTTCCGAGGTGGCAGACCTTGTACTTGCGGCCGGAACCGCACCAACACTTGTCGTTTCGCCCGAGTTCCGGGTGATCGGCTGGCACGAAGTCCTGCAGTACGGCGTAGAGATTCTCTTCGGTTCCGCCGTCGATCCGCCCGAGCAGTGACAGCGCCCGGGTCGCATCGCCGCGGTCCGACGCGAACTGAGCCAGCTCGAACAAGGCCGGACCCCAACCGGATTCGGCAAGGAGCGCTTTCTCGTAGTGCGCCTCCGCTTCGAGGACGCGCCCCAGCCGATCGACGGCCTTACCGGCGAGCCAATGAGCCGCCGGCCGCACCGACCGTGGCCCTCGCTCGGCCAGTTCGGAGGCAAGCGCTTCGAGGATTGCGTCGGTCACCGGGTCCTGATTCCGAAATCCGAGATCGAACACGGCCACTGCAGCACCCGGATCTGCCAGTGAGACAAAAGAGTCCGGAGCAGCGCTCACATGACGGTGGGCCCAGTCCGCGATATCGAAGTCGGCGATGACCGCGTCGGTGTATCCGCGGTCCGCCAGATCGACAAACGCAACGGCAGAGACTGCCTCGTCGTGGGTCAGGTCGTAGGTACTGGCCACCAAGGCTGTCCGAATCTGCAGGTCGTAGGCGTCGAAGTCGAATCCCCGCCGAGCCAGTAGCTCACGCTCGTGCTCGTAACCTGCCACCTCGAAGATCTCACCCAGCGGCGCAACAGGAACCGTGAAGAGTGACGGATCCTCGATCAGGAGTTGCCAGCACACAGAATCCAGGGCCTCGACTCCGTCCTCCTCGAAGAGTTCGCCGAGCGCCGGAGCGAGATCGGGTTCGTCCTCGATCTCGACCAGACGAAACGCAAGTGTTCCGTCTTCGACAGCCAAGCCGACGAGATCACCGTCGGCGCACTCGCCGAGGGTTCCGGCCGGAAGTACCACAACTCGTCGACTCCGGAAGGGAGCAGCTCCGCGTTCGGAGGCTGCTTCTTCCGCCAGGGCCACCCGGATCGCCCCGTCGTCGTCGCCGAATGCCAAGATCGGTTCCAGGTCGGGGCTCGCGTCAAGGATGTCCGACGCAATTTCGACTTCGCTGAGCCGGTGAGTGAACACGAGCCCTTCGAGGACCGTGTCGAGAGCGACGTACTTTCCGTTGGGCAGGTACCCGAGCATCGGTTCGGACAGGTACTCGAGTACATCGGCCAACTCGGTCGCAGTTCCGTACTCCTCGAGATGGGTCGCCCACTCTTCGAGACTCAGCGGGCCTTGCTCGCGCAGAACAGCCAAAGCAGCGGAGGCAATGGAACCGGCAGCGTCGTCGTCGAAATCAGTCACCCGCCAATGGTAGGCGACCTATTGCAGTCCACTGAGCCCCTCGCCCAGCACGGTCGCACCGAGGATCGTCAGGATGACCGTCATCATCACCGCGTTGTTGGCGGTCATCCATGCCTTCGCGGACGCGAGGATCTCGTCGGCACGCTTGCCGGAGAACACCTTCACCAGGATCGGCAACGCGATGCCGACGCTCGCGATGACCGTGAAGATCACCGCGGCAACAATCTGTTGGGCAACGACATTCGTGGCGACCGCGATAGTGGCCGCACCGGATACCGCCAGCGCTGCATTCTTGGGATTGACCGCCGCGGACAAGAACGCCAACCCGAACGCCTTCCGCGGAGTCAACCCGTCGACGCTCTTCATCCACTTCGGAACTGTCGGATCACTTCCGTCTCTCGGTCGCGCTCGCCACTGCTTGTACGCCAATCCGAACAGAACAAGGCCCAACACGATTCGTACGACGCTCGACCACACCGAAGTCTGCGACGACTCCGACTCCGCGAACGAGTAGTCCGCGATCACGATGGTCGC
Source organism: Rhodococcus sp. MPR-R1B (assembly GCF_058793255.1). Lineage (NCBI taxonomy): Bacteria > Bacillati > Actinomycetota > Actinomycetes > Mycobacteriales > Nocardiaceae > Rhodococcus > Rhodococcus sp. MPR-R1B. The sequence goes on from NZ_JBXAFO010000001.1 coordinate 295,749, forward strand.
TGCAACGACTGCCGAGATTCCGAGGACCCACCCGAGTAGAAAAGATGCCGCCCCTCGATGTGCTCCAGCGGTGATCATGACGAGCACGATCACCGCCATGGGCATCGAGGCGAAAAGCAGGCCGAGGGCAATCGGAAGAGACAAACCGATCGCAGCTAGCACCGAAAACCTCCAGTTGAATGCACGATCGACGATCGATTCGAGGTCGAAATCACGACGTCGGAGGCAGCATGACCTCGATGAGATGCGGGCCGGGTTCCGCCAGCGCTGCGGCAAACTGTTCGGCCAACTCCTCCGCTGTGTTCGCCCGCGACGCGGGCACTCCCAACCCCTCGGAGATCTTGACGTAGTCCATGTTCGGAGATGACAGATCCAGCATCGACTGTGCGACGACGCCGCCACCTTCTGCGCCGACTCGTTGCAGTTCGCCACGCAGGATGGCGTATGCGCGATTGTTGAGCAGAATCGTCGTGACGTTCAACATCTCTCGCGCCTGCGTCCACAACGCCGTGATGGTGTACATCGCGCTTCCGTCGGCTTCGAGATTGATCACCGGTCGCTCCGGCGCTGCCACAGCGGCGCCCGTCGCCACCGGGATGCCCTGGCCGATGGCACCTCCGGTGAGCGTGAGCACGTCGTGGCGCGGCGCTCCGGCAAGGGCAATCGGGATCGCCCAACCGGAAGTCGCCGCCTCGTCGGAGATGATGGCGTCGCCTGGCAGCAGGGCGCCGATCACGTCGGCCCAATTTCGAACGTCCAGAGGCCCGCTCGGCAGCGCCGGCCGATTCGCTTCCTGCAAAACAGGTTCGACTCCCGGTGCCACGAGTTCGGCCACTGCCTCCAGTGCACCGGCAACATCGTCGCCGACGCTTGCCAGCGTTGTCACCGCAGCACCCTCCGGTGACAGATCGCTCGGTTTTCCGGGATACGCAAAGAACGAGACCGGCGAAACCGCTCCGGCCAGAACCAGCTGAGTTGTTCCGCGAAGTTGTTCGGTGGCGTGCTCGGCGAAGTATCCCAAGCGCTCGAATGACGGTAGCCCCGCACCTCGTTGAAGCCTGGCTGGAAAAGTCTCGATCAGAATCTGGGCACCGGTCGCGACCGCAATTCGGGAAGCGGCGCGCAGCCCAGCTTCGGAACAGGCTGCGCCGCCCAGCAGTAGCGTGGCGCGACCCTCGGCATTGAGCGCGCCCACCACCGAGTCGATCTGTGTTGCAGAAACTTCCGCCCGCGGCGGCATGTCCCGAGGACCCGCAAGAACTCCACCTTCGCCCCACGAGACGTCGGCAGGGAGGACAAGTGTGGCAATGCGTCCGGGCGGATTCAACGAGGCGGCAACGGCGTCGGCCGCGTCGCTACCGACGGTCGCGGTGGATTCGGAACGTCGACTCCACCCCTCCAACCATTCGGTCAGCGCATCGATGTTCGATTCGAGAGGAGCGTCGAAACCGTGGTGGTAGGTCGCGTGGTCCCCTACGATGTTCACGATCGGTGTGTGGGCGCGGCGCGCGTTGTGAAGGTTCGCCAGTCCGTTCGCCATACCGGGGCCCAGATGGAGCAGCGTCGCGGCAGGCTTTCCGGCGATCCGTGCGTAGCCGTCCGCGGCACCGGTCACGGCGCCCTCGAACAAGCCGAGTACCGCCCGCATCTGCGGAACGGAATCGAGTGCGGCGACAAAATGCATCTCGGACGTTCCTGGATTGCCGAAGCACACCTCGACGCCCGAGTCGACCAGGCTTTGGATGAGCGACTGTGCACCGTTCATTTCGATCACCTCTTCTTCATGAAAAGCTGCGAATGCTTCCTGCGCTTCATCGTGAGCAACCGAACTCCCGGTGCGTGCTCCTCGATCCGAACAGTCATCCGTACCTCCGTCGTGGCCGAGAGTCTCGATTCAAGCTACTCGGTCGGGAGTTCAGCGTTCGTAGCCCTTGCGCATATCGTCGACGATGCGTGGCCGGTCGAGCGTCGAGGGTTCCAACTCCCGCCTCGGGCGATCGCGAGGAAACACCGAGGCCGACGCCAGCGTCGGCTCGTCGAGGAACCGTAGTTCCGGCACATCAGCGGGCAGACGAAGGTCGGGTGGAGTGGATCCCGCTTGCGCGAGCACATATCCCCAGTCACCGAAGCTCGGCACGAAAACGTGGTAGGGCGAGACGCTCAGTCCGACAGCCGATACCGTCGACACCGTTCGCCAGTACGCATCCGGCGTCGAGTACGGGCTGCCGGATTGGACGACCATCAGCCCGCCCGGATTCATCGCGGCAGCGGCAAGTCCGTAGAACTCCATCGAATACAAGCGGCCGAGTGCGGGGGTGTCGGGATCCGGGAGGTCGACGATCACCGCATCGAAACCCGGTTCCGGACGCTCTCGCAGCCACCGAAACGCATCGTCGAGTACGACGTCCACCCGTGGATCCTCGAGCGCTCCCTCGTTCAGATCACGAAGACGCGTGTTGGCCAACTCGATGACTGCCGGATCGAGTTCCACTTGAACGATCTGCTCGACGCTGTTCATTCGCAGCACTTCCCGTGCAGCGAGGCCGTCACCGCCGCCCAGAATCAGCACGCGCCGGGGGTCGTTCACCAGGGCCGGATACACCAGCGACTCCGTGTACCGATGCTCGTCGACACTGGAGAACTGCAGGTCTCCGTCGAGGAACAGGCGCACGTCGTTCCCCCGCTCGGTGACGACGATTTCCTGGTACACCGATCGCTCGGCGGCCACCACGGGATCGGTGTAGAGCCGCTGCCTCGACGTGGTCTCGATGTCCGACGCTGCGATCAGCAACCATCCGATCAAACTTGCTGCCAACAGCATTGCGACGACGACGGCGATCGATCGTGCGCGCAGGCTGAGCTGCCACCGAAGGAGTATCAGCGCGACCACTGCCGCAGCCACGAGATTGATCATGCCGGTGAGTGCGGCACCGCGAATCATTCCCGCCCACGGCAACAGTACGAACGGCCACAGCAGACCACCGATCAATGCGCCGAGGTAGTCGGCGGCATTGAGGTTGGCCAGTACCTTTCCGGTGCTCTGTGCGTCGTTGTCGCTGCGACCGGACTGCAAGAGCGTCATCAGCAGAGGCACTTCGGCACCGACGAGGATGCCGATCAGCGCGGTCGCCGCCACCAGAACTGCTGCGCTGGAACCAAAGAACGTGAAGGTCACGTACAGCGTGACGGCACTGAATCCGCCGATCAGCCCGAGCAGTATCTCGACCGTCACGAACGAAACGGCAGCGTGTCCCAGCAGAGGTTTGGCGGCCAGCGCTCCGATACCCAGAGCCGCAACAAATCCCGCGACGATCAACGACGTCTGGGTGATGCCGCCGCCGGTCAGACTCACGCTGAGTGTCAACAGGGCCAGCTCGTAGATCAGGCCACACGCAGCGCACGCCGCAACAGCCGCAAGGAGAAGGACGCGTGCGCGCGGGCCGAGCATCGTCGAACGCTCGTCAACTGTCACATCGGGATCAGCGGCAACCATCAGGTGAGCGCTGCGGCGTTCACCAAACCGATGGACAGCAAGCTCACACCCACAGCCCACGCGGCGCCACACATCTTCGGATCCTGCACCAGCGCAACCAACTTGCCGGGAAGGAATGCGTTCATCAATCGCAGCGCGATCGCTTGCAACACGATCGCGAACAGTCCGTACACCGCGGAGTCGGCGAGTCCCTGAGCAAAGCCGTCCGAACTGGTCAGGATTGCCGTCACCACGATGATCGCCAGCGCAAGATGATTGGAGGCCAACAGAATCGCAGCGTTCGGGTTCTTGTCGACGTAAACCTGGTGGCGGAGATTTCCGGGTGTCATGAGGTCGAGGACCAGGAATCCCGTCGCCAGAACCGCTGCACCGACGACGAAGTAGGCGAGGGTGCCGAGAACGCCCCCGACGAGCAATGCCGGATCCACCGTCCCGATCTCGACGGAAGTGGATGCAAAGATGTTCGTCACGCCGTTCTCCTTCTCATTGAGCATTACCGTCATTTGGCACTACCCGAGCCGCCGCTGCCACTGCTTCCACCCGCCGGGGATCCCGGGTTGAAGCCCGGTCCCAGGTACGCGTATCCGCCGCTGCGATACGTGCCGTCGATGTCCTCTACCTTGATGGTGCTGCCACCGCCCGAAGCCGAACTGACAGTGACGATGTCGTCGTCGTAGCGCAGGTATTCGTTGCCGCCGTCAGCACTTCGCGCCGCTGGTTCGTCCGCGTCGACAATCCGTGAGACGGTCGTGCCCACTGGATCTTTCGACGAGTACAACACGACGTCGCCATCCTGGGACGTCTTGGAATAGTTGTCCGCGATGAAGTCTTTGGCTCCACCACCGCACGCCGACAAGACAATTGCGGCCGCCAGCATCACCGGAGCCAACCACGTCCGCCCCCTCACGGGCGCCACCTGCTGCGTGTCTTCACGATCACTCCTGTCCCCTCCCCCGGGTACAAATGCCAACTCTGCCAACTCCACCCCTGGCGGTCTCGCACGCCATACAACGCGGTCAACGCTGTGTCGTCGCCGGGAAAGGATCCGCAGATCCAACCGTCCTGGCCGGCGGACTCTCTCAACGATGCAGCTTCCGAATCGAATTCGACTCGGTCCAGGATCAGCGAGGAAGACTCGAACCGGTAGTTTTCCGTGGACTCCACTGCCGGCAAGGGTTCACCGCCGGCGGCAAGAGCATCGCACGAAACCTGTTCGGTCAGTTTCTTTCCCGACGCCCAGGCCGTCACCACGTGCGAAGCCCCGAGCACTCCGAGTGTCAGCGTCGCGTCGGAAGTTCCGATCACCAACTCGGCGAGGGTCGGTGGCGCAGGAGCTCCCAGTACCAACCCCAGTGCCGAGGCATCCACGTCGGTCGGCTCCACGTCGAGTAGATACAGGCTCATTCCGGGGGGCCCGAGTGGATGACAGTGAGTTCGCTGCGAGTGACCGCCCGTCCCGTGGAAACCTCCCACAACTGTCCGCGCGCCCACTTCTCGAATGCAATCAGGCCGGTCTTGTCTGCGGTCGCATAGTCCGCGTATTCCATCGAGCCGGAAGGGGCCGTACCCGTCGTACCCTCGGCCGTGAACTTCGCCGTTCCACTTTCGATCTTGCGGTGAACCTTGTCGTCGAGAATGACGTCGCCGTTCGGGACCAGGTTGGTTCCTTCTCGACGCATCCAGAGAGTCATCTCCAATTCGCCCTCGTCGTCCTCGACCGTCAACCAACGACGACCGGTCGAACCGTCGAGAAGGTGCTCACGCCAGATGTACCCCTCTTCGTCGAGCGTGATGGTCCCTCGAACAACATGGTCGATACCCGCGTACGTGATGATGTCGCCGACCCCGATCTTGTGGGGGTCGTACACCTCGGGATAGTCGGCGAGCGGGTCGACGCGAGCACTCGGCTTACCCTGGCGTCCACGCAGGACCACAAACACGACGGCAGCGATCACTACGAGTATCAGGACAACTATCAGCACGTTGGTCAACGGTTTCTCCGAAATCGTCTCGGCAGGGTTGCCGCGGGCCATACCCTACCGATCCGTTCTCAGCCTTTTCGGATGAGACTGCCGGCAATCCGGCCTGTCGCCGACCGGACAGGTCTCCAGCGCCGCGGGCAGATCGAAAGACTGCCCCGGCGCACCTTTGCGTTTACGCTCAGCCCGAGGAACTCCGCGCGAACGAAAGCCGGTCGACTGACGATGAGCAAGAACACGGAGCCGTCTGCCCGCACCGTCATGCACACACCACGATTCTGGTTGACACCATTGATAGTGGTCACCCTGTTGATGTCTGCGCTGGCAGCGTTGTACATGGGCGGAATACTCGACCCCAAGAAACACCTGGACCAGTTCCCGATCGCCCTGGTCAACCAGGACGAGGGCGACACCCTCCCCGGTGGCGACCCCGCCGACCGCAAGAACTTCGGAAACGACATCGTCGCCGGCCTCGAAAGCGGAATCGACCACCAGAAGATCGACCTGCAGCAGATCGGTATCGCCGAAGCCCAATCGCGGTTGAACTCCGGCACGCTGTACGGCGCGATCGTGATTCCCAGTGATTTCACGAAGAGGACGATCATCCTGGCGGAGGCCAGCGTCGTCGCCGGTGACGTAGAGCAACCGATCATCACGATCTACACCAATCCTCGCGCCGGTTCCGTCTCGGCATCGCTGGTCCAGTCGATCGGAACCACAGCCCTCGCCTCGGTCAACAAGAACATGGGCGAGCAACTCACCGCCCTTGTCACCGCGCAGTTGGAAGCGGGAGGCACCGGAACCCAGATCTCCGGAGCGAGCCGCCTGCTGCTCGAAAACCCGGTGAACGTACTCACGGTTGCCCACGATCCGCTTCCCGACGGAACCGGATTCGGTTTGGTGGCATTCTATTTCGCGCTGCTGTTGGTCCTTGCGGGATTCACCGGAGCAACCGTGGTCAATTCCTTGGTGGACGGCATGCTCGGATACGCGCCTACCGAATTCGGTCCACTCTTCGTTCAGAACGACGTTGTGGGTATCAACAGGTTTCGAACGCTGCTCGTCAAATGGGCATTCATGATCGTGTTGTCCGGCATAGTCTCCGCGTTGTTCCAGTGGATCAGTCGCGCCCTCGGAATGCCGGTCACTCACGGGCTTGCATTGTGGGAGTACGGCGCGCTGGTCATCACAGCGGTGGGCATCACGGCGATGTCGGTGATGGCCGCGTTCGGCTCGTTGGGCATGTTGATCAACCTGTTCGTGTTCGTCATTCTCGCGCTGCCCTCGTCCGGTGGCACCATCCCCCTCGAAGCCAGCCCCAGGTTGTATGACTGGCTGGCGCAATTCGAGCCGATGCACCAGATCTACATGGGCACGCGATCGATCCTGTTCTTCGGCGCACGCGGTGAGGCAGGCCTGCTGCATGCCGTCTGGATGACGTTGGTGGGTCTACTGATCGGCGTCGTACTCGGCATCGTGACCACCCGTTTCTACGACCGCAAGGGCTACGAGCGCACCCATCGCCGCAAGGTGGCGTGACATGGTACCCAGCCGGGATTTGATCGAAACCTGTTGAGCCGATTCAATGTGATCGCGCGTTTCGGGAATCTTCGAGCCCCTTCCGCACGTTGTACAACTATGGCTAATTACAAAACAGTCAATCCCGCGACAGGTGAAACCGTCAGGGAATTCGATACTTTGGATGACGCCGGAGTTGAAGCCGCACTTGCGAACACGCATCGCGGCTACTTGACCTGGCGCAACAGTGCGCCACAGCAGCGTGCGGCAGTCCTGAGCAAGACCGCCGAACTGTACACAGAGCGCGCAGACGAACTGGCCCGAATGATCTCCTTGGAGATGGGTAAGCCGGTCCGCGAGGCCAAGGGCGAAGTACAACTCTCGGCCGCGATCTATCAGTGGTATGCAGACCACGGTCCGGCACTGCTCGAGGAAGAACGACTCGACGTTCCCGGGGCCGAGGAGTCGGTTGTGTACCGGCGACCGATCGGCGCTCTCATCGGCGTCATGCCGTGGAACTTCCCGTACTACCAAGTCGCCCGCTTCGCGGCACCGAATCTGATGCTCGGTAACACGATCATTCTCAAGCACGCATCGAACTGTCCGCAGTCGGCGCTGCTGATGGAAGAGATTCTGCGACAAGCCGGATTGCCGGACGACGCCTACGTCAACGTCTTCGCGACCAACGAGCAGATCGCGGACATGATCGCCGATCCCCGAGTTCAAGGTGTGTCACTGACCGGCAGCGAACGCGCCGGAACCAGCGTCGCCGAAACTGCCGGACGCAATCTCAAGAAGGTCGTCCTCGAACTCGGCGGATCAGACGTGTTCATCGTCCTCGATTCCGACGACATGGATGCCACCGTCAAGTCCGCAACCAAGGCACGTCTGTCCAATGCCGGCCAGGCCTGCAACGCGGCCAAGCGTTTCATCGTCACCGAAGATTTCTACGACGACTTCACCGACAAGTTGGCGACGTCCTTCGAATCCGTCACTGCCGGTGACCCGTTGGACGAATCCACAGTCTTGGGTCCGCTCTCTTCGCAGAGCGCGGCAGACACTCTGATCGAGCAGATCGACGACGCTGTGTCCAAGGGTGCCACGCTGCTGACCGGTGGAAAGAAGATCGACGGCCCGGGCGCCTACGTTCAACCGACATTGCTCGCAGACGTGACACCGGACATGCGGGCCTACAGCGAAGAACTGTTCGGACCTGCCGGAGTCGTCTACAAGGTCAAGTCGGCCAGCGAGGCTGTGGAACTTGCCAATTCGTCGGTCTACGGTCTGAGCGGATCCGTCTGGAGCAGCGATCTCGATTCCGCCCGGTCGGTCGCCGCAGATCTCGACGTGGGAATGGCGTTCGTCAACGAGCACGGAACGACGTTGCCCGGTCTGCCCTTCGGCGGAGTCAAGCGCTCCGGAGTCGGCCGCGAGCTGGGTCCGTGGGGAATGGACGAGTTCGTCAACAAGAAGCTGCTCCGCGTCTCGAAGAAGTAGTTCGACACAGAAGTAGCGCAATACAAAGGAAGGCCCTGATCTCTGTTGAGGTCGGGGCCTTTCCTCATATCCCACGAACCAGCAAGAGCAATGCCCTGGTCACTCGCTTGCCGGAGTGACACTCCCACGAGTGAGGCTCCACCCGAACCTCGTCGCGATGACAGCTGACAGCCAGCCCAACAGCGCACCCACCAGTGGAGCAGCGATCGCGGTGTAGATCGCCTCGTTGGAAACACCAACCGACACGGCGGAGTCACCGACGAAGGCGAAATCGGTTCGGGAGGCGAAGGACGCCCACTCGATCAGGCCGGAGACAACAATAATCAGGAACCCCAGCAGGAAGCCGAAGCCGGCCAGCAGAACGTGAAGTGCGCGCATCCGGTCAGTCTGCCTGTAACACCCACCCAGATAAAACCGACCTGCTGGTATGACACTTTCACGAATCGCTCGAACTACCGTAGTCGCCGCTGCCCTCTGCGCGAGTGCAGCCATCTGTTCCGCGACGTCAGCTTCCGCGGACGTAGTCGACGTCACGATCCTTCCGGGTCTCAGCAGCGGGCCGACGACGTCGTACGGAGCGGGCTGCACGTATCTGGTGGTTGCCAGGACAGCAGCGTTGAACGAGCCGAACGTCTCGATTGTCGACATGAACCGAGCGTCGACCATGTTCCCGCAGGAACTGATCTGGGACACCGTCAATCCCTACTTCACCTTGCCGGTCGTACTCGGCCACGCCGTCACGCTGTGGACTCCGACTGCACCGGGCGAACACTCTCTGATGGCCTACCAGACGTCCGCGGGCGGGCCGGTCACAACGGTCGATGTCAATCCGGCGACACCGATCGGTCCGGGGTGCGTCGTCGCACCCTGATCCGCTAGCCCTCCAAGAAGTCGACGAGCACCCGGTTGATTTCATCGGCGGGAACCATCGGAATGCTGTGATGCGAAGAATCTTTCAGCACCTCGACACGCGCTGCGGGAACCCTCTCCCGCACTGACTTCGACACGATTTCCGCATCATGCACCCGTCCGTCTTGTGCGAGGACCACCAGCAACTCGACATCCAGTGCGCTCAAGGCCTCCTTCGAAGGACGTCGAGGCACTACGAGATCGGGTCGCGGTAGATCCGAAGTGCCCACTTCCACAAGAGACAGCCAGTCGGAGTCGATACTCAACTCGCCTGTCTCCCATTCCAACAGTCGCCGTCGGCGCGCTCGCGACGGGGAGAGCAACAGCGGAAGCGCACGCAGAAGGTAGCCCGCCTTCATGCCGGAGAAACTCGAATTAGGGTCGAGCAGAACAAGTTTGCCGAGACGATCAGGTCGATGCAGCGCAAAGGCCAACGCAATCATCGCGCCGTAGGAATGTCCGATCACATCGACGGTGTCGACCCCGGTGCAATCGACTATCGAGTCCATCCACTCGATCAGATCGTCGACGGACTTCATCCGATCACCATTCGGAATGCTGAGTCCGGCATCACCCAGCGTGTCGACGGCAAAAACACGCCGGGATTTCGACAGCGCCCCAACATTGTCGAACCACACCGTCGAAGTGGCACCTCCCCCGGGCAGAAGGATCAACGGCCGCGAGTCTGCAGGTCCACAGACGTTCACGTGAGTGCTACCGAACCGCCCCGCGAGATCCACACCCAGCGGTTTCTGCGGCCATTTGGTCAGTACTGCGTCGTATGCGCGATTGAAGTCCATCCCCCACCCCCATTTCTCTCGATTATCGAGATAGTAGACAATCAAGAGACAACACACCAGGGCTGGAGGCATCCTTGAGCGTCGGAGATGCAGAAGACGAAGCGATGGCGATCGTCCACTCGCTTCGCGCACTGACCGTCGACTTGAACGTGGCGGTTTCCGGCTTTGCGAACAAGTACAAAATGCACTCCACCGACGTGCGCGCGTTGATCTGCCTTCTCGATGCCGAGCGCTCGAACACATCGGCGACGCCAGGTTGGTTGGGCTCACAGCTCGGGATCAACTCGGCGTCGATGACTGCACTGGTCGACCGGATGGTCAAAGCGGGGCACGTAGCTCGGGAGCGAGATTCAGCGGACCGCAGGCGGGTGCTCTTGCAGGTCACACCAACCGCAGTCGCACTCGGCGAGAGTTACTTCGGCCCACTCATTTCACGGGCGGTGAGCACCCTCGGCAATTACACCGCGGCCGAGCGAGCCACCATCGCGAGTTTCATCGTGGCGATGCGAGCGGACGTGGTGCGGACTCGAGTCGATAGGGAGCCCTCCCGGTGACTCGCATACTTCCCGCGGGAGAACGCGCATTGCTCGTGGACTTCGATTCCGATGCCGAGGTTCTCGCGTTCACCGAAGCACTGACGCGTAACACCCCGGTCGGGGTCGAAGACTTCCTCCCCGCAGCTCGCACGGTCCTGGTCACGTGCACCCCGGCGGCAGATCTCACGTACGTCCGGAAGTGCTTGAACGATCTCGAGCAGACCGATTCTGCGGCGACCACAGACGAGCATTCCGAGACGGATGCACTCACCATCGCCGTCAGGTACGACGGGCCCGACCTCGACGACGTCGCACAGTCACTTGGTATGAGCCGATCCGAGGTGGTTGCGGCCCACACCGGGGCAATGTGGCGTTGCGCCTTCATCGGATTCGCGCCCGGCTTCGCCTACCTGACTTCAGGCGACGCTCGGCTCGACGTTCCGCGTCGAACGCAATCACGAACCGCTGTGCCTGCCGGTTCCGTCGCCCTGGCCGCTGGATACAGCGCGGTCTACCCCCGTGCATCACCGGGTGGCTGGCAGATCATCGGGAGCACCGATGCCGTGATGTGGGATCTGAACGCCACACCACCGGCCACCGTTCAGCCCGGCAGACGCGTGCGCTTCGTGAACGAGGAACAACGATGAACGGCCTCGAGATACTCGACACCGGGCCGCTGAGCCTGATCCAGGACCTCGGACGGATAGGTCATCTTCGCTCGGGTGTCGGGGTTTCCGGTGCGGCAGACAGGCGATCTCTCAGGCTTGGCAATCGGCTCGTCGGCAACAACGAGGGCGCAGCCGGTGTCGAGGTCCTCCTGGGCGGGCTGAGTCTTCGGGCGCAGCAACCGACAACGATCGCATTCACCGGTGCGCCTGCACAGGCCTACCGCGACGGCATTCCGGTCGGGCATTCGAGCGTGATCGATCTGCGGGCTGGTCAGACCGTCCGCCTGGACTACGCACCGAGTGGACTGCGGACGTATTTGACCGTCCGAGGCGGCATTGTGGTTCCCGAGATCCTGGGATCGCGCAGCACCGACACGATGTCCGGGATCGGTCCGGCGCCTCTCGAGCCTGGTGTTTTTCTCCCGATCGGGCCATCGCCGACCACGTTCTCAGGCGTCGACCTCGCACCGGTGCCGCCGATGGCAAACGAGACTCTCGCCATTCGAGTGGTGTTCGGTCCTCGCGCAGATCGATTCACCAACCCCGAAACACTCCTCCAGGGCCGATGGGCGATCTCGACCGACTCGGACCGAATCGGCGCACGCGTCGATCGCGTCGATCGCGTCGGCGCCGACGAACTACTTCGAAGAACAGACGACACCGAACTGCCCACCGAAGGCGTGGCACTCGGATCGATCCAGGTCCCACCCAGCGGCCAACCTGTCGTGTTCCTCGCCGATCACCCCATCACCGGCGGCTATCCGGTGGTGGGAGTGGTCGCGGACGCAGATATCGACCGACTCGGCCAAGCCCGCCCGGGTCAGCACATCCAGTTCGTCGGGGCCTGAGCACGCCGAGCGATGGCGTGTCGGACCCAGCCGTCACACTGATGTCGTGCGAGTTGTCCTGGTCCCCGGTAGTACGACGTCCACGGGAGCTGTGACGGCAACTGTCCTACGGACCGATCCCGCTGGAACGCCGCTCGCCGATCCCGTCGAATACCCCGACCTGATCGCAGCGGTACGCACCATCGAGGAAGCCGAGCACCCGCGGTGGGTGTGGCCGAGTACGGCGACCGTGTACCCACCTCTACTGCGGGCAGGCGTACGGGTTCAGCGGTGCCACGACATCTCCCTGACCCGCGCGATACTCGGAATGCGCGCCGGCAAACCGTCACCGCCCGCCGAGGAGTTCGACGACGATCGACTCGGACTCTTCGACACTGCACCCGTTCTCGATCCCCTCGCCGTCGTCACCGAATTCGCCGAGCAGCGCGCAACCATCGGCGCGGACGCTCGACTGGACTTGTTGATCGCAGCAGAATCGGCCGGCGCTCTCAGCGCCGCCGAGATGACGCACACGGGCCTTCCGTTCTCGACGCAGAAGCATCGCGAACTCCTCGAAGAACGGCTGGGGCCGCGGCCGACGGGATACGACCTCCCCGCTCGTATGCAGGAACTTGCCGCACAGATCAGTGAGGTCTTCGGGCGCACCGTCAATCCTTCGTCTTCGGTGGAGATCACCGAGGCGTTCGGGCGTCAGGGCATCGAACTACCGTCGACGCGCAAGTGGTTTCTGCAGGAAATCGATCATCCGGCTGTGCCGCTACTCCTTCGTCATCGCGAACTCGCCAAGCTGTACAGCACCAACGGGTGGCAGTGGATGGACAGTTGGGTGCGGGGAGATCGATTCCGTCCGATCTACGTTCCCGGTGGTGTCGTGTCCGGCAGGTGGGCGAGCCGGGGCGGCGGGGCCCTCCAGATTCCTAAGACCATGCGCTCGAGCGTCGTCGCAGATCCGGGCCACGTGTTCGTCGTCGCCGACGCCGGTCAGCTCGAACCCCGAATTCTGGCCGCCATGTCCGGCGACCGCCGCATGATGGCGGCCGCCGGCGACGACGATCTGTACGCACTTGTCGGTGCCGAAGCCTTCGGCGGGGATCGCGCAAAAGCCAAGGTCGCAATCCTCGGAGTCCTGTACGGGGCGACGGCGGGTGAAGCCAAAGCACTGCTCATCTTGTTGCGGAAGCGATTCCCGGTCGCCGTCGAGTACGTCGAGCAAGCTGCCAAGGCAGGTGAGCGCGGCGAGGTGGTGAAGTCACTGCTCGGCCGGGCCTGTCCCCCACCGTCTCCCGACTTCTACTCCCACGGCGACGCTCATGCCCGCGGTCGTTTCACGCGAAACTTCGTCGTTCAGGCCACTGCGTCCGAGTGGGCGTTGTGCCTGCTCGCCGACCTCAGGCGCCGCCTCGCCGAAGATCCGGACGGCGAGTTGGTCTTCTTCCAGCACGACGAAGTGGTCGTGCATACCCGAAACCCCGAGTCAGGTGCCGCCCACGTGCTGGCCGCCGCGGCTTCGGCAACTCGATTGTTGTTCGGCGACACAGTCGTTCGTTTTCCCATGGACGTCGCAGCCCGCGAGACTTACGGCAAAGGCACTTCGTAGCGTCGTCAATTCCACTCCAAGTGGTTCCACCACGCCCGTATTGCGTGTTCTACTGGAAAACGTTGCTTTGTTGGTGCTGGTCGACTGTGTTCGAGGAGAACCATGACCAAGCTGGATACAACTGATGCAGAACGGAACGAGCGCGGAACGGTCAAACGCCTTCGCGTGCCGATCTTCACCGTGATCGCGCTTGCAATCTTTGCCTTCGTCGCAGGCGGATTCGGCGGTTCTTTCCAGGGCAAACTCGCCGAGGTTCAGAAGAACGACAACGCCTCGTACCTGCCGAGTTCCGCAGAATCGACGATCGTCAGCAATCAATCCGCGAACTTCCTCGCGGTCGAGACGATCCCTGGTTTTGTTCTGTTCCATCGAGATTCGGCCCTCACCGAGGCGGACAAATCTGCAATCAACTCGGCGTCCGGCGCCATTGCCGGCATCTCCGGGGTAGACGCCGACGGAATGCAACCCACTCAGTACTCCGCCGACGGCACAACTGCGTCGATCTTCGTGCCACTCGTCGCCAAGGACGGAGACACATCCGTGGCAGGCGATGTCCTGGCGACCACCGAGCAGAACGTCATCGACGCAGCAAAACAAGCAGCTGGTGATGTCGAGGTACTCCCAGCCGGGCCAGGTGGGCTACTCGTTGCGTTCATCGACGCCTTTGCCGGTCTGGACGGAGCGCTCCTTGGCGCGGCACTCCTGGTCGTGATCCTCATCCTGCTTGTCGTGTACCGATCGCCGGTGTTGTGGTTCTTCCCGCTGTTCTCCGCGCTCCTCGCCATCGGCTTGTCGTCGATGGTGATCTATTTCCTCGCGAAAGCCGAATTACTCACTCTGACCGGACAATCTCAAGGCATCCTTTTCGTGTTGGTGATCGGTGCCGGTACCGACTACGCCCTACTCTTGATCTCTCGCTATCGCGAAGAACTGCACACGTATCCCAACCGCTTCGACGCGATGATCAAGGCCTGGCGCGAGTCTGCGCCGGCCATCACCGCTTCGGCTGTCACCGTGATTCTCGGTCTGCTTTGCCTGACGTTCTCTCAACTCAACTCCAACAAGAGCCTCGGACCCGTCGCCGCCATCGGGATCGCCTGCACCTATCTGGTGATGATGACGTTCATGCCGGTCGCTCTGGCCGCCACCGGACGGTGGGTCTTCTGGCCGCGCAAGCCCAAGGTCGATCACGCCGCAGACCTTACGACGCACGGGATGTGGGGCAAGATCGCCGAGGCCGTCGGCAGCAAGGACCGCCCACTGTGGATCGGCGCCACAGTCTTGTTGATCATCCTGTTCGCGGCCGGGATCGGCAGTCTCAAAACCGATGGCCTGACATCCACCGAAAGCTTCACCAATCGTCCCGACGCTGTTGTCGGACAAGAACTCTACGACTCGAAGTTCGATCCCGGAGCCGGCGCACCGGCCGTGATCACCGCAAACGCCGACCAGGCCGACGCCGTCATCAAAGCAGCCAGCGGCGTCGAAGGTATCTCGCAGGATCCCGGCGCCGTCTGCACCCAGGTGGACGTCGCAAAGGTCAGCGAGCTGATCAAGACCAACCCCGCTGCCGTCGCACAAGCCGCCGCTGCGGGTTGCGCCCCTGCGGCTTTCACCGTTGCACCGATCGACGGCCGAACCATGATCAATGCAACCCTCGCCGACTCTTACGATTCGCCGCAGGCACTCGAAACTGTCAAGCGACTGCGGACTGCCGTCCACGACGTGCCCGGCGCCGAAGCGCTCGTCGGCGGCAGCACGGCCACCACCCTCGATGTCCAGGCCGCCTCGGTCCGCGACAGAAACCTGATCATCCCGATCGTGTTGGTGGTGATCTTCCTGGTCTTGGCCGCTTTGCTCCGCGCTCTGCTGATCCCGGTGATTCTCATTGTCACCGTGGTACTTTCCTTCGCGG
The DNA here is from genome assembly GCF_058793255.1 of Rhodococcus sp. MPR-R1B. Classification (NCBI taxonomy): domain Bacteria; kingdom Bacillati; phylum Actinomycetota; class Actinomycetes; order Mycobacteriales; family Nocardiaceae; genus Rhodococcus; species Rhodococcus sp. MPR-R1B. Next base: position 311,509 of record NZ_JBXAFO010000001.1, read on the forward strand.
CGACCCTCGGTGTGAGCGGATTCTTCTTCACACACGTATTCGGGTTCGCCGGGGCGGATCAATCGTTCCCACTGTTCGCCTTCGTGTTCCTGGTCGCTCTGGGTATCGACTACAACATCTTCCTGATGACCAGAGTCCGGGAGGAGACCGGAGAATTCGGCACCCGCGCAGGTGTACTGCGCGGTCTTGCGGTGACGGGCGGTGTGATCACGTCAGCCGGAATCGTCTTGGCCGCAACATTTGCCGTACTGGGCATCCTGCCACTGGTCTTCCTCGCCGAGATCGGATTTGCCGTGGCCTTCGGCGTGCTGCTCGATACGATCATCGTGCGCAGCGTCCTGGTGCCGGCACTCTCTCACGACATCGGGAAACGTATTTGGTGGCCGTCCGAACTGGCGCGCGCGAAAGACTGACCGACTACAGAAACGCTTCCTTGGTCCACAGATGAAAGAGCGCGTAGGCTCGCCAGGGTCGCCAGCGCTCGGACAACGCTGCGGCTTCTTTGCCCGACGAAACCCCCAACGCTCGCTTCAACACCAGATCGTCGGGTACGAAGGCGTCGCGATCACCGAGAATTCGAACAGTGAGATAGTCAGCGGTCCACGGTCCGATTCCCTTTAGCGCCAACAGCTCTCGCCGAAATTGGACAGGATCCGCATTCCAGGAGAGATCGAGGCCGTTCGCTGCCGCAGTTGCCAGCGTGTGCACTGTCCTTGCGCGCGCTGTGGTCAATCCGACGGCTTTCTGTATGCCCTCGGTTGATTGCGCTGCAACCACGTCCGGATCAGGGAAGGCAAGAAAATCCCCTTGCACCGGTACCCCGAATGCGCTGACAAAACGACCACCGAACGTCCTCGCCGCGCCGAGCGAAACCTGTTGTCCCAGAACAGTGAGCACTGCGGTCTCGAACCCGTCCACCGAACCGAGCACACGCAATCCTGGACGGGCGGCAACAAGTGGGGCCAACAACTCATCACTACCGAACGCCGCTTCGACAGCAGTGTGATCGGCGTCGAGGTCGAGCCAACGGCGCACGATCACCTCCAGCACTGCGGAATCCGCTACCGGCACATCGGAATCCACGACGACACCGTCGTCGGTCCACGACACCGACACGACAACGGGTCCGGAAGGCAACGGTACGACTCTGGTGTGAACACCGTCGTCGTGACGCTCGAGGCCTGCGACGCAGTGAGCCCGCAGGGCACCGGTGAGCGGTTCGACTGCATAGGGCGCCTGAAAGCGCAGCGTCACTGCGCTCACCGGCCGGCTTCCAGATCCAGCAGAATCGCTTTCAGTTCGGGGCCACCCGCGTACTGCCCGAGGCTGCCGTCGCTGCGCACCACCCGGTGACACGGGACCACCAACGGCAGCGGGTTCTTTGCACATGCGGTCCCTACGGCACGCACCGCACGTGGGCTTCCCGATGCTGCCGCGACCACCGAATAGCTTGCAGTGTGGCCGTATTCGATCTCGGGAAGATGACGCAACACTTCGCGTCGGAACCCCTTCGCGAGTTGGAAGTCCAAGCGCAGATCGAATTCTCGACGCGCACCGGCAAAGTACTCGTCCAACTCGCGAGCGACAGTGTCCAGCCTGCGCGGGTAATGAAGCACACGGGGGCTGACGGTGTCCGCCAAACGTTCCAGAACGAGGTCGTGCCCTTCGACGGCAAAGGCAACCCGCACCAGGCCGACATCGGTCGCCGCCAGGAGCAGCTTTCCGACCGGCGAATCGACGGTTCGATATGCCACGTCGATCAATTCAGCTTCGGACGCCTGAGCAGCCAGGCGCGCCCGTAGGCGGATCATGGCGTCAGCGTCAACGGCTGGAAGCGCCTCGAACACATCGTTACTCATGAGTGACTCCCTTCCGCAGCGGTAGCGGACAAGTAGGTTCTTCGTAGTGTGGCGATACCGTCGGCACCCGCGCGTCTGGCGGCCGCCGGGGTGTTGCCGAGGATGTCCGCGATCTCTGCGTACGGCAGCCCACCCAGAAAGTGATAGGCGACTGCCGCACGTTGTTTGAGCGGTAGCTGTTCGAGTGCGTCCCAGAGTTCGTGATCCCACGTTCCGGGTACGCCGATTCGCGTCGGCAACTCCGGAACGTCGTCTGTCGGCACGGCCACCCGGGCGCGCACTCGGGTGATGTCGATTGCCTTGCGGTGCGCGATGGTCACCAGCCAGGCTTCGATGTTCGCGTCCGGATTCAGATCCGGATATGCCCGCATCGCTGCGATGAACGTCTCGGACCACGCGTCCTCGGCGTCGACGGGCCCGACCACCGCGCGGCAGACACGGAGGACCACTGCACCGTATTCGGTCACGACGTCTTCGAACGGTTTGAGTGTCACGACCGGTAGACGTTCCCGATTACCGAATTGTGAGCCGAGCGCATCAGAAGAGGACATCCGATTCGCCGCCGTGCTCGCGGTCGAGCAGGAACCGCTTACGTTCGAGGCCGCCGGCGAAACCGGTCAGACTTCCGTCGCTACCGACCACACGATGGCAGGGAACGATGATGCTGATCGGATTCTTGCCGTTTGCCGCGGCGGCGGCACGGATCGCAAGCGGGTTACCCAAAGTTTGCGCGAGCTCCATGTATGTCCAGGTTTCGCCGTACGGGATCGTTCGCAAGGTATCCCACACCCGCTTCTGGAACTCGGTACCCACGGGCGCCAGCGGCACGGAGAACTCCGTGCGATCACCCTCGAAGTACTCGGTGAGCTGCGATTCGACTTCACCGAAGACCGCCGCGGAACGATCACCGAACGTGGACTCGTCCGGCTTGTGGCGATGCTCCGCCATGTACAGCCCGCAGAGGTCGTCACCTGCTGCTACCAGCGTCAACTCCCCGATCGGCGAGTCGATCACGGTGTGCGTACGGATAGCCGTCATGTCTCGATCCTTCCAGGTTGCGCGGTGCAGCAGGCAGCGGGTGAATTGACTGTCCGCGCCGGCACCGACACCTCGAAGACGCCGCTGGCCTCGTGAATGTGAGATTTACCTGTACTTTGACGTCACATCAGGCAGTATCGAGGGATGGCTCTAGTTTTGCCCGGCAGCTCCACCGTCGTCCGCTCCGTCGGCGACGTGGTGCACTGGTCCCTGTCCACGGTCGCTTTTGCGGTCACCCTGCCCACTCGACTCGAGGCGCTCCTCTTCTCGGTCGAGAGGTTGGTGGCACGCATCAACCAGATCGCCGACAACGCCGACCGCGTCGTCATCGGAGCCGCCGCCGTGACCGTTCGAGCTGAGACGCTGGTCGAGGCCGTCGAGCAGACGTCGGACATCGCGGGACAACTCCTCGAGATCTACGAGCCCATCGCCCTACAGCTCGCGCCGCTGGCCGCCAGGTTCGCCGACGACCTTTCCGAGGCAGAGGTCAGCGCCGCGATCAAGCTGATCGACCAACTACCGGAGCTCACCGACCGGGTGGCCGCGGTGTTGCCCATCCTCGGAACCTTGGACTCCGTCTCGCCCGAGATCCACGAACTCCTCGGAGTGGTCAAGGACCTGCGGCAGGCGATCGTCGGGGTGCCTGGCTTTCACTTCTTTCGCAAGCGGGGCGAAGCCAAGCTGGATTGAAATTTCAGGCGGAGTAGCCGTTGGTCCCGGCCCGCGCCATGACGACCTTCGGAACGACCGCTCGAGACGAGAGCTTGAGCAGACCGTCCACCAACTCCACGATGTCGTCGACCTTGATCATGGTGTCCGGTGTGATCCGATCGTGTGTCCATGCCGACATGTCGGTGTCGACGTAACCGGGAGCGATGGCCGTCGCACTGACGCCGTTTCCGGATTCCTCGGCGTTGAGTGCCTCGACCATCGAAATCAGCGCAGCTTTGGTGGCTCCGTAGACGGCCAGGCCGCTCTCGGCATACACACCGGCCATCGAGGCGAGAGCTATCACCTTCGCTCCGCCGGCAAGGTCCGCGTCCGCCGCTGTACGCAGGAGCGGCAGCGATGCTTGCAATAGTGCCAACGGTGTCCGGAGATTGACGGCAACGGTCTTGTCGAAACGTCGCATCGGGTAATCCGCCACTCGCCCACTGGTTCCCACTCCGGCGTTGAGGACGAGAGCCCTCATGGAGCCGAATCGCTCATTGTGTGTGGCGGCGAGTGCTGCGGCGAAGTTCTCGTCCGCCATGTCGCCGGCCGAGACGACGACGTCCGGCGATCCGGCGCGCGTAAGTTCTTCGGCGACAACGGCGAGCCGCTCGGTATCACGCGCCGTGATGGTCAGCCCGTACCCTTGCGAAGCCAAGCGTGTTGCGATGCCGAGCCCGATTCCCTTGGAGGCGCCGGTGACCAGTGCTGATCGAGTCATTCGAATTTCCCTTGCAGTGCGTTGAGTCCGGCCGAGATCAGTTCCGGCACAGAAGATCCAGCCTTGTCGAATCCCCCGCCGACGGTGGCTCCTGCGCGGAATCGGTGATCGATGCCCTGCGCCACGACGGCGAGTTTGAAGAACCCGAGCGCCATGTAGAAGTTCCAATGCGCCAGTTCACGACCCGACACGGACGAATACCGTTGCGCCAGATCGACAACGGACGGTAGCGACGGGCTCGTCCACGCAGCAGGCTCACCCAGAACCAGATCCAGCGCGGGATGCCGATAGACGCACATCATCGCGATGTCCGCCAGCGGATCGCCCAGCGTCGACAGTTCCCAGTCCACCACTGCGGCAACCTTGGTGACGTCGTTCGCCGCGAGAATCGTGTTGTCGATCCGGTAGTCGCCGTGCACGATCGACGAGGCTGATTCCGCCGGAATCAATTCCGCGAGGCTCGACGCCAACCTGTCCACGTCGGCCGAGTCCTCGGTCTTGACGCGTGACCATTGACCGGCCCACAACTTCACCTGGCGGGCTACGTAACCGTCGGGTCTGCCGAGTTCGCCGAGACCCACTGCGTTGTAGTCGACGTCGTGCAAGGCAGCGAGAACACGCACCAACTCGTCGGTGCACTGCGTGACCTGCTCTGCCCGAACAGCCTCCAACTCGGTTTTGGTCCGGATCACTTGACCGGTGACGAACTCGACCACCGTGAACGACGCACCCATCACCGAGGCGTCCTCGCACAGCACGACGGTCGGCGCGACCGGCACGGCGGTGTTCTGCAACGCCGAGGTGATTCGGAACTCACGCGCAACGTCGTGCGCCGACGGCGTGAGGCCGGCCGTGGGTGGACGACGGAGAATCCACTTCGAGTTGTCGTCGAAGATTCCGTAGGTGAGATTGGATTTGCCGCCTGAAATCAGTTCGGCTCGCAACTCTCCGCTCACCTCGACGCCAGCGGCTTGCAGATACTTGTGGAGCGCCGCGAGATCGAGTCCTGGAAAGTCCGTCACTTCGACTCCTCCCGAGCAGCGCGCTTCGCAGCTCCGACAACACGTTTCGCAATTGCCCAGCGATGAACCTCGGACGGGCCGTCGTAGACGCGGAAGGGACGCACTTCGCGGGACAAGCGTGCCAGCGGCAGATCGCCGGACACGCCCATTCCGCCACACATCTGAATGGAGCGGTCCACGATCCGGAAGATCGCCTCGGCAGCGTAGGTCTTGGCGATGGACGTCGCGTTGCTCGCGTGCCCGCCCTGATCGAGTTCGAAGCAGGCCTGCACCAGAAGTGCGCGGCTGGCTGCGATGTCGATCTCGTTGTCGGCGACCATCTTCTGGATCATTCCGAGATCACCGAGTTTCGAGCCGAAGCCTTCTCGTTCGGCAACTCTGGCCACGGCGACGTCGTGGCCGCGGCGCGCTGCACCGAGCCAGCGCATCACGTGCGTCATGCGGGCGGGACCGAGGCGAACCTGCGCGTAGGCGAAACCTTGATCGACCTCACCGAGAACGGCCTCGTCGGGTACGAAGAGATCCTCGAACGTGACCTCGCAGTGCCCACCGATCATGGCCTTGTCGAGGGTGTCGATGTGTCGACCCACTACCAGGCCGGGAGTGTCCGTCGGCGCCAAGAACATGGTCGCTCCGCCGCGCTGCCCGGGCTCGCCGGACGTGCGCGCCATGATGATGAAGAACCCGGCGCCGTCGGCGCCGGTGATGAACCATTTCTTACCGTTGATCTTCCAGCCATCGGGGACTTTTTCGGCGCGGGTGTTCAAAGCCGAGGGATCGGATCCCGCTCCGGGCGCGGGTTCGGTCATGGCGAATGCCGACCGCATGTCCCCGCTTGCGAGCGGCGCGAGGAACTGCTGCTTCTGTGCTTCGTTCGCCACGTGGGCCAGCATGTGAACGTTGCCCTCGTCCGGCGCCGCGATGTTGAGCGCCGTCGGCCCGAATAGCGAGTAGCCGGCTTCCTCGAAGACCGGCGCGCGATCACTCATGTTGAGTCCGCGTCCGCCGTACTCGATCGGCGCATGCGGGGCGAAGACACCGGCTTCTTTTGCTGCCGACTGCATCTCGATGCGGATTGCATCGCCACCCGCTACAGCGATGTCACCGGCGTGTTCGTCTTCGATGGGGAGCACTACGTTGCGCGTGAAGTCGCGCGTCTTCTCGATCAGCGCCACCACCTCGGGCGCGTACGTCAGATCGATTGCCACCAGCCACCTCCGAAAGAACATCCCGACCGAGCGATCGCTCGGTATCAGCACTCTCGCACACGCCGACGCGTCGGGTCAACAATCCTCGAGCATTGCCTCGCCCTGATCGAGCCGGCCGGCAACCACCATGTCGCGGTACAGATCGTCCTTGTCCATGAGCTCGTCATGGTTGCCGATGTTCCGGATCCGACCGTCTTCCATGACCACGATCCAGTCGGCGTCACGCACCGTCGAGAGCCGGTGAGCGATAGTCACCACGGCCCCGGTGCGCGCACGTTCGTTGATCGCGTCGACAATCGCGGCTTCGGTGAGCGTGTCGACCTGGGCAGTGGCTTCGTCGAGCAGAAGCAAAGCACTCGGCCGCAGAACTGCGCGCGCCATCGCGATCCGCTGACGTTGGCCGCCCGACAGCGAAGTGGCCGTCAGAGCGGTGTCGAGTCCGTTGGGCAGGGCCTCGATCGCGTCGTCGAGCCGGAGCAAGCGCAGAACGGCCTGGACTTCTTCGTCCGTCGCATCGGGATGGCTGAAGACGACGTTCTCCCGAATCGTTCCGGGCACCACCGGTGTCTCCTGCTCCACGTATGCGAGACTCTCGCGCACAGCGCGGTGATCGAGCGCGTCGTAACCGACTCCATGCAGGAGAACCTCACCCGATCGCGGTTCGACAAATCGCAGCACGGTCGAGAGCAAGGTCGTCTTTCCTGCGCCCGACGGGCCGACGATGGCCATGTGCCCACGCGTCGGAATGACCAGCGAGACATCGCGCAACGCCGGCTGGTTCGATCCGTGGTAGCTCACGGTGACGTCGCGCAACTCGATCAGCGGCGCGGCAGCGCTCGTTTTCGCGACCACGTCCACGACCTCGTCGTACTGCTCGGTGGGCAACGACTGCATCTCGCGAATCCGGATAGCTGCCGCGATTCCCGACTGAACGGAGGTCACGTTCTGCGCAAGCTCCGACACCGGCCCCATCAGGGTGAAGGCGTAGAGCAGAAACGCGATGAGCGTCGAGACTGCCATTTCGCCGTCGGCGACTCGCCAGGCACCGAAGCCCAGGATGGCAATGATCGATCCTTGAATGGCGGTCCACGCGACAGTCCACGCGGTTGCCGACACTCGCACCGCCGTGATCGCATGCTTTTTCGCATCGGACGCATTGTTCGTCACCAGAGCGCCGACGCGATCCTCGGCGAGGGAAACTTTGACCGTCCGGATCGCACGCAAGCCACCCTCGAGTACGCCGCCGAGCTGACCGAGCGATTCCTGGGTTCGCGCTTCGGCTGCGGAAATCCGAGGCATCAGAACGGCAAAGAGTATGGAGGCGAACACGATTGCCACCATGGTGACGCCCAACAACGGCAGATCCAGTACGCCCATCAGAACAATCGTTCCGATGGTCAACGCGGCTGCGTTCAGAATATTCACCGCGGCCGACGACGCAGCCTCCCGCAGCAGCAAGGTGTCAGACGTGACCCGGGTGACCAATTCACCCACGGATCGCGATTGCAGCGAAGGTACGGTCGCCGCCAGGAATCGCTTCACCAGCGACGACCTGGCGTCGAAGACAACCTTCTCGGCGGCGGTTCCGAGAACGATCCACTGAGCACAACCGAGCACGGCACCGACGATCAGAAGGACGACGAGCGTGAGGATAGGTCCTTTCAGCGACGCACCGGTATCGAGGGTGTCGAGAACCCACTTGGTGACCATGGGCGTTGCCAGCGTCGCCGCGGAGCCGCACAGCGCCAGTACCAATCCGAGAAGGAGCGACGGCAGATGCGGTCGAGCGAACTCCGAGAGGACGCGGAGATTGCTCCATTTCGGTGCGGGCTGAGAAGCGTCGGATTCAAGCATGAATTTATGGAACACGAATGTTCCATAAAGGGCAAGAGAAATTCCGATTCGGAAACACTGGATACCGAAACCGGACACGGCTACGCTTCGGATTCGTGACAACGATCCACAGCGCACCAGAACAAAGCGCGACCCGCGAGCGCACACGGAAGGCCATCCTCGATGCTGCCGTTTCGGTGTTCGCATCCAAGCCTGCTGCGACCCTCAGCGAGATCGCTTCGGCCGCAAAGGTCGGCCGGACCACTTTGCACCGCTACTTTCCCGAACGGTCAGACCTGGTCGACGCAGTCGCGGCCGAGGCCACCCGCGCCGTCGGAGAGGCAGCAGCAGCAGCTCGACTCGGCGAGGGTACCGGAGCCGAAGCACTGGTTCGCCTGTGCCATGAATACTTCGAACTGGCCGACCTCTTGACGGTCCTGTTCTTCACTCCCGGTGTGTATCAAGAAGATTCGTTTGCCGAGTCCGCGTCGAACGACGACTCAGTCACCGATGCCATCGAGCGCGGACACTCCGACGGTTCCATCGACCCCGACATGGGTTCGGACTGGGTGCAGAACCTGCTGTGGTCACTGCTCTACACGTCGATGGACTACGTGAACCGCGGTTCCGGGACGCGACTACAAGCCTTGGATCTGACGGTTCGCAGCCTCCGCCGCGGAATCGCCCCCGATCCCGCGGTCTAGGTTGTCGGCTGCTTGAACAGCGGCACGCCGTTTGGTCACGCCTAGTTTGCGGTAGATCGAGCGAATGTGAGTCTTCACAGTGGGATAGGCGATGCCGAGGTGCGCAGCGATCTCGTCTGCAGTCATCGTAGTTCGCAGAAAAGTGAGGATCTCTTTCTCACGTTCCGTCAGGACTCCGGCGAGCTTGGCAGAGAGCTGGCCCCGTTTTTCCAGAATCGTGCGTAGGAGCTCCTGGTGTCTCGACCCCTGTGTTGCGTGCGCGTTCAACAGATCGACGATTACCGGATCGCCGCTCAGAAATGGGGCGAGAATCCGCTCGGGGATTGCTTCCGCCAGCGCACGATCCAACTGCTCGTGCGCCTGCGGTCCACGCCCGGCGACGGAGCTCAGGGCGGCAGACGTGACAAGGGTGCTCACCAGCGCATATCGCGGCAGCGCGGCCGAGGTTGCCAAGCGAAGCGCTTGAGCCGACGGTTCCGGATCCCCCATGACTCGGTAGAGCTCCGCGAGAAGCGCGTGAGCGACCGCAGCACCTGTTCTGGTCAGCGTGGGCATTGCGATGCGGCGAGCTTGCTCGTCCTGTCCTTGAGCGTGGGCGAGCCAGGCCGTGGTGACGCGCCGCAGCGTATCCCAAGGAATGCCGTGCTTGTCCGCAGTGCTCACGCCTCGCAGCAGACGAGCGGCGTTGTGGTACCGGTCTTCCCGGTTCAGAGCGATCAGGCTCATTACCAGGTACAGACGGGCGAGCGCCTCGAAGTTGGTTCCGGGACTGCCCTCCTCGATGATCGAGTCGAACTGAGCGATCGCCTCCTCGAAGTCACCACGCCAGTAGGCGATGCACCCTCGATTCGACTGTGGGAGACCGCCTTCGAAGCGTTCCCAGTCGGACGCCACCTCTCGAGCAGGAAGGCCGTCGAGGATCTGTTCGGCTTCGGTGAATATCCCTGCGTGGGTGAGCGCGAAAGCCAAATTGGATTGTGCGAGACGCAACGTCTCCGTACGCGACTGCAACTGCGCCTCGTCGCCGGCCGAGCGAAGTAGCGCGATGGCACGAGGAAGGTCACGACGAAGCCTGATCTCGGTCCACCCGAGGAGGAAGAGCGCGGACGGGTAATCGTCCTCGGGCTCGCACTGGGCGAGCGCGTGGCGAGCGCGATCGGCGATGACGGCCTTGGTCGAGGTGTCCGGAGCGAGCAGCAGGTCGGTGAAGCAGACGACAAAATCGTCGGACGCCACCCGCAGACCCTGCCCGCGGAGAAACTCAGCGCCGTACGGATCACCGCTGAGATCGCGGCAGCACGCCCGTATCAGCAGGATGTGCGGATCGTGGGGATCGGGATGAGCAAGGCAGAGCTGCTCGAGTTCCCTGGTGTGAGATTCGAGAATCAAACGAAGCCAGTTTTTCCGCAGGACTCGTCGAGCCTGCTCCGCCTCACCAGAGGCGAGTGCGTCACGCACGGCTTCGATCATGTGTCGAAGATACTCGAGACGTTCGATGTCCGTGGAAATCCGGTCTCATCCGCTTCGGATGAGACCGCGATCGAAGCCTGCGGAAACCAGTGAGAATTGCCGGAATCAACCGAAATGCGCTAGTCGGCGGAATCCCGGTGCGCAGGCCTGACACGAAACGGATAAGACACATGAGCTTCTGGGAAAGCCTCGGCTGGATGCTGTGGGCAACCGTCTTCATCGGATATCTCTTCGCGCTGTTCGCGATCATCGCCGACCTGTTCCGCGACCACAAGCTCAGCGGTTGGTTGAAGGCCGTCTGGGTGTTCTTCCTACTCTTCCTGCCCATCCTCACCGCGCTCGTCTATCTCGTCGCCCGCGGCGAAGGGATGACGGAACGCAGCAACAAGGCCGCACGCGACGCCGAGAAGGCCGCCGAATCGTATATCCGCGAGGTCGCGGGGAAGAGCCCCAGCGAGGAGATCGCCGCAGCCGCAGCACTGCTCGAAGCCGGAGCGATCAGCGAGGACGAGTTCGCCGCACTCAAGCTGAAGGTCCTCTCGTGAGTGCCGCGCGTTTCGGCCCCGTCGACTTCTACCTTCTCGGCCTGCCTGGGCAGAGCCTCGACCCGGCCGCGCTCTCCGCACTGACCGACCTTACGGATACCGGCCTGGTGCGGCTGCTCGATCTGATCGTCATCTCCAAGTCCGAGGACGATGAACTCACCCTCATCGAAGTCGAGGAGTTGCCGAACGGCTTCGAGATCAACGTCGAGATGCTCGGCGCGTCCGGTCTGCTCGGGCATGAGGACATCACCGAACTCGCGGCCGCCATTCCCACCGGTGCCACAGCGCTGCTGGTCGCGCTCGAGCTGGTCTATCAGCGCGAACTCGCCGCCCGCACCGCTGCGTCAGGCGCGGTGCTACTGGGTTACGAGCGGATACCCGCACCCGTCGTCAATGCCCTCATGGACACGATCATCCCGAAATTGGAGGTCTGACATGCCGTACATCCCGAGACGAGGCCGCCCCGGACTGCTGGGCCTCGCCGCCCGCACCGCGGTCGTCACCGGTACCGCGACCGCCGTCAGCGACGGTATGGCCACCCGCCGGCAAAGGAGAGCTCAGGCCGACTACGAGCAGGCGCAGTACGAATTCGCCCAGCAGCATGCCGCACTCCCGATGCCCACACCCGCACCCGCGGCCCCGGTCGATCTCGTCGCCGAGTTGCAGAAACTCGGCGACCTCAAATCACAAGGCCTGCTGAGTGACGCCGAGTTCCAAGCCGCGAAAGCACGACTGCTGGGCTGATTCACCCCGACGGGCCATGGATTACCGCGCCCGCTTCCGTACCCCGACACCGATTGGAACCCACTATGTCCACGATCGCCGTCAACGTCCTGAACTTCAATCGGGCAGAGTCCGATCTCATGTTCGCTCGCCTGGCCGCGGGCGTCGGCCTGGGCACGTGGAACCACACTCGTGATCTCGGGTCACTCGACAACCAGCCGATCATCCGCCAGAACCGCGACACTCTGTACAGCAGCGCGATCATCGACGTGCGCGAGAACGTCACCATCACGGTGCCCGATACCGGCGAGCGCTACATCTCCGTGTGGGTGGTCAGTCAAGATCACTTCGGTCCCGTCATCCTGCGCGACCCGGGAGAGCACCTGCTCACGCGTGAATTGGTCGGGACCGACTACGCCGCACTGATCGTGCGCATCCTCGTCGATCCGAACAGCCCCGAAGACGTCGCCGAGGTGAACCGGTTGCAAGACGCCCTCAACATCGACGGCGGCGGAACGGGAGAGTTCCCGTTGCCCGACTACGACGAGCAATCGCAGACCGAGACCCGCGACGCACTCCTCGCACTCGCGCGTGGCATCACCACGTACGACCATTCATTCGGTACCGCTGCGGAAGTCGATCCGATCAGGCACCTGCTCGGTACCGCATCCGGCTGGGGTGGCCTTCCCGAGTACGAGGCCACCTACGTCAACTTCGACGAACGTCTCCCGGTCGGGGAATACCGTCTCCGCCTGAACGATGTTCCCGTGGATGCGTTCTGGTCGGTCTCGCTGTACAACGCGGCCGGATACTTCGAAGAGAACGCCCTGGGCGTCAACAGCATCAACAGCCTCACGGCCACCCCAGACTCCGACGGCAGCACCACCATCCGCTTCGGGGTCCATCTCGACGGCGTCGCGAACGCACTGCCCATCATGCCCGGGTGGAACTACGTACTGCGCCTGTACCGCCCCCGTCCCTCCGTGCTCGACGGCACCTGGACGGCGCCTCGTCCCGAAGCCCTGCAGCAAAGCGTTCCCCACGCACACACCACTCTCGGGTGACTCGACCTGATCACGGAGGTACAAGCCATGCGTCTGTTATTTCAGCTCATTTCGCAATGTGTTCTCGGCGCGATCGCGCTGATCGTCGTGCATTTTGCTCTTCCCGGGGTCGGCCTGAGCGTGAACGGCTTCTTGGCCGCTATCGGTGTATTCACCCTCGCACACATGATTCTCGGCCCATTCGTGCTCAGCGTGGCACTGCACTACGCGGCTCCGCTCGCGGGTGGTGTCGGCTTGGTCGCCACACTGCTCGCGCTCTGGGTTGCGACCCTGGTCCCCGACGGTATCGAGATCAGCGGCGTCGGGCCCTGGATCCTCGCCCCGATCATCGTGTGGGTGATCACGGCATTGGGCGGGTGGATCTTCATGGCTCTCGTCATCGACAAGTGGATCAAGAGACGCAATGCCGAAAAGCTCGTGCGCAGTGTGCAGAAGGCATGAATGATCAGTTCGGAAACGGAACCCACAAGGAGTCAGCCATGCCAACTCACCCGCTCGATCGCCGCGTTCTCCTGAAGACCGCTCCGAACTTCCGGGACCTCGGTGGCATTCCTGTTGCGGACGGCACCGTCCGCGCGGGCGCGCTCTATCGTTCGGCGACTCTGGCGAAACTCGACGGCGACGACCTTGCCGCGGTCGCCGACTTGGACGTCCGGACGGTATACGACCTGAGGACCGCCGCCGAGCGCGACGGCGCACTCGACAATCTCCCTGACTCGACGCGCACAGTCTGGCTCGACGTACTTGCCGACAATGCCCAAAACGCCGCGGCCACTGGACTACTCATGACGGACCCGGTCGCATACGCCGAGACCATCAGCGATGGACGTGGGATCGCACAGATGGAGGAAGCCAACCGCAACTTCGTCAGCCTGCCGTCCGCTCTCGACGCCTATCGCACGTTCTACCTCGACCTCATCGACGAAAAACGCACCGGGGCAGCACTTTTCCACTGCACCACCGGCAAGGATCGAACCGGGTGGGCCGCGACCTCTTTCCTACTCCTCCTCGGGGCCGACGAAGCCGATGTACGCGCCGACTACCTGGAGACGAACACCGATCTGGCTCCCATGACAGAACCGATCCTCGACTTCGCCGCGAGCAAAGGCGTTGACGCAGAAGTGCTACGACCCCTCCTCGGAGTCCGTGACAGCTATTTCGACGCAGCTCTCGACGAAATGCGCACGCACTTCGGCACCGTCGAGGACTACGCAATCAACGGACTGAAGCTCACCGCAGAGCAACTCACCGCGCTCCGCGAGCGGTTCACATCCAGGTCGGGAGTCATCAGCGCGAAGTGATCGGAGCCCTTACCGAACAGGCATTTTCGCCCTCTCCCCGCTTTTTCTGGTGATTGTCCGCCCGGGTGACCACGACGACGGCGAGGATCCCCACCGCCAAGCCGAGCGCGGTGAACGCAGTGAACGATTCTCCGAACATCAACGCGCCCCAGACCGCGGTGACGGGGGCGATCAAGAACATCAAGGTGTTGACGGACGTGATGCCGATGCGACGGAGCAGTAACCAGTACAGCCCGTAACCACCGAACGTGGACAGCACGACTAACCAGAGCAATGCGATCCAGAATGTGTTGACGCTTGGTGGTACGGCGACACCTGAGGCCACCGCCAGTGTCGTGAAAACTATTGCGCTGGTATAGCAGTGGATGGCCAAAGCCTGCAGTGGCGGTGTAGACGTGGGAGCGCGTTGTTGGACGAAGGTGGATGCAACCAGGCTGAGCATCCCCAGGAACGGAATCGCGTACGCCCACCACGGCGCCGATGTACCGGCCCCGGCATCGGCTGCCGTGACCATCACGACGCCGCCCATTCCGATCGCCAACCCGACCCACTGCATACGCGGGACTGCGACACCGAGGACCGGACCGAGCAGCGCGGCAGCCACCAGCGGCTGAATACCGTCGATCAGCGCAGTTGTTCCGGTGTTCACGCCGAGATCGACTGCCCAGTACACCGACAACAGGTAGCCACTCTGGGAGAGCATCCCGATCACCACCTGCCTGCCGAGAGCCCGTGGTGTCGGCATCGTGTTCTGGCGCCGGGCGGAGAACCAGACAATCGGGAGCAGTACCACCGCGAGCGGGAGAAAACGCCACATCAGCAGCGTGGGGACCTCGGCACTGCCAGCGCCGAGTTTGGCCCCGATGAATCCCGAACTCCAGCACGCGACGAACAGGACCGACAAGGTAGCCGTCACGGCAGATCTCGAGGTCACGATCCGAGGTATACCGATCTGTTTACTCATGAGCCCGACTATACAGATCGGTATACTTTTGTCCATGGCAGAGGAATCCACACCCGAATTGACTCCGAAAGCGCGTCGCATTCTGGAGTCTGCGTCGAAGCTGTTCTACGAAAAGGGGATTCATGCCGTAGGCGTGGATACCGTCGCACTGGACGCCGGGGTCACGAAGAAGACTTTGTATGAACGGTTCGGCTCGAAAGACGGTCTCGTCGTTGAATACCTGAGGGCTCGAGATCGGCGGTGGCGAATCTTTCGCGACGAGAAGCTCGCATCAGCCGGAGCTAGCCGCGCCGAACAGTTGAGTGCGGTATTCGACGCTTCCGCCTCCTGGTCCAAGGCGAGCGGAGGCAAGGGGTGCAGCATGATCAACGCGCACGCCGAGTTCAGCGATCACTCACATCCGGTGTTCGCTGTCATCGCCGAACAAAAGCGGGAGATGTCAGACCTTTTCCGGCGCATTCTGGCGACGGACGGACTAGCCGACGAACGTCTCGTCGAGGCAATCATGCTGCTTCACGAAGGTGCCCTCGTCGCAGACGGGATCGGTATCGGCACCAACCCCTTCGGTGCCGGCCGGAACGCAGCCCTCGAATTGTTGAAGACCTCGGGGTAACCCACCCCTCTTCGCACATTCCACAAGACCCTTCGACAGCGTCCACACCTGACATCGCGATCATTCCTCAGGCGCTACAAACTGACCGTCAACCATCGCCCAACCCGGGGAATACAGGAAACGCACATCACCGCGCATGGAGGTCGGGATTCCTGTCGACAATCTCATGCAAGGCATCGCTTATCGCCCGTACGCGGGCCAATCTGATCAGCTCGCGCGGGACAACGAGCCAATACGACCTCCGAATTACGAACTCGTCACGCAGCACCGGCACGAGGTCATCGTCGGTCGCGCCGATGTATGTCGGCAAGGGCGCGATTCCCACACCGTGCCTGACCGCCTCGTAGTGACCAGCGATGTTAT
The DNA here is from genome assembly GCF_058793255.1 of Rhodococcus sp. MPR-R1B. NCBI lineage: Bacteria > Bacillati > Actinomycetota > Actinomycetes > Mycobacteriales > Nocardiaceae > Rhodococcus > Rhodococcus sp. MPR-R1B. The sequence goes on from NZ_JBXAFO010000001.1 coordinate 327,648, forward strand.
TGGTCTGGATCTGCGCCCGCCCGGTGGGCAGTATCCGGTCGAGGATACGCAGAGGTTCGACATCCAAGAACGCGTCCACATACCAGACGAGCGTGTGATGACGTAGGTCGTCCACCGACGAGATCGACTCGTGCGTCTCCAGATACCGACGCGAGGCGTAAAGCCGCAAGTTGTAGTCCGCAAGTTTGCTGACGACCACAGATCGGGGAGAGGGACGCTCCAACGTGACGGCGACGTCGAAGTCACGCCCGGTCAACACATCGTGGGTAGTCGAAGTCAGCACTTCGGTGTACAAATCCGGGTGCCGGACACGGACAGAGCGCAGGCCCGGAACCAAGACGAAGGCACCGAAGCCGTCTGGGGTCAGGATCCGGACCGTCCCGTTGAGGCTCGGCGACGCCGAGGCGGTCGTCTCACCGAGCGCAGAAAGTAGCGTCGACTCGATACTCTCCGCGTAGGGAACCAATCGCCTGCCCGCCTCGGTCAGCTGCCAGCCCGAGACGCCGCGATCGAAAAGCCTTGCTCCCATGTCTTTTTCAAGCCTAGAGATTCTCCTGGAGACAGTGGTCTGATCGACCCCCAGCCGCTTCGACGTATCCGAAATGCGCCCCGTGCGTGACAGTTCCAGCAGAAAGCGCAGGTTGTCAGAAGTAAACATCGCCATTCCCGTTCTTGGCTGCAATTTTGCATTGAGTACTGCGATCTTACTTGTTGACGACGGCAATTCTGCGGCACAGACTCGAATCAACCCCAGCCTCAGGAGTGAATAGTCATGACTGTCATCGCACATTGGATCGACAACACGATCGCCCCCGGTTCGAGCGGAAACTCCGCTCCGGTCACGAACCCTGCGACCGGCGCCGTCACTGGCAGTGTCGCGCTCGCCAGCGTGCAAGACGCACGCGCCGTTATCGACGCAGCTGCTGCTGCGTTTCCCGATTGGCGCGACAGTTCGCTCGCCAAGCGAACCGCAATCCTCTTCGCGTTCCGCGAACTGCTCAATGCCCGCAAGCACGAACTCGCCGAGATAATCACCGCCGAGCACGGCAAAGTCCTCTCCGACGCACTCGGCGAGGTGTCAAGAGGCCAGGAAGTCGTCGAATTCGCTTGTGGCATCGCGCACCTGCTCAAGGGCGGTATGACCGAGAATGCCTCGACGAACGTCGACGTCACCTCGATCCGTCAACCACTCGGCCCGGTCGCGATAATCTCGCCGTTCAATTTCCCCGCGATGGTCCCGATGTGGTTCTTCCCCATCGCGATCGCCACCGGAAACACGGTAGTACTCAAGCCGTCCGAAAAAGTTCCATCTGCTTCGCTGTGGATCGCGGCACTCTGGGCCGAGGCAGGACTTCCAGCAGGCGTGTTCAACGTCCTGCAAGGCGACAAGACAGCTGTCGACGAACTTCTGACCAACCCTGCGATCAAGGCCGTTTCGTTTGTCGGTTCAACCCCCATCGCCCAGTACGTGTACAGCACCGGCACCAGCCATGGAAAGCGCGTTCAGGCTCTCGGAGGAGCGAAGAACCACGCGATCGTCTTGCCTGACGCAGACCTCGATCTGGCCGCCGACGCAATGGTCAACGCCGGATTCGGCTCGGCCGGCGAGCGCTGCATGGCGATCTCGGCACTGGTCGTCGTCGGCGACATCGCCGACGAACTCGTCGGCAAGATCGCCGAGCGGACCCGCACCCTGAAAACCGGTGACGGCACGAAGAACTCAGACATGGGCCCTCTGGTGACCAAGGCCCACCGCGACAAGGTCGCCTCCTACGTCGACGCCGGTGAGGCCGCCGGCGCGACACTCGTCGTCGATGGCAGGCAAGTGCAGGCGAACGGTGGTGAGGGCGGATTCTGGCTCGGCCCGACCCTGATCGACCACGTCACCACCGACATGAGCATCTACACAGACGAAATCTTCGGCCCTGTGCTCTCGGTCGTGCGGGTGAACTCCTACGACGAAGCACTCGACCTGGTGAATTCGAGTGCATTCGGGAATGGCACCGCGATCTTCACCAATGACGGTGGCGCAGCACGTCGCTTCCAGAACGAGATCGAGGTTGGTATGGTCGGGATCAACGTCCCTATTCCAGTCCCCATGGCCTACTACAGCTTCGGTGGTTGGAAGAACAGCCTGTTCGGCGACACGCACGCTCACGGTACCGAGGGTGTCCACTTCTTCACCCGCGGGAAGGTCGTCACTACCCGCTGGCTCGATCCCAGCCACGGCGGCATCAACCTCGGCTTCCCCGAAAACAACTGAGTCCCTATCCCGTCCGAATACCACGGGCTGGGAAATACATTCACAACATTCGAAGGGATCGGCATGGTTGCCAACATTTCATTTCCCCGGTTCTTGAAACTTGGTCCTGGGTCCGTCGAGAGTCTCGGCGAAGTGCTGACGGATCTGAACATCGAGCGTCCGCTTCTCGTCACCGACGCATTCATGGTCAGCAATGGTTCAGCCGATCGATTGCTGAAGATCGTTGCAGCAGCAGGAAAGAAGGCCGCACTCTTCTCCGAGACGGTTCCCGACCCCACTACCGATTCTCTACAGGCTGGTCTCGACGCTCTGACCGCCCACGATGCCGACTCGATCATCGGCTTCGGCGGTGGCAGCCCGATGGACACGGCAAAAGCACTTGCCGTCTTGTTCAAGCAGGGCGGCGTCATGCGCGATTTCAAAGCCCCTCGGGTGTACGCGGGGCCGGCGCTTCCGATCATCGCCATCCCGACGACGGCAGGAAGTGGCTCGGAAGCAACCCAATTCACGATCATCACGGATGTCACCACCGACGAGAAGATGCTGTGCCCTGGACTTTCATTTCTTCCGATCGCCTCAATCGTCGATTCCGACCTCACGATGTCGATGCCGCCGAGACTGACGGCCGACACAGGTGTCGACGCACTTACACACGCGATCGAGGCCTACGTCAGTAAGAAGGCAAACCCCATCTCGGACGGGCTCGCACTGTCTGCGATGAAGACAATCGGGGAGTACCTCTTGCGCGCGTACCGTGACGGCTCAGATCGGGAGGCGCGCGAACAGATGATGCATGCTTCCACTCAGGCGGGTATGGCGTTCTCCAATGCGAGCGTGTGCCTGGTACATGGGATGAGTCGTCCGATCGGCGCACATTTCCATGTGGCGCATGGACTTTCCAATGCAATGCTGCTTCCGGCGATCACCGCGTTCTCCATACCCGGGGCGCGTGATCGATACGCCGATTGCGCCAGGCAGCTGGGCGCGGCAGATCGCGGCGACTCAGACGAGGCGGCCTCGCACAAGCTGGTCGACTTCATCGATACTTTGTGCGTCGACGTAGAGGTACCCAGTCCGCGCACATTCGGCATCGACGAGACTCGCTGGGAGGAGCTCATTCCACTGATGGCGGACCAGGCGTTGGCGTCGGGTTCTCCGTCGAACAACCCGGTGGTGCCCAGCGCACAGGAAATCGCCGAACTGTACCGGAAAGTCTATCGATCCTGACCACTCCGGCCCGGTCAGCATGGTCTCGTTCAGACTGTGCTGACCGGGCCTGTCGAGTTTCGGACGATCAGCTTGGTTTTGAAGATCTTCTGCCTTCGCTTCGCGCCGTCGATATTGTCGAGCAGCATGGAGGCTGCGGCGCGGCCCTTCTCCACCAGCGGTTGACGCACAGTGGTCAGATCCATGAGTTCGGCGATGGGGGCATCGTCGAATCCGACAACCGAAACAACCTCAGGTACTGGGATATTCATGCTACGAAGCACGCTCAAGGCAGCGACGGCAAAGACATCTGACGTCGTGGCTATTGCGGTCGGATTCAGTTTCTCGACCATCGAGCGGACAGCACGGACGCCGCTGTCACGATCGATACCTGAAGCCTCGTAAACCTCGATCGAGACACCGGCATCTCCCCGCGCAGTTGCAGCATCGAAGTACCCGAGGATCCGATCTCGCTGGACCCGCTCGGAAGAATGTTCGACAACTGTCTTGGAGATCGACCCGTCGGTGCCACCGATGTTCAAACGTTCGCAGACCACACCGATTCTTCGGTGCCCGAGATCCAAGAGATGGGCCATCTGCTTGAATCCTGCAGCGCGATCATCGATTCCGATGAACGGCAAGCCGCAGTCCGCGGGTGAATCGATCGCAACTGCCGGCGTTCCGGAGTGAATCAGGGCCGCAATGATCGGGTGGGTAGGAGTCACATTGTGCAGGACGACTCCGTCGACCAAACCTCTGACCGCGGGAGAATTGAATCCTTCTTCCCTACTGGAGACCAACGGCAACAAAGTCAGGGCAACATCGGCGAGTTCGTTGACTTCGACTACCCCCTTCATCAACAGCATGGTCGACGGGTCTTCCAGTGCGTGCCCCAACGACTCCATCACCATGATGCCAACCGCTCCGACTCGGCCGGAGCGCAGGCTACTGCCGACGATGTTCGGCCCGGCGTAGGACAAAGACTGAGCGACTGCGTAGATGTGATCACGCTGCGATGCAGAAACTTTCGGAGAGTTACTGAACGCGTATGAGACAGCGGCTTGGGAGACGCCTGCTGCCCGCGCCACGTCCTTCATCGTAACCACTGAAGCGACTCCCCTTGCTCCGGACGAATCATCCGCCGTAACCCTTGACGATCTCACGAATTCTATCGTGGTCTCGTTTCAACCGAGTGTCGGCTTCGGTTGACCTGTCGTCACAGTAGATGGTGTTCACACATTCGCCCACACCGGACTGCATGCGTCCAAGCTCTACGAAAGCCCCCGAAGAGCTCGACACGGTATGGCACATCGTCTTTCCGCCCCGACATCGCCGTGTCGATCTCGCCACAGAGGTTGCATCGAGCTCGCACGGCGAGCGGCACAGACGGCTTGGGCATAGGCAACGACGAACCGATATGGCGACACGTGACACAGACGTACCCCACTTCTTCCTCCATACGGTGACCAGCCATGTTCGTCGCCCCACTCCTGCCGTAGCTCGGTAGCCTGAAAGATGTTTCTGCACTGAAGGTCCCGCATATGTACACACGACGACGTCCGTGAGACGTACTGTCGACAGCGGCGATTGCCCCGACTGGACACTTCGGGAGAAGGTAGGCGCGACACCGCGGTTTGCGATACTTTCGCCTGTCGCGCCACATCTCAACCTTCACCTTGTTTTACCACCACCGACATGAGTGAATCGTATCACCTAGTGATACGATTCACTCATCTCTTCTATGAAGGGAATCAACGAAATGCTCTAGCCGAAGTCGCCGTTCGTGCTCGACCGCACGAAATGGGCATTGCTTGTCATCTTTCGCACTTCACGGAGCTTGCCAAGCCTCTTGGGCGACAGGGACACCCGACGTCAAGAATGCACTCGAGCTCACCACCAGCGGATTCGGTTTCGTCATCTTGGGACTGCCCGGTGGTTCCCTGTGCGGATTGCCGGCAACAGGCCGTCTCACTGCCGCGCGCGCAGCCCGCACCGCCGTCCCCCTCATCGAAGTCGGAATGCTAGTTCCTTCCGGAACGTCGCGACGAACTGATCGCCGACCCCTCCAGCAGCTCGAGACCTTTGACTGCCAACAGCAAGCGCTGCCGCGTTTCCGGGGCATCGAGGGATTTCCCGAGAATCGTCGAGATCCGCTCCAACCTGTTGTACAGAGTTCTGCGCTGCACGTAGAGCTTGTCCGCCGCTTCAGTCTTGCGACCGTCGACGCTGAGAAATGCGCGCAGTGTCGGCAGTAGCGGACTGGCCGAGTGCGCATCCTTCGTCAACAACGGACCCAATTCGTCTTCGACGAAGCTCGCCAGTTCCGGGCCCTGCGCCAGGGTCACCAAAATCCGCTCGACCCCCAGTTCGTCGAAGTGAAGGACACCACCAGAAGCTCGGGCGACCGCGGCAGCACTGCGCGCTTGAGTGAGCGCGACAGCAACCATGTCACGTGAAATAGCGCGGCTCACACCGACACCCGCACCGACGAAACCGACAAGATCCTCGATCTCCGGCGGACGGCCACTCACTTCCGGCGCCACCGTGACGATGTAATCACCCATGTCGGCACTGATCGCATTGGGACTGCTCCTGCGCTTGGGCCGGATTCCAGCAGAATCATCACGAGTATTCTTGTTGGCCACGAACACTCGCATCAGGCCAGATCCGAGCCGATACCCCAGACGACTGGCCTGCTTCACGAACTCATCGCCGGAAATTTCTCCCAGCAGCAAGTGTGTCATCAAAGCGGTACTGCGCTGATCGTCACGCGCCTCGCGGCTACGATCGGTGAGAAGCGAGATCGCGATCGCTGCTGCTGCCCGCTCCGCCGCGAATTCAGCCGAGAACGGCGCGGTCGGCGATTGTCCTTGGAGCACGTGGATCCACCCCCACGGTTGACCACGCATGACGACGGGCCTTCGGACACAATCAGTTTCATTGTCGTGCGATACTCTGGCGTGACGATTCCACTCGTCGTCGTCGAATTCGACACCGTCCACTGAGAAATAGACCGTCACCCGGTGAGCGATGTTTTCCAGAACCACCGTGCTGTCGGTGAGCGCCGCCAGAGTCTCCACTATTCCGAGATGGTCTGCGCCGTCGAGCAGCAATCCCGAGAATGTTGCTTCGACCTCACGTTCACGAGTCAGGCTCCGAAGTCGCATTTCGGTCAGAATTTCGTGCACCTGGGCGGAGACTCCGGCGAACGACACTTCGTGGGTCAGCGCGATCACCGGAAGCAGCATTTGTTGGGCTTCCTGCACAACAGCTTGAGGAACTCGATCGAACATGCGACCGGATTCTTCGATCACCAGAGCTGCCGCACCGGCTCGAGAAACCGCCTTCACGTAAGCACGCTGCTCGGCTTCTGTTTCCCCTATACCGAGGCCCGCCGTCAGCAACAATTCGCCGCCGCTGAGAAATCGTGCGATATCGGGGATCTCGGACGAGTGAACCCATCGGACTTCGCGTTGATCCAGATCCGTTCCGCTGGTGAGTACGTGAGGACCGGCCGCGCGGATCAGTGAGAGTTCCAGAGCGTCCGCAACCGTGAAAGACATGTCAAAGACACTACACAAAACGTGTCGTCCAGCCGAGACATCTTTCCCGGCTTGCGTCTAGCTGTGAATGCAGTCACAGGACAGTATTTCTACAACCCCAGGGCTTCGCCGGGGGTCGCCAAACAGAGTTGAGACACATGGCGAACCCGCTTCCTACCTGTCCGAAGATTTGTTTCAGCGCCCCTGTACTGCCGGCCCACCGTCCGAGTAATCGCTACCGATTCTCGAACCGAACGCGAACTGCAGGGCACCGATCCGAATCTCGACACGCACAACGCCGTGCGACCGGGTGACCTGATTTCGCTCTTTCGACCGAACACCGAAACACCCTTTCGAGGAGTCCTCAATGCCCCTGACCGAAGACCAGCAGAAACGGCCGCCAAGCGCGGGAATCTCTGTCGATGACGTCGGCCGTTCCACTCGTTCCGCGGCACCTCAGCCGCCCCACGCATCCTCGCAGGAATGGCTACCGGCTCTGCTCAAACGCATTCTGCCGAGCACACCTTCGCAGGTCGTTCAGCGGGTGATGCTGACTGTACTGGTCGCATCGGTGGTGATTCTGTGCATCGCCAACCCGATCTTCCGGCAGTCGGACAACCTGCTCAACGTGCTGCAACAGGCGGCGATGGTCGGAATCATTGCCGGCGGTATGCAGCTGATGATTATCTCGGGTGGCTTCGATCTCTCGGTCGGAATCGTGGCAGCGGCAGCCGGATGCGCTGCAGCGTACGTCAGTCTCCAGCACGGTATAGCCATCGGAATTCTCGTCGGATTGGTCGCCGGTCTACTCGCCGGCTTCGTGAACGGCATCCTCGTAGCCAAGATCGGCATCAACCCATTCGTGGCCACGTTCGGTACACAAGCCGTCGTCACCGGACTGCTGTACGCCGCAACCGGCGCCACCCCGATCGCTCCTCTTCCTTCCGGATGGACCGATCTGGGCTTGAAGAACATCGCCGGAATCTCCTTTGCCAGTCTTACATTCGTCGTGGTCATCCTGATTCTGCTGTTCGTCTTACGATGCACGCTCTTCGGCCAGCACATCTACGCCGTCGGGAGCAACAAGGAAGGGTCGCGCCGCGCCGGAATCCATGTCGATCGGGTTCTGATTGCCGTCTATGCCATCGGCGGGCTGTGCGCCGCCATCGCAGGAATTCTTCTTGTCTCGATCTCCGGAATCGGGAGTCCGGCAACAGGTACACAGTGGGCACTTCTCGCCATCGCCGCCGTCATCATCGGCGGCACACCACTCACCGGCGGAGTCGGCGGCATCAGCTCCGCGGTGATCGGCATCCTGTCGCTCACCGTCCTGACAAACGCGTTGAACCTGTACAGCGTGTCCGCTTACTGGCAGCCGGCGCTGACGGGTGCGGCCGTTCTGCTCGCAGTCGGCTTCGAAGCGTTCCGCAGCGCCCGCAAACGCTGATACATCCGATTCCCCTCGCAGCCAACCACATTCCAGGAGTGAAAACACATGACCGTAAGAAGAACTTCTCGAACGATCCAAACCGCATTTGCCCTTTGCCTGGCTGCGTTCGTCGCCGTCGCACTCACGGCCTGCGGAACCGCACCTTCCTCGGGTGCGAACAAGACATTGGGCTTCGTGGTGTACGACGTCGGCGTCGACCCATGGATGAACGTAGCCATCTCGACTGTGCAAGAAGAAGCTGAAGCTGCGGGATACAAGCTCAGTGTTGTCAACGGGCACAACGACATCGCTCAGATGAGTAGCGGAATGGACCAGCTGGTCACGCAGAAGGTCGACGCCATTCTCCTCGCCCCCAGCGACCAGGACAGCATGACTCCGTCTATCAAACGAGCCGAAGCAGCAGGAATCCCGGTCATCGCATTCTCCCTGGCGCTGTCCGAAGACGCCCCGGTCTCCTCGTTCGTAGGGACCGACGACGTTCAGGTCGGACGCGAGCAGGCGAAGATGGTCGCAGGAGCAATAGGCAATCGGGGCAACGTCGCCTTGATGACCGGCATCCTCGGCAGTGGGCCGCAGATCGGTCGGTCGGAAGGATTCCGTGCCGAACTGCAGGAGAACTTCCCCGACGTCAAGCTCGTAGAAGAGCAGCCGAACAACTGGGCGAACGACAAGACCATCAGCCTGACCCAGGACTGGCTCGCGAAGTATCCGGCGGGGCAGATCAACGCCGTTGTCGCGCAAGGACCTGAATTGGCTGCGGGCGCCCGCCTGGCCAAGTCTATGGGCCGAAGCGAAATCGTCTTCGTCGGCAACGACTATCCGGAAGAGATGCGCGAGAGCATCCTCGCGGGAGACACGTACGGAACCATCAACGGTGATCCCAAGGAGATGGCGCGAGAAGCTGTCGCCGCCATGCTGACCCTGCTGGACGGTGGCACGGTGCAACCCAAGATCTTCGTCCCGATCCCGCCCGTAACATCCGCCAATGTCGCCGACTCTCCCGCAGCGTACTGATTCGAGACGACCCCCCAGATCGGAACCACCTCAATGAGTACTATCACCAACACCACCGAGCCTCTTCTCCAGACTACGAACCTCTCCAAGTTCTACGGCGGCGTCAAAGCTTTGCAAGGCGCCTCCATCAGCGTCGGACACGGTGAGCACATCGCCATCATGGGCGACAACGGCGCAGGCAAGTCCACCTTCGTCAAGATCCTTTCCGGCGCGCAACCGTCGAGTGATGGCACCATCCGATTCGACGGTGCGGACTGTGAGTTCCAAAGCCCGATCGATGCACGCGAAGCCGGGATCGAAACCGTCTATCAGGATCTTTCACTCGCAGACGACCTCGACGTCCTGACCAACCTGTTCCTCGGGCGTGAAGAGAAGCTGATCAACTTGGGCGGCTTGAGCGTGCTCAACAGACGCAAGATGGCCAAGCGTGCAACCGAATTGCTCACGGAGATCGGAGTGAACGTGCCCGAGGTACACCGGACCGTTCGGGGTCTTTCCGGTGGCCAGCGCCAGGGTATCGCCATCGCCTGCGCATCCGGTTGGGGATCGAAGCTCATCATCATGGACGAACCCACAGCGGCACTGGGCCTGCAGGAGACCGCCCACGTCCACGACATCATCAAACGCCTCAAACAACGCGGAGTCGCGGTCATCATCGTCAGCCACAACATGCAACAGGTGCTGGAACTGACCGACCGGGTGTACGTTTTCCGGCGAGGCCAGGTCGTCGGGTGCCGAAACACCAAGGAAACCACCGCCGACGAGATCGTCTCGATGATCACCGGCGCTCGACCTGCAGAGGCCGTCACGTAAGCAGCTGTAGCTGCAGGCAGATCGACGTACAGGCCCGTCTGAAGTCACCACGACTTTCGACGGGCCTGTTCGTGTCGCGGATCCGATACTCACCGTCACCGTCACCGTCACCGTCACCGTCACCGTCACCGTCGGCGTCGGCGTCGGCGTCGGCGTCGGACATCCGAGACCCTTTCCGTCACCCCTCTGGCCCCCACCGCCCCAGACGAGGCAGAACTACAGCCGCCGAGACGAAAAGTGCTCGGGCCCAACCTGATGAGGTTGGGCCCGAGCACTTTCGGTGTTCGGTTAGTTGATCTGTACTCGGCCATCGACGGCTTCGATCCGCGGGATCGGCAGTGCGCGTAAGGCAGGCGGGGCTGTCACGAACTCCTCGACGGTCGGTACTTCACCGTTCGGAATCCTCTGCTTCATCACGGACGGGTTCATGATCACGACTGTATTCATGTTTCCCGGATGCGTCTCCAAACCGAACACGGCTACTGACCGACTGCTTCGATCAATGCGCTGAGGTGGGTGTAGCTCTTCTTCGCGGCGTCGAGCGTGCCGCACTCCACCGACAAGACGACGTCGTGGTCGGCCGCGGCGAGCGTGTCGACGATGCGCTTCCAGTCGATGACACCTTCACCGCAGGCGCATCCCAGCATGCCTCTCACTTTTCCGCGTAGACGTTTCGCGTCGTCCACCGCAATGTCCTTGGCGTGCAAGTGCGTGACCTGACCGATGATGGCTTCGAGCCACTCGTGCGGATCGTTCTCACTCAGGTAGCTGTTTCCGGTATCGAGGTTGATCGTCAGGGCAGGACTGTCGACCAAATTCATGATCTTGTCGAGGCGCTCCGGAGTCGCGGTGTACGGCCCGTGGGTCTCGATTGCGATCTTGATACCCCGGGGCTCCGCGACCAGCGCTGCCTCCTTCAGGGTGTACCGCATGAGCGTGTAGTTCTCTTCCTCCGTGGTCCAGGACGGGGTGGGTCCATCGTCGACCATGATCATCGGAGAACCCACCTCCGCGGCGTAGCGGATGGCCTGGCGGAAGTACTCCACTGCCACCTCCGGCTTGGCGAGTGGCGCGTGGCTCGACAGCGACGAGATGCTGAGACCGCGATCTTCGGCCGCATTCCGCAGGATCAACGGATCGTCGAGCATGGAACGGCTGTGGAAATATCCTGCTGCACTGAGCAGTTCACGACCCCAGTGCACCATCGGCTCGACGTACTTGTAGCCGATCTCGGCAGCTTGGTCCATGGCCCAATCGAAAGAGCCGTTCTCGTATCGCGCGAACTCCAGATTAAGTCCGAGTTTGATGTTGCCCATGACTTACAACTACTTTCCGGTGAGGGGTGGGTCAGAAGCCGCGCTGGTTCACGTAGTCGTCTCGAACTTCGCCGTGGTAGGCCGGCACGGTGATATCCCACCAACCCATTGCATGCATCTCGGTCCAGGGAAGCTCGCGAGCACTGATCGCCTCGATGACTACGGGGCCCTCGGTCTCGAATGCGCGCTGAACAGCGGCGCCGAGCTTTGCGGGATCCTCGACTCGCTCGGACTTGCATCCGAGGGACTGCGCGAACGCAGTGATATCGGCGAAGTACGGGGATCCATCCGGCAACTTCCAGCCTGAGATGATTTCCCGTTCCGCGCCGAAGAGATTGATCTGGAGGTCCTTGATTGCTTCCCAGCCACCGTTGTTCAGAACGACGAAGACGACATTGACGCCGCTCATGGCGGCAGCTGCGATCTCCGTGCCGGTCTGTAGGAACGCGCCATCGCCGACGAGCGCGAGAACCGGCTTGTCCGGTGCGCCGATCGCGGCGCCGATCGCGGCAGGTACACCGAATCCGATTCCGGAGAATCCGCCGGCAACGATGTTGCTCTTCGGCTCGTAGATCGGGAATTCGTTGAACGCCTGGTTTGCCGGGTTGCTGGAATCGGTGACCAGAATTCCGTTACGCGGAAGGACCTTTCGGATCTCGACCATTGCCCGCGAGTTGGTCATCGGCAAGTAGTCGGTCTCACGCATAGGGCGCAGGTGCTCGTCCCACTGTGCCTTCAAGTCCTGAAGTTCGGCGTAGTAGTCGGTTGCCCGGAAGTCGTAATCCGCTGCCGGTGCGCCGAGTTCGTCGATCAGAGACGAGAGCGAGGTCTTGGCGTCGCCGACGATCCCGACCTCGACCGGGTAGTTGCGGCCGATCTCGAATCCGTCGATGTCTATGTGAACGAGTTTCGTGTTAGGGATGTCGAATGTGACTCCTGGGCGATACGAGGACGTGATGCGATCGCTGAACCGGCAACCCACTGCAAGAATGACGTCGGCGGTCTTGGTGACTCCGTTACCCGGAATCGATCCCATGTCGCCGCACGGCCACGCGTACAGATCGTGGTCTGCAGGGAATGCGCCTTTGCCCTGGAAGGAGTGCGTCACGGGAGCGCCGAGACGTTCCGCCAGTGTGAGGAGTTCCGCACCGGCCTCGGCTGCGATGACGCCTCCGCCAGCGAGGATTACGGGACGCTTAGCACCCGCCAGTAGCTTGGCTGCCTCGGCAATGGCGACGGGATCACCAGTCGCCCGGGTCTGAGCTCGGCGCGAGTACAACTCTGGAACATAGTCGCCGTACTCAGCTTGCAGGTCCTGCGGGATATCCACCAGGACAGGCCCTCTGCGACCTTCGAGCATCGTGTTGAACGCCTGAGCCATCGCGGAAGGTAGCTGCTCGAGTCGACCGGGCTGCCACCAGCGCTTGACGACCGGCTCGACCATCCGTGGGAAATTGTTCCCATGCGGCCGATCGATCTCCTGGAGGACGCCGCGGTTCTCCATATACGTGTGAACGGCGCCGGTGATCAGAATCATCGGCTGCGAGTCCGCGAACGCAGTCGCGATTCCGGTTACGGTGTTTGTCGCTCCCGGTCCGATGGAAGTACAGACGGCCGCGATCTTGCCCGATGCGCGGTAGTAGCCGTCGGCCATGTGTGCGGCGCCCTGCTCGTGGATGGCGGGAACCAACTCGATTTCGTCGGCCCGGTCGACGAACGCATCAAGTAACGCCGTATTGCCGTGTCCCGGAATAGCGAATACCTTTTCAACTCCTTCACGGATCAGTATGTCGACCACCATCTGGCCACCGGTGAGCTTTTGCACAGTCATGTTCTTCACTTTCGAATCGAAAAGAATTGGGGGTGAGCAATTTATGCAGAGATCGACGAGCCGTGCGATGCACCCGCCGTGGAGTCGCCGCTTCGAGCGATGATCGAATCTGCAACACGCAACGCGTTCGCCGCGATCGACAGCGCCGGATTCATCACCGGGAGCGACGGAAAGAAGGAGGAGTCGACGACATACAGGTTGTCGACATCGTGTGCCTGGCAACTCGGATCGAGGACCGATGTAGCCGGGTCGGTACCGAGCCGAACGGTTCCGGCCTGATGCGAGTTGACCTCTATCCCTGTTCCTTCACTGATGACCACCGGAAATCCGATCTTGCGAAGCATTTTTCGCGTCTCGCGAACCAGAACCTCGTGTGCCCGGACGTTATTCGGTTTCCATGCGATCTGGATACGCCCTCCGGGAGTCAGCGTGACACGATTTTCAGGGTTGGGCAGATCCTCCGTGAACAGCCACCAATCGGTACTACGGTTCGTGGCAAGGCTCAACGCCCATTTGGGGATGTGGGGTCGTTGCCCCTTGATCATCTCCGCTTGGAGCTTCCCGATCAGTTGCACGTGGCCTAGCGGATACGGATGATCGTCAGTGCCACGCAGGTAGAAGTCGTTGAAGTACAACGTCTTTTGAAATTCGGACTTGTTCTTCTTGAGTGGGTCGATGGCCACCATGATCGAGTTCATGTGCACCATGTAGTTACGACCGACCATTCCGGAGGAATTTGCGAGCCCGTCAGGATGGACAGATGTGGCCGAACGTAGCAGCAGCGCTGCAGAATTGACCGCACCACAGGAGATTACGACCGTATCCGCACGTACTGTGGAGGTGACGCCGCGATGGGTCACTTCGACGCCTGATGCTCGACGTCCGGAATCGTCGGTCAACACCTTCTCCACGTACCCGTTCGTGACGATTTCGACGTTGCCCGAATCGAGTGCGGGTCGCACGCAACAGACGTCGGCATCCGATTTCGCCAAGGTACGGCAGGGGAACCCGTCGCATGTCTTGCATCGAATACATGACCCACCCTGCCGAAGGTCGACCCCGAGAGGGAGATTGGAAGGGGTGAAACCCGCCTTACGCATGTCGTCGGCGACCTGCTGTATCGCTGGCTCGTGCCCTACGGGAGGGTACGGAAATGGTTGGTCGCGTGGCAACGTCGGGTCGTCGGTGTGGTCGCCGTGAACCTTGTACACCTGCTCGGCACGTGCGTAGTGGGGTTCGAGATCGTCATACGAGAACGGCCATGCCGGCGATTCACCGTCGTGATGCCGTGAGGACTGAAAATCCTCTCTCCTGAACCTGACCAACGAGCCACCGTAGAATTTGGTGTTTCCGCCGACGTAATAGTAGGTGCCGGGGGCGAACTCCCGCCCTTCGGTGTCGACCCATTTTTCGGCGTTCTTGTACCGATCTTTCTCGAACACCGCTCGGGGGTCCCAATTCTGACGTTCCTGTGGAAGGAAGTCTCCCCTCTCGATCAAGAGCACATCGAGGCCGGAATCCTTGAGAGCGTATGCCATCGTTCCACCCCCCATTCCGCTTCCCACGACGATGACGTCGTAGTTGCTCTTACAGGGGGGATGACTGTCCATTCGTGTCTTTTCGAACATGGTTTCCGTCTCCTGGCTGGCTTGGCGCGGTACGTCCTTGAACCGTGCCGACTCAGCTTCTGTCAATCCTGACACAACAGGACTGCAAGTAGTTATACGTATCACTAAACGATACCGCCCACATGTGCGGTGTCAACCGCCCTGAAGACCTGGTCAGGTCGACGGGACGAGTGGATCGAAATCGGGAGCCGACACGATCGCAGTTCGTGCCAAATTCGCAGGCTCCATGATCGCGTCCAAATCCTCCCTGCCCAACAACCCGCGTTCGAGCACCAACTCCACGACGGTACGACCGGAAGCAAGCGCGTCCGCCGCCAATTCCGTCGCGGCTGTGTAGCCGATGTAGGGATTGAGCGCGGTCACGACACCGATCGAAGCCGCGACCGTTCGTTCGAGATGCTCGACGTTGGCGGTAATGCCGATCACGCATCGCTCGCGCAACACAGTGCAGCCCCGCGTGAGGAGTTCTGCAGTCTCGAACAAGCTGTGTGCAATGACCGGTTCGAATGCGTTGAGCTGCAGTTGACCCGCCTCGGCAGCCATGGTGATGGTCAGATCGTTTCCCACCACCCGGTAGGCAATCTGATTGACCACTTCCGGAATGACCGGATTGACCTTTCCGGGCATGATCGACGAACCTGCCTGCACCGCAGGTAAATTGATCTCACCCAGACCTGCTCGTGGGCCTGAGGACAGCAATCTCAGATCGTTGCAGATCTTGGACAGTTTGACCGCGGTACGCTTGAGCACTCCCGACAGCTGAACGAAGGCCCCGACGTCCTGGGTTGCTTCGATGAGATCCGATGCCGTCGAGATGTCGAGACCGGTGATCGACACCAGATGCTCACGCACACGTCTGGCGTACTCCGGGTGCGCATTGAGACCGGTACCTATCGCCGTCCCTCCCAGGTTGATCTCCGAGATCAACCGAGCGGCCTCTTCCAGTCTCTGAGAGTCCTCCTTGATCATCACGGCGAACGTGACAATCTCTTGACCGAGAGTCATCGGGACCGCGTCTTGCAACTGAGTCCGCCCGACCTTGAGCACGTGGGAGAACTCGGCTGCTTTCTCCGCGAATGCGCCTGCAAGTTCGTCCATCGCACCTCGAAGCCTGGTGACGGCACCTTGCAAGCCGATTTTGATCGCGGTGGGGTAGACGTCGTTGGTGCTCTGACTCATGTTGACGTGTTCGAGCGGATGGAGGAATTGGTACTGCCCCCGTTCGCCGCCGAGAATTTCGAGCGCGCGGTTCGCGACCACTTCGTTGGCGTTCATGTTCGATGACGTGCCGGCACCACCCTGAATGACGTCGACGACGAACTGGTCGGTGAACCTGCCCGCACGAATCTCCTTGCAAGCTTGCTCGATCGCCGCTGCATGCTCGGGCGAGAGGATTCCGAGGTCGGCGTTCGCCCGAGCAGCGGCCTGCTTGACCGCAGCCAACGCCGATACCATGTCCGGGTGGACCGAGAGAGGAATACCGGTGATCGGGAAGTTCTCCAGTGCTCTCAGCGTGTGGATGCCGTAGTAGGCCTCCGCAGGCACTTCGCGATCACCGAGCAGGTCGTGCTCGATGCGCATCGTCATTTGAGGTTTGCCGCCACCGGGATCTCGCCCCACGGTAGTTCGGCTCCACCGAACTTCGCCGCACGCAGGTCACCTGAACGGGCGTGGCCTTCGAAGCGTTCCAGTCGGGACAGTCGCGCAGCGATCTCGCCGATCCTGGCGCTCGCCGCCGGATCGCGCACCTCCTGGAAAGTGAGGGTTTTGAGGAACTTCCCTACCCAGAGCCCTCCGGTGTAGCGCGCAGCGCCAAGAGTAGGAAGTACGTGGTTGGTCCCGATCACTTTGTCGCCGTATGGAACACACGTTCCTTCCCCCAGAAAAAGGGCACCGTAGTTGCTCATGCTGTCGAGCGCTTCACGCGGATTCTGCGTCAGGATCTGTACGTGCTCGGAGGCAAACTTGTCCGCGAGTTCATATGCTTCGGAGAGAGTCTCGACAACGTGGATCTGTCCGTGGTCGCGCCAAGCGGGCCCGGCGATCGCGTTCGTCTCCAGACCGGGTAGCAATGCGTCGATGTGTTTGATCACCTCGTTGCCCACAGCCTCGGACGTCGTGATCAACACACACGGTGAATCCGGACCGTGTTCAGCCTGGCTGAGTAGATCCACTGCGATGGTGAACGGGTCGGCGCACTCGTCGGCAACGATCAGTGTTTCGGTGGGACCTGCAAAGAGATCGATTCCGACCTCACCGAAGAGTTGACGCTTTGCCTCTGCCACGTATGCGTTGCCCGGCCCCGTGAGGATCGAGACAGGATCGATCGTCTCGGTACCGAGAGCCAGCGCTGCAATCGCCTGTACGCCACCGAGCACGAAAATCTCGTCGGCCCCGGCGAGATGCATTGCGGTGATGCTGATCTGGGGCGGAAGCCCGTCATTCGGGGGCGTCGTAGCCGCGACGCGTTCGACGCCTGCGACCTTCGCGGTCAGCACCGTCATGTGCGCCGACGCTGTCAGCGGGTACCTGCCACCCGGAACGTAAGCTGCAGCCGCGTCGATCGGAATGTTCCGGTGCCCCAAGAACACGCCGGGCAGAGTCTCGACCTCGAGGTCTGTGATGGTGTCGCGCTGCGCCTGGGCGAAGTCGCGAATCTGACGCTGCGCGAACTGCAGGTCCTCGAGGACCGTTGTCGGGACGGACTTGACGATCTCGCGGATCTGATCTTCGTCGAGCCGGAACGAATCCGGTGACCACCGGTCGAAACGGTCAGAGTACTTACGGACCGCGTCGTCACCGTTGGCACGAATGTCTGCGATCACACCCGCGACAGTGTCGACCACCGCCGGATTGCTGGCACGCTGCGCTGGTTCGCCGACTGCGGCTTTGAGAACGAACGACATTGGCGGGTTGCTCCTTCGAGGTGAGGCATGAAATCAAACTGATAGCCCTAGCTTTCCTGCGAAGTGATCCAGCGGACAGACACATAGGGGGAACCACTTCTGCCAAATTCTGCCCAATCCGTGCATGATATGCCGGTCGTTCGAAAGCTCACGGTCAGAGCAGGTGCAGCGCTCGCGCCTGCTCACAGTGGTCGATCAGCGGCTCACGCTTGCACGTTTTGGCGCTGTCGATATCTATCGCCACTTCGTAGGGTTGGCCTACCAGATTTCGTCCGCGCCGAACTCCTGACGTCGAGTCGGCCGATACCCGGAGCCGTCGCTGTCTATTCGACATCGTCGATGCCCGAGAAGGAATACTTCGATGAGCGAACAACCGCATCTCGTCTGGGGAATCGTCGGTGCGAGTGATATCGCCGAAACGAGAATGATTCCCGCACTGCGAAGGACCGGCCACCACATCAGTTCCGTGTACAGCGGAAATGCGGACCATGCCGAGCAGTACGCACGTCGGAACGAGATATCGAACGGAACGAACAAGCTGAACGATCTGCTCAGCGATCCCCTCATCGATGCGGTCTACATCTCCAGTGCAAATGATCGCCACCTCGAGCAGGTGTGCGCGGCGGCAGCAGCCGGAAAACACGTTCTCTGTGAGAAGCCGCTGTCGACGAGCATCGACAATGCGCGGAAGATGACCGCCGCTTGCGAATCCGCCGGCGTAGTCCTAGGCGTCAACCACCACCTGCCCGCCGCAGGTACGCACCAGGCCATTCGACGCACAGTGGCGCGCGGCGACATAGGCCGGATTCTGTCGGTCAGTGTTCGCCACACGTCGCTCCTACCCGAACGTTTGCGAGGGTGGCGACTCGGTAGCACGCCGGGATCAGGCGCCGTCATGGATCTTTCCTGCCACAACGCCTCCGTCGTGAATCCGCTACTCGGCACAAGAGCACTGACGGCGAGCGCGATCACTGTGGCCCAAGGAGATTGGGTGACCGAAGCCGAAGATGCAGCCTCCTCGTCGATTCTCTACGAGAACAACGTCCTTGTACGATTCCACGACACTTTCACTACGCCATTCGCACCCACGTATGTGGAGGTGCACGGGACAGCCGGCAGCCTTCATGCAGCCGACGTCATGACTCCGGAACCCATCGGGTCGGTCGTTCTGCACGATCGCCGGGGATCGCACGAGATCGATGTCGAAGACCGCCGGCACACGTACGACATCACGCTGGAACACTTCACCCGTGCCACGCGCGGTGACGGCCGACCAGTCGTCGACGGACTCGACGCGACCAACGCACTGGCAGTGAGCATCTCGATACTCGAGTCGGCCAGGACGGGTAACCGGGTCCCAGTCGACTTCTGTGGACAGTAGCCGTTCACAATTCACACTCGGAGCTGGTTCGATCCAAGGTAGAGGTTCATGAAACGTCCCACTGAGCGTGACGAAAATACGGATTGGAATAGATTCGCGATCCCACAATTCGTGGAACTTCTGCGGGCCGGTTCAGTTGGGCGCGGCCCGGCAATCGTAGGGATCGATGGGAGGGGTGGTTCCGGCAAGTCGACGCTGGCCGCACTGTTATCGGCAAACTGTACAGGGACGGTCATCGTGCACACAGATGACATCGCGTGCAGTCGAACATTTTTTGGCTGGGATACCTTGCTCGCCAAGGAATTACTGGAACCTATCCGGCGAAATGGGCTTCCATTCACCTTCCAGCCGAACCACGACAAGCCTCGCGATATCGCTGTCCCTGACCAGACGACGTTGCTTCTCGTGGAAGGTGCCGGGTCGATCCGCCGTTCATTGCGGATGTTGTACGACGCGACAGTGTGGGTCGACACCGCACCGGAGACAGCGCGACAACGATTGGTCGAGCTCGGCGAGGATCCACAGGGCTATCACGACGACAGGATGATCGAAGAGAATTCGTTGCTGAACGCGGACCGCCCTTGGGCGCACGCAATGTTTCACGTGTCTGGAACCAACTCTGCGACCAACGGCACAGTCCTGGTGCGCCGAACATAACCCCGTCGACCTCGAACGGCATTGGCATCACGAGTCGTCCACGGGGTTGTCTACGACGGGTCGCTGCCCAGTTGCGGCATATTCTCCTGTACAGAGCGTCGGTGTCTTGTCATGTACATGGCGTCGGTGTCGCCAGCGATCGCGCGGCCCGATTCTGTACGAGTAGCAACCTGGATCAATCCGAGCCGAAACACACTACCGGGCACGGCGAGCCGCGACGAAGGGTGAGATCGAGTCTCTCGGCGATATCGTGAGGCGCGAAAAGGGCCGAACCCGAATAGTTCTCGATCTCTTCCAGACTCCACCATCTGAAACCGTGTAGGTGCTCATCGCGCAATTCTGCGTCGGTCAGTGCCCCTCGTGGTTCGAATTCATGAACTCGAACCAGGAAATAGAAGTTGTCGACGCCGCTGAATCCGGGAAAGTGCTCTGGATCGATGATCGTTTGGCGCCAGACGAGCGGCTGCGTCGTGCGTAGTTCGAGCCCTACCTCTTCTCGAAGCTCTCGCTCGAGTGTGCCGCGTGGGGTCTCACGTTCCTCACAACGGCCACCGGGCGTGATCCAATAGGTTTCATCGGATCTAGATCGAAACTCGCACAACAGTATTCGATACGAATGATCCACGATCAGCGCTCGCGCAGAACGTCTGATCGACTCCGAAGGTCCGCCGGTGCTCATGTTTCTTCCTCAAATCCCGAACAGAATTTCCTTCCGTTCGGTGACACCAGTGCGAGTACACCGGATTTCGATGTACTCGCACGTGGGCCACTGCTTGTTCGACCTCAGTGGGAGACCGTGTGATGCTCCGGCTTCGGAGCATTTCCCGTACGTTCAGTTTCCGAGTATCGCGGAACGGTTTTCATCAATACAGGACCGCCGACGGCGATGAGCAGGAGCAAGATTGCCGGCAGCGCCGGCATCCAGCCGATTCCGAATCCGTCGACGATGAGCGTGATCGCAGCCGGCCCGGCGAGCATGCCGACGTAGCCGATCGCATTGACAATTCCGATGTTTCTTCCGGCGTTCTCGGGGTCACGACGGCCGGCAGCAGAGAGCATCAGCGGAGCCATGCATGCCAGCCCGAGCCCCAGGAGAACGAATCCCACCAGGGCGAACGGAGCTGACGCACCCCCGATCGCGAGCAAGGCACCGACGAATCCGATCACACCACTGACGGCCACGATGACGCGCGCACCGAAGTACTCGGCGAGCCGGTCGCCGAAGAGGCGCCCCACGAATTGTGCACCGGAGTAGAAGGTCACAGCTGTCGCAGCCATACCTGCGCTGGTATCGGCATGGCGCCGGACGAACTCCTGTCCCCAGTCCAGAATTGCGCCTTCGCTGAGCATCGATGCCAGCATCAAGAGGCCGAATCCGGCCATGATCAGCAAAGTCGTCGTCGACGCCGATCTCTCGGTTGTCGATTGCTTCTCGATCGCGACTGCGGCAGCCGGGGGAAGCAGCTCATCGCGAGTCAACAGCCAGCGACCGAACACAGCTCCGAGAACCGACATCGTGACACCGATCGAGATGTAGGCCACGGCGGGGCTCTCGACATAGTGACGGGCGATTGCACTGGCCACCAGGCCGATGACGAATCCGCCTGCCGGATAGGCCGCGTGGAACGCTGACATGATGGGCCTGCCGTAGTAACGCTCCACCTGCACACCGTGTGTGTTGAAGGCGGTATCGAAGGCACCTCTCAACAGGCCGATCATCACGCCGAGGAACATTGCGCTGGCAATACCCTGCAAGAACGCGAACGGGATATACATCAACGGGTAGATGATCATCGTCGGCATACAGGTGGCTCGCGGACCGTACCTGTCGACGAACGGCCCGATGAGGAAGCAGCCGACTGCAGCGCCGACGCCGATCGCCAGTGCCACCAGCCCGAAATTCGAGTCTCCGCCCTCCCCCGACCACCCCAGGTGAGCACGGAGCGCAGTGGTGTTCGTCGACCACGTGAGCATGACCGCTCCCAATTGCGCGAATCCGAAGAATGTCGCAACCCGGGCGAGCCGAATTCGCTGGAGGCTCAGCGCCGGCCGGTCTTCCGAAATGTTCGTAGTCATTGTGAGTCCTCAATCTGCACACGCGTGCCCCTCAATAGGGTTGCGAGGCACGTCATGTACTGCAATCAGCGTTGTCCAAATCACGTTACGGAGTCGCCATCACAACAACGATGCGCAGTGCGAGAACTAATTCACCATAAATATGCACATATCGCGCACATCCTAGGCCAAACAGTCCCCGCAGCCGCACGCCCGCCAGGTCGACACTGCGCACTGCATCATTGCGCGTAACGACACCGGGGGATAACATTCACCATTCTCGTGCGGTTAAACGTATCACCGCACGTGGAAGAGTCAATAGGGCAAGAATCAGCGCACTGGTAATTGATCGACCGAGCCGTGTGCCCGAAGGTGAGCCTCGTGCCGGTGTAGAAGTAGCTACAGCGAGCCTGCACTGTTTTGCAACGACGCGTGGACGGTCACCCGCGAGACCGCACTCGCAAGCCTCCTGGCCGGCGCTGACCGCCTACTGATCCCCGGCGGCGATGAAGTCACCACTGTTGCAAAGTCGTTGGCCGCCGCGGCCGTCCGGAATCCGATAGCTGGAGAACGCCTTCGCAACGCAGCAAACCGTGTCCGCGCGCTGGTCAATGCGACCGACCTACGCGATTTCCCAGGCAAACAAAAGCGAGGTTGAACGCGTCGTGGCCGACACCAAACGCTGGCGACCGCCTTCCGCGACACTGCACACAGCAGTTACTCCCCCACCCGCTTCGCCCCCACCATGCGCCTCGCTATCTCCAAATACCTCTCCACCAACTCGTCCGGAGACAACTCACCGTCCGGTCGGTACCAGACCGCGACGGCGACGCACATCGTCACCACGGCTCGGCTGGCGTCCTCGGGATGGTCGGCCTCGAACACTCCCGAAGCGACGCCGTCGAGGACGATCCGGTCCACCTGCTTCTGCTGTTCGTCGCGCTGGGCGATGTAACCAGCCCGGCTGTCGGGCTCCATGCTGCGGATCTCGGAGGAGGCGACGAACGACTGCTCGCGCCGAAACATGTGGAACCGCAACAGAGATTCGATCACCGCGTCGAAGCGATCGGAGGGATCGTCCCCGGCATCGAGTTCGGCGGCGCGGCTTCGCTCCAACAACTCCGTCATCACAACGGTCGCCAGACCGATCAGCAGAGCCTGCTTGGACGGGTAGTGGTGGTAGAGCCCCGGCACCGACAGCCCGGACCGCGACGCGACGTCACGGATCGAAGTCCCGTGATAGCCCTGCTCGACGAACGCCTCCAACGCCGCAGCGAGCGGTTTCGGTAGTCCCAGGTCTTCGTAATCGCGCCAGGACCCGCGTACCGGAAGCTCGTTCGTCATACCGATACCGTAGATCGCTCTTGCGCCGCCGCCGAACACGTCGGAGCCATTGGTTAGAGTCGGTGTTCACCGAAAGACAGGGACCAGTCATGATCCATGTTCGCCACACCGCGGTTGCTGCCGTGCCGGTTGATGTCGCCTTCGACTACATCGACAACTACCGCAATGTCCCGACGTGGATGTTCGGTGTTTCCGAGTTCACCCCGTTCGGAGAGTTCGATCAGGGACTCGGCGCCACGTTCGACGCGGCCATGCAGATCGGGCCGAGCACGTTGCGCTCCAAACTCGAGGTCACCGAGTGGGAGAAGAATCGGATCATCAAGCTGTCCTCGCTCGGCGGTGTATCCAACTCGTCCACGTGGGAGTTCGCCGCGATCGACGATTCCAAGACCGAGCTTTCCGTCGACTTCGCCTACAAACTGCCCGGCGGCATTGCCGGCAAGGCACTCGGCCGATTGATCGGGCCGTTCGTCGAAAACGCTGTCAAGAACAGCGAGGAAACACTGCGCCACAGCCTCGAGGAGCAGTTCGCGGCCCGCGGCGAAGGCTGAAACTACCCGCGGTCGCCTTCGAGCCCCAGCGCGTTGGCCCACACCTGAGTAGCCGTCTTGACGACGTCCTCGAACGGGACGGGGTTGCCGTCGGCGCCAGGTTCCTCGGAGACGAATGAACTGTAGGCAAGACGGCTCACCATCGCCGACAGTGCTCGGGAAGCCAGCAGCGGGTCCAACGAGGCGTCTGCCTTGCCAGCTGCTTGCAAGCGTTCGATGGCTCGGGCATTGCGAGAAATGAAGGTCTCGGCTCGGTCCCGACGCAGTTTCGCGAAGGCCGGGTCGATGTGCGATACCTGCTCGAGTAGGCCCATGAGTTTGGCGTTGCGGCGAAAAGCCGTCAGGTAGGCACGGTTGCTCGATTCGAGGACCGCATACGGATTGTCGACGTCGCGGACCCGTCCCATGCCTGGGTGCAGCATGTCTTCCTGCGCGACGTCGAGAACTGCGGCGAAGATCTGCTCTTTGTTGTCGAAGTAGGTGTAGAACGTGCCGGTGGAGCAGTTCGCTTCCTTGGTGATGTCCGTGAGACGGGCGTCGAGATACCCTGCGCGCTCGAACACCGTTCGAGCCGCTGCGACCAAAGAAGCCCTGGTCCGGACGCCGCGGGCAGTCACCGGCAGGTCACGCAGAAGCTCCGTCGCAGCCATGGATGGTGGCGGACGGTCTTCCCAGTTCTCCTGAGGTTCGGCGCGAGAGGTCACCAGCTACTTATACGGCAAAGCCGGCGACATCTCGGCATCGGCGTCAGGTGATGGTGATTCCTCCGTCGACGGCGATGGTCTGACCGGTGACGTATCCGCCGGCCTCGGACGCGAGCCACACCATGGTGGCCGCGAGCTCTTCCGGATCGCCCATGCGGCCGAGGATCAGGCGCGGAGCCATCGCGTCCAAGTAACCGTCGTTGTATTGGTCTGTCATTTCCGACTTGAAGAAGCCGGGCGCGATCGCGTTGACGCGAATGCCCTTGCGCGTTCCCCACTGCTGTGCGAGGTCGCGGGTCAATCCGACGACGCCTGCCTTGCTCGCCGCATAGGCGGCCTGCGGGAGTCCGGCGGTCGTCAATCCGAGAATGCTCGAGATGTTGACGATGGAGCTGCCCGGGAGCATGACGCGGCCGCAGGCCTGCGCTGCCCAGTAGGACCCATTGAGGTTGATGTCGATGACGGCGCGGAACTGGTCCGGGGTCTCGCGGGTCGCCGGAACGGCAGTTCCGACGCCGGCATTGTTGACCAGCACGTCCACGCGGCCGAACTTCTCCATCGCGGCG
This sequence comes from Rhodococcus sp. MPR-R1B, assembly GCF_058793255.1. Lineage (NCBI taxonomy): Bacteria > Bacillati > Actinomycetota > Actinomycetes > Mycobacteriales > Nocardiaceae > Rhodococcus > Rhodococcus sp. MPR-R1B. Next base: position 352,875 of record NZ_JBXAFO010000001.1, read on the forward strand.
TCGACCATGTTCTGAGCCTGAGCCGGATCGACGATGTCGGTGGCCACGCACAATGCTTCGCGGCCTGCGTCACGCACGAGCTTGGCCGTGTCTTCGAGCTTGTCGACGCGGCGAGCAGCGAGGACGACGTCCGCGCCGGCCTCTGCTGCGGCTTTCGCGAACGCCACCCCGAGGCCCGACGACGCACCGGTCACGATGACCACTCGATCGGTCAGAGAGAACTTGTCGAGAACAGACATGCGCGGTGATGCTCCTGCGTCGTCGGGTTCGGGAAGTGGCGGTTGCAGTGACGTATCGACTGCAGTTGCGAAATTACAGGCCGAGATCGCGGCCGATGAGTTCCTTCATGATCTCGTTGGATCCGGCCCAGATCTTGGTGACGCGGGCGTCCATCCACGCGCGAGCGGCGCGGTACTCGGTCATGAAGCCGTAGCCACCGTGCAACTGAACGCAGTGATCGAGGACCTCGTTCTGCACCTGCGCGGTCCACCACTTAGCCTTGGCGGCGTCGATGGCGGTCAGCTCGCCGGCAGCGTGTGCCGCGACGCAGTTGTCGACGTAGGCCTGGGTGACCTCGATGCGGGTGACGAGATCCGCGAGAAGGAATTTGTTCCACTGCAACGAGCCGATCGGCTGACCGAAAGCCTTGCGGTCCTTGGCATATTGCAGCGTCTCTTCGAGGATCGGAGCGGCGTGCGCGATGTTGGACACCGCAGCGCCGACGCGCTCCTGCGGCAGCATTTCCATCATGTGGATGAAGCCGCGGTCGATCTCACCGATGATGTTGGTGGACGGCACGCGAACGTTCTCGAAGAACAGTTCGGCGGTATCGGACTCGTGCTGGCCGACCTTGTCGAGCTTGCGTCCGCGCTCGAAGCCTTCCATGCCGGTCTCGACGGCAAAGAGGGTGATGCCCTTGGACTTCTTCTCGGGACTGGTCCGAGCCGCCACGATCACGAGGTCGGCGTTGTAGCCGTTGGTGATGAAGGTCTTGGAGCCGTTGATGATCCAGTCGTCGCCGTCCTTGACCGCAGTGGTCTTGAGCGAGGCGAGGTCGGATCCACCGGAAGGCTCGGTCATGCCGATGGCCGTCAGCATCTCACCGGTGCAGAACTTGGGCAGCCAACGCTGCTTCTGCTCTTCGGTGGTGAGCTGAACGAGGTAGGGAGCAACGACGTCGGCGTGAATGCCGAAGCTCGAGGCAACAGCTGCACTGGCGCGCGAGAGCTCTTCGGCCAGAACCGCGTTGAAGCGGTAGTCGCCGGCTTCGCTTCCGCCGTACGCCTCCGGAACCTCGAGTCCGAGGAAGCCGTTGCGTCCCGCTTCGAGCCAGATTTCACGATCGATGAAGCGCTGGTCGATCAGCTTCTCTGCGACCGGAAGGATGTTCCGGTTGACGAATTCGCGAGCAGATTCGCGAAATGCCTCGTGATCGGGTCCGTACAGAGTGCGACGCATGACGAGTTGCTTCCTTTCGGCGTGGCAAAGCCACACGTAACGATGTTCCTAAGCATTCGCTTAGAATCTAAGCACCTGCTTATAGTGAATCGAGAGCGGGATATTGTCAACATCGAAATCCGTCACACCTGGAGGAAACCGTGAGCGACTCACCTGACGTGGTGATCAGCCCCTCCAAAGCCGCGGCCCGTATCCGCGCGGCAGCCGTGGACGCTTTTGCCTCCGCGGGCTACGGCGGCACCACCACCCGTGACATCGCCGCGCGACTCGACATGAGTCCCGCCGCCATGTACCCGCACTACCGCTCGAAAGAAGAGCTGCTTTTCGCGATCAGCTTCGAAGGCCACACCGAAGCGTTGAAGGTGGTCGAGGGCGCCGACCGACCTGGTGAAGAACCGTCCGTTCGTTTGCAGGAACTGATCAGCACCTTCGCCAGTTGGCAGGCCGGGCACCATTCACTCGCTCGCGTTGTCCAGTACGAACTCACTGCCCTCACACCAGAGCACTACCGAACCGTCGTCGCGCTTCGCCGCAGCACGACGCGGGTGGTCCGGGAGGTTGTCGATGCCGGCGTGCAGTCGGGCGATTTCACGATCCCTGATGCCGAAGGCGTCACCCTCGCCTTGATGTCCCTGTGCGTCGACGTGTGCCGCTGGTTCCCGGCCGGCAACTACACGAATCCGGAAGACATCGGAAAACTGTACGGAGACCTGGCATTGAGGATGGTGGGCGCCGCCCGAATCAGGTGACGCCGACCGCAGAAAGGACTCGGCCAGTGGCCAACCGCACCTATCTCTACTCGACCCCTGTTGCCCCGCATGAGAATCCGGCTGCCGCTCGCACCCGTGGACTCAAAGGAATCTCGGAGTGGTCGTACGCGATACCGCTGGTCCCCCGGATCCTTGTGTCCGTGAATCCGCTCCCCCGCCAGTCGATCATCTGGGACGACACCCCCGACCTGATCGCGGTCACCGCGCCCTGTGGTCCTGGTATCGCCCGGCTCGAAGACTTCCTCGGCCGCATCGATCACCCCGCACTCGGCACGATGGCCGGCGATGCGCTGCGTTTCCTGCACAGCCACACCGAACCCGACCACTACTTCGTCCTCGAGTGCGGCGAGATCTTCGACATGGACGACGAACCGTTCGCCGAACAGGGCACGGCCCTGATGACCGGTCTGGCGGACATCGACGCCGAGATGGAGGCGGCGCTGGCCACGCTCGCGCCCGTCAAGCCGCGCTTCTGGGAGCGACTGTTCACGCCGACTCAGGAGAGCGTCGAGGAACCGCTACGCGAGCTCGGCCTCGGTTACTGGTCCGAGACCCTGTACTTCGATCTCGACGTCCCGCGATAGGAGCCGATCAGTCCGAGATCTCACCCAACCGACGCTCCAGGTAGGCCCGCTCCGGTTCCGTACCAACGAGTTTCAGAGCTTGTCGGTACGCGGATGCCGCTGCGTCGGTGCGCCCCAACCGCGCGAGCAGTTCGGCGCGTGCAAGGTGATACGGGTGGTAGTCGGTAAGTTTGGGCTCCGCTGCCAGTTCTTCCAAAGCTGCCAGCCCAACCTCCTCGCCGTCGCGCATCGCCAGCGCCACTGCCCTGTTGACTGCGACGACGGGCGAAGGCGTCAACGTGAGAAGCACTCCGTAGAGCGCGCAGATCTGCGGCCAGTCGGTGCTCTCCACATCTGCGGCCTCGTCGTGCAATGCGGCGATGGCGGCCTGCACCCCGTACGGCCCCGGCGCTCCCCCGGTCAACGCGACTACGACGAGGTCGCTGCCTTCCTCGATCATCGGCTGGTCCCAACACCCGCGATCCTGGTCTTCGAGGAGCACGATCCCGCCGGCGGCGTCGGTACGGGCATCCCGACGCGCGTGGACGAGAAGCATCAATGCAAGCAACCCGGCGATCTCGCGCTCATCGGGAAGCAATGCGCGCAAGATCCTCGCCAGCCTGATCGCCTCCACCGCCAGGTCGACGCGTTGCAGATCCGGACCCGAACTCGCTGCGTACCCCTCGGTGAACACCGAGTAGATCACCTGCAGAACACCGGGCAAACGTTCCGGGAGTTCTTCGGCGCTGGGAGTGCGGAAGGGAATCCGAGCCTGACGGATTTTCTTCTTCGCGCGCACGATCCGCTGCGCCATCGTCGCCGAAGGAACGAGGAAGGCCCGAGCGACTTCGGGCGTCGTCAACCCGCCGAGGCAACGCAAGGTGAGTGCGATTCGGTCGTCCTCGGCCAGCGCTGGGTGCGAGCAGGTGAAGAACAGCTGCAACCGCTCGTCGGGAAGTTCTCCGTCGACCGTGGGCGGCGCCGGGTCGGCACGATCGGCGTCCACCTGCATCACCGCCAAGCGCGCCGCATAGGCCTGATCACGACGAAGCCTGTCGACAGCTTTGCGACGCGCCGTGGTCAGCAGCCAGGCACCGGGTTTGGCGGGCACACCGTCCACGGGCCAGTGCACCAACGCGGACTCGACGGCTTCGGAGGTGACTTCCTCGGCAAGATCCAGATCACCGAAGCGGCGGACGAGCGAGGCCAAGAGTCGTCCGCGTTCCTCCCGGAACACTGACTCGATGGAGTTCTCGGCCTGCTCGTCCACGGCGAATCAGTCCCCGAACCCGGCCAGTGGACGCACCTCGACGCTGCCGCCGTCGCGCGCGCCGGGGCACCGCGCGGCCCATGAAAGCGCCGCATCCAGATCGGGAACGTCGATGACGTCGTAGCCGCCGAGGATTTCACGGGTTTCTGCGAAGGGTCCGTCGGTGACGGTCTTTTCTCCGGACTGCGAGACCCGAACCGTCGTCGTAGTCGTCAGGTCGGCGAGGTCATCGCCGGACACCCAGATCCCGGCATCCTTCATTTCCTTGTCGTATTGCTGCCAGTCCTCGAACGTGCACTGGGGTTCGGTGTCTCCGCCGGGTGCGGTGTAGATGAGCAACATGTACTTCATGACTGACTCCTTGGTCTGTTGTTTTTCTTGCGGCTTTCTTGCCTTACAACATGACGACGAACGGTTCTCCCCGGAATCGACAGGCGACTCGAAAAAACTTTTGGCGGGTTCGTCCGAGGTGCTGCCGTTAGGCTGAGTGTATGACCGAACGCGACCGGGACGCCGCTGGGAACCCCCTCAATTCGCGGCCCCGTGACGGACTCGGACGTCCACTGCCACGCGACGCAGCGGGCGGTGTCCCGCGCATTCCGGACGATGTACGCCTGCCACCAGACGAGTCGATCACCGAGGCGCAGCGCCTCCTCGACCACGGCATGCCTTTCCACGCACACGAGATTCTCGAAGGAACGTGGAAAAGCGCGCCGCCCGAGGAACGTGACCTGTGGCAGGGACTGGCTCAGTTGGCCGTCGGGCTCACCCATCTGCTTCGGGGCAACAACACCGGCGCCGTCTCACTCCTCGGCCAGGGTCACGACCGCATCAGGCACTACGAGGTCGAGAGTCCGCACGGCCTCGATATCCTCGGTCTACTGACGTGGTCCGAACACCTGCTCGCCGAAATCGATCGCCCCGGCGATTTCCCCGCCCCTCCGATTCCGAGGTTGAGAATCCCCTGATGCCCATCTTCCCCATGTTTCCGCTCGGCTCCGCTTTGCTACCGGGTGAGGTGTTGCCCCTGAACATCTTCGAACCTCGGTATCGCGCACTGGTCGAGAACGTTCTCGAAGCTGCCGACGGCCCACTGTTCGGAGTCGTGCTCATCGCTCGTGGCCACGAGGTCGGTGGCGGCGAATCACGTCACGACGTCGGCACTCTGGCTCGGATCGAGTCTCATGTCGCCATGGGTGCCGGGCGGTATCAGTTGTATTGCCGGACCGAAGACCGCATCCGGGTCAATCGATGGCTGCCGGACGATCCCTACCCACTTGCCGAGGTCGAATTGTGGCCTGACGAGAACAACGGAACACCAGTCACTGCTTACGAATACGACTCGCTCCTCGAGCGCATCGAGTTCATGTACGGAATGTTGGGAAAGCTCGCACTTCGGGCCGGCGAACAGACTCCGCGAATGCCCGTCCCACCGGATCCCTTGGATCCGCTGGGTTCTCGGCTGTTTGCCCTCGCCAGGAGCATTCCGATGGGTGACGCCGATCGCCTGGCGATTTTGACCGCGCCAGGTGCCGACGAACGTATTCGCGCACTCTCGGAGGCAGTCGAGAACACCATCGAGGTCGCGCAGTTCAATCTCCTCTGAGCGCAACTACGCCATCGTCTGACCCATGTCGATGACGATCTTCGTCCCGGTGACCGCGCGGGAGAGGTCCGTCGCGAGGTAGACGACAGCGTTGGAGATGTCCTCGACGGTGGTGCGCGGGACGGACGTGAGCGGCCACTTGTACGAGTTCATGTACTCCGGATGAGTAGTGAGTACCTTACCGACGTTGGGATCGTTGCCCATCTCGGTCTCCACCGCGCCAGGGTGGATGGTGTTGACTCGAATGTCGAAGCTTCCCAATTCCGTTGCAGCAGTGCGAGCCAAACCCACGAGGCCGTGCTTGGCCGCCGAGTAGTGCGCGCAGCCGGGCGCTTCGGCGACGCCGGCAGCACTGCTCACAATCACGATGGAACCACCGTTGCCGGCTTCGATCATTGCAGGAACCGCAGCTGTCATCGTGCGCCAGACACCATTGAGATTGATGTCCACCAGCGTCGACCACTGCTCTTCAGGCATCTCCCAGAAACGGTTCCACGTAGCGATGCCCGCATTGGCAATCACGACGTCGAGGCGACCGAACTTGTCGACGCCCGACGCCACCGCCGCACGCAGTGCCTCGAGGTCACGGACGTCCGCTACAGCGGTGACGATCTCGCGCCCCTCCGCTCGCACGAGACGAGCCGTTTCTTCGAGGTCGGCTTCAGTCGCGGCCGCGTAACCCACGTCTTCGGACACCGACGCGCACACGTCGACAGCGATGACGTCTGCACCTTCCTGCGCGAGTCGAATCGCGTGATTGCGTCCCTGACCCCGCGCTGCACCGGTGATGAAAACGACCTTGCCTGCCAACAGTTGTGTCATGGCCGGGACGTTAGACGCTGATGTGGCCCGCTGCCTCCGAGTTCCCGCTCGACGGGAATCAACCGTCGACGATGACGACGTGAAGATTCCTCGGACCATGGACACCTTCGACGCGCTCGAGTTCGATGTCGGAGGTCGCCGACGGGCCGCTGATCATGGTGGTGGGGCGCTCCGGTGTCAGCTTCGCAATCGCCTCCGGCACTCCCACTTCCACACTGCTGCGATACACGACGCAGATGTGTGTGTCCGGTACCAGTGTCAACGCACGGCGTCCCTGTGATGGACCGGCGTCGAGGAAGATGGTGCCGGTTTCGGCGCACGCTACCTTCGAGCCGGTGACAACGGCGTCGAGGTTCTCGAGTTCAGGAGCCGGTACGTCCGGGCTGTCCACCACCAGCGTTCCGTCGAATCCGGCTACCCATGATCGGTCGAGGCCGGCGGGGATCCCCAGAGTGTGTAGTCCGTGCTCTCTCACTATTCCGGTGAAGGCCTCAGCGATTTCTGTTGCAGCGCAATGGTGAACGTGCGCCTTGTAGTCCACCAGACGGTCGACGAACAAATCGATGAGTTCCTCGTCGGACATGGTTCTGCCAGTCCGGTAGTTTCGCGGTATCTCGCCTTCGCGGGCGGGCGCCAAGGTGATGGCATCACGAATGCGTCCGAGCACCACGTCACGTGAATTCATCTGTCCGCCTTCCCGTCACGACGAGCCTCGTCCAATGCCGCGCGGCCTTCGTCGGAGTCCCACCAGGATCGGAAGGTCTGCTTGGGCGGTGCGGGAATGTCTCTGGCAGCTGTCCAACCGTTCAATGGAGGTGGCAACGTAGAGATCTTCCCTTTCCTGCCGGCCACGACGCGTCCGAGCCCGGCAGCTTTCTGAGCCAACGTCCACCGGCCCTCGGTCGACATCGCCAGAGAGGCGGCTTTCATCGCCAAAGACTCTGCCGTGACACCGGATTGCTCGACCTTCTGGTGCCGCAATTCGACGAGCAGCGAGGGTATGTCGATCTTGACCGGGCAGGCGTCGAAGCACGCACCGCACAGACTCGAGGCAAAGGGAAGCGTCGAGTTGGGATCGTCTTTGCCATGCATGCCCGCGAGCTGCGGAGTCAGCACCGCGCCGATCGGTCCCGGATAGGTCGATCCGTAGGCGTGACCGCCGGTGCGCTCGTAGACCGGGCACACGTTCAGACACGCCGAGCACCGTATGCAGCTCAGGGCTTCCCTCCCGATCTTGTCGGCAAGCGCGGCAGTCCGACCGTTGTCGAGGAGGACCAGGTGGAACTCCTGTGGACCGTCGTCGGGCGTGACGCCGGTCCACATGGAGGTGTACGGGTTCATCCGCTCCCCCGTCGAGGACCGCGGCAGCAGTTGCAGGAAGATCTCCAGATCCTGATACGTCGGCAGAATCTTCTCGATGCCCATCACGGTGATCAGTGTTTTCGGCAGCGTCAGGCACATTCGCCCGTTGCCCTCCGACTCCACGACGGTCAGAGTGCCCGTGTCCGCGATGCCGAAATTGGCGCCGGAGACGGCGACCGGCGTCGTCATGAACTTGTGGCGCAGAAACTTTCGTGCAGCAGCGGCAAGTTCGGCCGGGTTCTCCCCGAGGTTGGGGTCGACATCTGGCATCTCACGAAGGAATATCTCCCGAATCTCGGACCTGTTGCGATGGATCGCGGGAACCAGGATGTGCGACGGTTTGTCGTGGCCGAGTTGGACGATCAATTCCGCGAGATCGGTCTCGTAGGCGGTGATTCCGTGGGCTTCGAGATGCTCGTTGAGACCGATCTCCTGCGTGGCCATCGACTTGACCTTGATGACCTCGTCGGAGCCGGTGGCTTTGACAAGTTCGGTCACAATGGCGTTGGCCTCGTTGGCATCCGCCGCCCAATGCACATGCCCACCGCGCGCGATGACTGCAGCCTCGAACTGTTCGAGCAGTTCCGGCAACCGCGCCATGACGTCGGCCTTGATCGCCGAACCCGCGTCACGCAGCTCTTCCCAATCGGGCAGCTCTCCAGTCACGTTGATGCGCTTGGCACGGATGGTGTGCGTCGCCTTGCCGATATTGCGTCGCAGTTGCGCGTTGGCCAGCTCGTGATGTGCTGCGACGGGGAATTTCTCAGTACCTCGCAGGAACCCTGCACCCTCGGGCGACCTCGGCGGGAAGCTGGGCAGACCCAGCGTCACAGCGCTCATGCGTGCACCCGGCTTTCCACCGACGCCAGAATCTCCGCGAGGTGAATGGTCTTGGCGCCCATCTGCAGTCGTGACATACCGCCGCCGATGTGCATGAGGCAGGACGAGTCTCCGGCGCTGCAGAATTCGGCGCCGGTGTCCGCAACGTGGCGAATCTTGTCCGCCAGCATGGCCGTCGAAGTCTCCGCATTCTTGATGGCGAAGGTGCCGCCGAATCCACAGCAGGAATCTGCTTCGGGGAGTTCGACCAGATCGATGTCGCGGACGTTGCGCAGCAACTGAAGTGGCTTGTCCCCTACCCTCAGCATCCGCAGTGAGTGACAGGTCGGGTGATAGGTGACCCGGTGCGGGAAGTACGCGCCCACATCGGTGACCCCGAGAACGTCCACGAGGAATTCGGAGAGCTCGTACGTCTTTGCCTTCACGGTCTGCACCTGTCCACACAGCGACGCGGTGCCGTAGCGCTCGGCGACGATCTCGTGTTGATGACGGACCGAGCCGACGCACGACCCCGATGGTGCGACAACCGCGTCGATCGACGCATCACCGAAGGTGTCGGCGTAGTTCGCGACCAGCGGCAGTGCTCCCGGCTGATAGCCGGTATTGACGTGCATCTGCCCGCAGCAGGTCTGCCCGGACGGAAACACGACGTCGTGCCCGAGACGGGTGAGCAGGAGGGCGGTGGCCTTGACGGCGTCGGGAAACATCGTGTCCCCGATGCAGGTGGCGAACAGCGCTACTCGCATGTGGTTCCCCGCAATCTGTCGGTGTGGTCTGACCACAGTAATACATCCCCGGACAGGCCACCCCATAAACGGCGTCCACCCGGTTATGCTCTTGCCTCATGCCGACCGAGCCGAGCCCGCGAGCGTGGGAACAAGTACTGAGCCACCTCGAACGTCGGCTCGTTTCAGGCGAGGTGTCTCCTGGCCAGCGCCTGCCGGGAGAGAGAATTCTGGCAGCAGAGTTGGGCGTCGGACGGTCATCGGTCCGAGAAGCGTTGCGGGTCATGGAAGCACTCGGCCTCCTCAAGGCGCAGACTGGCTCCGGCCCGACATCCGGCGCGATGATCGTAGCCAAACCGACCGGCGGTATGACCATGCTGATGCGGATGCAGGTTGCAGCACAAGGCTTTCCGGTCTCGGATGTGGTGAAGACACGACTCGTGCTCGAATCCGAGGTGATGCAGTCCCTGGCATCGCGGACCCCGACACCCGACCTCCGCGCGGCCGTCGAACTGCTCGACTCGATGGAGGACGCAGCTCTCTCGGCCGAGGAATTCTTGCTACTCGACGCACAGTTCCACGTGGCGCTCGCCGACGCGGCGGGCAATCAGGTGATCGCAGCCATGATGACCGGCCTGCGCGAGTCCATCGAGGACTACGTTCTCGCGGGCGTCCAGATCGACAGCTGGCCGAGCACCTGCATGCGACTGCGTGACGAACACCGAGGATTGGTGGATGCGGTCAACGCGGGTGACGGCGAACTCGCACGTCAGCGCATAGTCGGCCACATCCGCGGTTACTACTCGGAAAGCGCGCACTCCAGCCGGTGACAGGGGGTGGTAATTGCGCCTCCAGAAGTCGTGTACTGTTGGTTTCACACCGACGCGGGGTGGAGCAGCTCGGTAGCTCGCTGGGCTCATAACCCAGAGGTCGCAGGTTCAAATCCTGTCCCCGCTACAAAGAAGAGGCCCGTAGGTTGCGAAAGCGACCTACGGGCCTTTTGCTGTGCGCCTTTATTAACCGTCGGGGGTTAATAAAGGCGCACAGCAGTGGTTCACACCACCACGTTGTGAAAATCGATCTCTGCGACCAGCATGCCGGAGAACCACCGATCCAGGTCCTCGTCGGTGACGGACTCGGGCATGGCGTCCACCTCGCACGCCAGCACCGCCACCTGAGACACGAACGGCGGAGCGACATGCATGTCCACCCAGTCCTGCAACGCTGGTTCGCGATCTACCTTCACTGCCGCCGCCTCCCGGCACCACGACAGATACAGGGTTTCCGCGGCGTACATGCCCACCAGCGCCGCCGCCCTGCCCTCTTCGCGAGCGAGGGCCAAGGCGTGCGTGGACAGCACGGCCGACTCCTCGACCAGCGCCGCTGCGTCACCCTCGTACGGGAAGCGGGAACGCAACTGCGCGAAATACTCGCGCTGCTCGCCCACCAGGTTCGACATCGACGTCACGTGGTCGAGCGCGTCGTCGAGCGTCGGGGATTCGGCGACCACCAACCCCAACACCTTGACGGCCGTCCGTACAAATGCCTCTTCGATCACGAGGTACCGGCGGAATCCCTCATCACTCAACGTCCCGCCGATGGTGTCCTCGATGAATGGAACCGCCCGCGCGGCAGCGAGATTACTCTGCTGCCGCGCGAGCAGGTCTGAGGAGCGACTCATTCGCCGGCGACCCAACTGATCAAGCCGTCGAACAGGTCGGTGTATCCGGGCCACTGCTCACAGAACTCCGGCGGAGCCCAGTGCGGCGAGCAGTCCGAGGTGAAGACGATCGACCGTCCGGCGCCGTATTCACCGGCAGCGACAAGCGGATCGCCGTTGATGGTGGCGGGAACCACGGCACCGTCCTTCGCGACGACGCGGTTGTATCCCAGGAGCGCCGGCCAGGAATCGCCGGCACCACCGAGAGCCGGGTGAGCAGCATCGACGACGGTGGGAACGATCCCAGCCGGTGTCTCGACGCGATCGTCTTCGGCCAGCATCGTCACGGGCAGTACCTCGGCGATCGCGGTCTGGCGGAAAGCTGCTCGCGCCTGGAATCCGGAGAACGAGAGGTAGCCACCGATCATCATCAGTGAGCCGCCGGCGTTCACCCAGTCATGTAGCGCGACAAGACGATCCTCGCCGGCGCGGAACTGGTCGAACACGCCGGGAGCCAGCTGCAGCGAGTTCGCTCCGATGTCGGAGAGAACGACGACGTCGAACTGCGACAGTGCTTCTGCGGTACCGGGGAACTGCGTCGGCACCAGGTGTGCGGGCATGTGTGTCACGTCGTGGCCACGTGAGGTGAGCGCATCCCGAAGCGGACCGACTCCCTCGACGTAGGAATGGACACTGAACTCGTCGACGCCCTTGACGTGCGTCGACGTCGTCATCCAGCTCTCGCCGGCGATCAGTACTCGTTTACCCATGACTGCTTCTGTTTCCTTTCGCGGCCTGCTCGAAGAGCGACCTCGGGTTGTCTCGCATCAATGCGGACACTTGCTGGGGATCTACGCCTGCGCGCACCAATCGGGCGGCGAAGGCGAGTGGTACGTAGGAGAATCCGTTTCCGCCGTGCTTTCTGAGCATTGATTTGAGGAAGAGGTCGTGACTGAGCAGGAGCTGTGATGCGTGACCGGAGGTGACCAATCCGGCTACCGCAGTGGCTGTTTCCGCCGGATGTGGAGAAAGACCCTCGCCGGGGAAATCGAAAGGCATCCCGATCATGTCGAACTCGAGAAAGACACCGCGGTCGGCGAGCGATCGTTGGTAGTCGGCGTCGTGTCCGGACGGGTCCATGTGGCACAGGACCACTGCTTGCGGATCGACGCCCATCTCGTCGACCACGATGTCGACGACGTGATGTCCCACGCGCTGCCAGCCCGGAAGGTGGACGAACAGGGGCACGTCCACCTCGCGCTGGGCGATGCATGCCGCCCGCAACGCTTTCGCCTCGTTCTGAGTGAAGAGCGGGGAGACTCCGATCTCCCCGATCACGCCAGGAGCCAATTCCTTTGCCGGATCGAACTCCTCGACGAGCGAACCTGCCAGATCGTCGACACCGAGTTCGTGGACCTCGACCGGATGGGTCGTCTCGAGGTACCACCCTGAACCCATGATCACTCGCACGTCTGACTTTCGTGAGAACTCCGCCAGCTTCTCCGGTGCCCGGCCCAGTCCCGGCGGTGTCAGATCGACGATCGTCCGACCACCGAGGCGGGCGAAGTCCGCAAGGTCTTCCACCACGGCCGATCCGTCGTCGACTCGACAATTGTCAAGACTGTAGTACGGATTGTCGTGAAGAAGCCAGGCATCCTCGGCGCGTACCGGACCAGCCAACCGCTGCGCCACAACCGGATCCGGGGCCTCGGTGTACGCACCGGTGACGTCGTTGTGCAGATGTTCGTGTGGGAGAACCAGTCCGAGTTCCGAGCTGTCCACGGTTCCCGTGACGGTACGAACCTTGCTCATGAGCGTGCAGGCCCCGACGGTGCGGACTGCAGGTGTCGCCACAGCGCGCTCAGTGTATGTCCGCGCATGTTGATCCAGATGGCCAGTAGCAGAACGACACCGGTGATGATCGGCGTCAGGAACGGGCTCACGCCGAGCAGGGTCAATCCGTTGGCGATGATTCCGGTCAGGACGGCGCCGATGACGGTACCGATCACGGTGCCGCGACCGCCGAAGAGATTGGTGCCACCGAGAACCACCGCGGTGATCACGGTGAGCTCGAATCCCGTTGCGGAGTTGGCCGAACCCGAGCCCAGTCGAGCCGCGATCAGCAGTCCCGCGATGCCGGCAGCCAGGCCGGTGAAGACGAGCGTCATCATGAGCACACGACGCGTGTTGACGCCGGACCGTCGCACGGATTCGACGTTGGATCCGATACCGGTGACGTAGCGCCCGAAGCGCATGCGGTTGAGCGCAATTGCTCCGATGACCACGACGACGAGAGCAATCCAGGCGCTGGCGGAGAACCCGAGGAACTCAGCAGTTCCGAGCTTCGCGAAGTAAGTGTCGGCCGGAACCGGAACGGAGAATCCTTCGGTCCGATACAGCGCGATACCGCGAATGACGGACATCGTCGCCAGAGTCACGATGAACGGCGGAATGCCCTGATAGGCAGCGAGCCATCCGTTGACCAGGCCCCAGGCCGCACCCATCACCGGGGCGGCGACGAAGACCAGGGACGAATCGACGCCGGCCTGGATAAGCTCGGCACTCATCGCCGCGACGAACGCGACGATCGCACCGACGGACAGGTCGATCTGACCTGCCGTGATCACGAAAGTCATCGCCACCGCGATGATCAGAACCGGAGCGATCTGGGTTGCCAGGTTCGACAGGTTCGTGAATGTCAGGAACGACGACGTGGTCGCCGAGAAGACGGCTGCGACAGCAACTGTCACCGCCAGCATCGCGAGGGTGGGCTTGTTGACGCTGTCCCACAAGGAGGGTTTCGCGGCGAGCTTGCGCTCGATCGGCGCCTGGGTCTTCTCGAGAGTGGTCATGCCGTGGCTCCCTGTGTTGCTGCCGATGTCCGTTGCGGCACCGGAGTTCGAGTGATGAGTCCGACGAGGGACTCGATGTTGAGGTCGCCGATCGGAACGTCGTCGACACTCTGCCCCTCGTACATGACCGTGATTCGGTCACACACGCGGAACAGGTCCTGCAGGCGGTGTGTCACGAGAATGACGCCCACGCCGGCCGCTGCGACGTCCGTGATCAGCTTGAGCACCGACTCGACCTCGGCGACGGCAAGCGCTGCGGTGGGCTCGTCGAGGATCAGTACGTCTGGGCGGAAGGAGACTGCGCGGGCGATCGCGACGGTTTGCCGCTGTCCGCCGGACAGTTGCCCGATCTCCTGGTAGGTCGACTTCACCTTGACATGCAGGTCGGCAAGAATGTGAGCCGCCTTCTCGTGCATGGCATGCCGGTCGAGGAAGGGGCCTTTTCGCGGTTCTCTGCCGAGGAACAGGTTGCTGGCGACATCCAGCGTGTCGCACAGAGCCAGATCCTGGTAGACGATTCCGATCTTTTTCTGCTGGGCGTCGAGAGGCGTCGAAAAGCGCACTGGTTCACCGTTGACGCGCATTTCGCCGCCGTCGTGCTGAACCGCACCGGCGAGAATCTTCATCAGAGTGGACTTACCGGCGCCGTTGTCGCCGACCACTCCGAGTACTTCACCCTTCGCCAGCCGAAGGTCCACTCCTTGAAGGGACTTCACCGGTCCGTACGACTTGGTGATGCCCGAGAGTTCGATCAGTGGAGGTGCCATGATTACTTCTCCAAGTAGTACATGTAGTCGGCCACGTTCTCCGGGGTCACGATCTGGGTGGGAACCGGGATGTTTGCCGGAGCGCCGCGTCCGCAAGCCAGGTCGATTGCCGAATTCATTGCCTCATGGCCGAATTCGAAGGTGTTCTGCTGGACCACGCCTTTAAGCCAACCGGCTTTGAGTCCGCCTACCGCCTGATCCGAAAGATCCCAACCGACTGCTTCGATGCGATCCTGCGCCTTCTGACTGTTGACCGCCGCGACGAGACCGATCAGTGCCGGCTCACCGGTTGCGTAGACGTACTTCATGTCGCCACCGCCGGTCAGCAGGTTCTCCGCCGCGGTCTGTGCGTTCTCCTGAATGTTACGTCCGTCCACGACGGTGCCGACGGTCATTCCGCGGCCGGTCACGGTCTCCGTGAAGCCCTTCTGCCGCTCCAACTGAACAGTACTGTTGAGCGCGCCGACGATACCGACCGTTCCGGTGTTGTTCGCGACGTCGGCCAAGGTGTTTCCGATCTTGGCACCACCCTCGGCGTTGGCCGTACCGACCTGAGTCGACAGTGCCGGATCGTCGATGGTCGCGTCCACCGCGACGACGGGGATGCCCGCGTTCTTGGCCTTGACCACCGACGGCTTGATTCCGTCCGTGTCGATTGCATCGACGATGATCGCGTCGACTCCGGCGGCGATCAGATTGTCGAAGGCGTTGGCCTGCGCGACGGAATCGTCGTTGCCGCTGATGATCTGCAGGTCGACGCCTGCCTTGTCCGCGACGTTCTTCGCGGCATTGTTGATCTGGTTGAAGTACAGCGCCTGGAGGTTGATGGTCACCAGACCGACCTTGAGCTTGCCGTTCGTCCCGTCACAGCTTTCGGCGACCCGGGTCGGCTGCGGGATGGACGAGCCCCCCGATGCGTCCTTCGAGTCACTCGACGAAGCCGAGTCACAAGCGGTGAGCGTGAGCGCGACTGCAGCTCCCAGCGCCAGAGGCAATGCACGTTTCATCATCGAGTCTCCAAAAGGGTGTGAGGGGTCAATGTTGCTGTGAAGCGGTTCAATTCATCTCGGGTGGGGCATCCGCGGGGGCCTGCGGTGGCGCAAGCCAATGCAGCCGATGCCCCGGCGAGTCGTGCGGCGTCCACCGGTGATCGCCCGGCGTCGACAAAAGCGATGTACGTACCGCCGAAGCAATCACCGGCCCCGACGGCGTCGACGACGTCGACCACTACTGCCGGTTCGCTCGTCACCTCGCCGTCCGGTGTGGCCAGTGTCCAACCTCGCGAGCCGTCGGTCACCAGCAGGTGTGTGTTGTGCTCGGCGGCCAGAGTCTGCCACTGGTCGAAACCGATCCCGAACTCGCCTTCCCACAGGGCACGCCCTACGACGACGTGGTCGGCCAGAGCGAACGCGCGCAGTGCCGCGGATTTGTTTTCACAACCGTCCAGATCGATTACCAGACTTACGCTTCCCGGCAATCCCTCTGGCAGGAAGCCCGCACGGTATCCGTCGAGGAACAGCCGTCCACCACCGGCAGCAGCCAATCGGGTGATGACAACTCCGATTCGTTCGGCATCGTTCGGGTCGTCCTGGCTGATGATTGAGCGATCGCCGTCCTGCGCGATGAGAACAACTGCCGTCGACAGGAACGCATCTCGCGGCGACCAACTGGTGTCGACGCCGTCTGCCTCGAGGGATTCGAGAAACTCGGTGGACCGCGCGTCCGGGCCCACGGCACCGGCAAAGATCACTTGCGCGCCCATTCTGGCCGCGGATACCGCAGCATTTGCATTCATTCCACCGTCGATCTGACTGATGGCCGTTGCCTGAACGCGCTCACCGAGTACCGGTACGTGTGGGACATGTACCGTCACATCGTTGTTGGCGTATCCACAAAAGACAATCATGGTTACTTTCCTGCGGCCCGGGACAGTTCGCGGACCTTCTCGCCTGCGACCCGTCCCCACCAGCGTCCATTGTCCTTCACCGAGGATGCAACTATGGCGCCGTCGCATTCCTTCATCAGCGCTGCGACATTGGCAGCCGTGATGCCGGATCCGATGATCACGGGAAGAACGGTGTTGTCTCGGATCACGGAAACCTCGTCGACCGAAGCGGCGTCACCGGTGCGCGAACCCGTCGCGATCAGAACATCTGCGTCGAAGAACTCGGCGTCTTCGGTCTGTTCCGCGACAGTGCGGTCCGCGACAATGGCATGCGCACCGTGCTTGACGTGCACGTCAGCGAAGATCCGGACCGGGTCGGCGCCGATGCGATGGCGGAAGCGCGTCGTCTTGGCGGCCTGGCCCTCGATGAAGCCCTCATTGGCAATGTAGGCATTGGCCCACTGATTGACGCGCACAAAACTCGCGCCTGCCGCCCACGCTGCGGCCACTCCGCACTCGCCGGCGTTGGACAGGATGCTGACGCCGACGGCCTTGCCGAACTCGCCGACCACCGCTGCCGTGATGACTCCCATGCTCGCGGCGGTTTCGTATCCGTGTTCGCCGGGCTTGAGGAACGGTATGTCCCAGTGATTTTCGACGATCACCCCGTCGAAACCGTTGTCGACATACGCGTGTGCTTCCTCGACGGCGAAGCGAGCAATTTCCGAAACCGGCTGCCCGGTGTAGTGCGGGCTGCCCGGCAGGGCCGGGAGGTGAATGGCCCCGATGAGAGATGGCGTGCCGGTGAACATCTCTGCCAGCGCCGAGGGCTTGGGCGGAAAGACTCCGAGCGGTGATGCGGTCACTTCAGCTACCCCATTCCATGCGCAAGATTTGCGCTGTATGTCCATGCACAAGATCTGCACACGATGTAATCGATTGCCTTGATGAATTAGCAGGTTATGCGATCAACACCGGGTTGTGTCAAGGATTTCACAATTCGAATTTGTAAACGATTGCCTCAATCGCGTTACATGCGGGACACTGGACCGTGCGGTTCGATAACCTCGGACCCGAATCGAGCAGAAAACGGGGGACGCATGCGCAAGGCGACCATTCGCGATGTCGCGGAACTGGCCGGGGTGTCGACGGCCACCGTGTCGCGGGCACTGTCCGGCTCCCGCCCTGTCTCGGACGAGCTTGCAGCGACGATCAAACGAGCCGCGGATTCTCTCGGATACTCGGGAAACATCATCGCCAGCTCACTGCGTCGCAATCGGACGGACACTGTCGGAATGGTGGTTCCGAGTATCGCGAACCCCTTCTTCACTTCGCTGGTGGTCAACGTCGAACACGTCCTCGCTCGGCGCGGCCTACAACTGTTCCTGTGCGATTCTCGTTCCGATCCCGACGTGGAAGCGCAGCGGCTCAAGTCGCTCGTCTCCCGGCAAGTGGACGGAATCATCATCAGCCCGTGCCACGGCGAACTGAGTGCAGAAGCCGTCCGAGCCAGCGCGGCAACGCTTCCGGTCGTTCAACTGGACCGGTTTGCAATGGATACCCAGACGGACTGGGTCGGCGTCGACGACGACGCCGCTCAATCCCTGGTGATGGAGCATCTGTCGGAGCGTGGCGCGCAATCAGCCGCCTTCATCAGTTCCGAGCTGACCAATTCGTCAACAGAACTTCGCCGGGCCGGCTTCTTCCGCCACGCGGATCGAATGGGCATCGAAACTCGTGACGAGTGGACACAACTCGGCGAGTACTCGATCGAGTGGGGGCGCACGGCATCCAACATCATCCTGACCGGCAAAACTCGCCCCGACGCCCTGGTCTGCGCCGACGACTTGATCGCACTTGGCGTGTTGCAGACGTGTCACACATTGGGCATCGACGTTCCCGGCGACGTTCTGGTCACCGGTTTCGACAACATCCCATTCTCCGAATTGTGCAACCCGCCGTTGACCACCGTCGGGCAGCCGCAGGAAAGAATCGCGGAAGAAGCTGTGCGACTTCTGGATCAGGCGATGAACAACTCTTCCGAGTCGACAGCCCACATCGCGCTTGCTCCTGAACTGATTGTCCGTCAGTCCACCGTCGGCCAAGCGGCGGCAACCGCACCGTAAGCAGCGATCGCATCGTCCAGTTCGGAGACCTTGACGCTTTCGTTGGCCGCATGCATCAGCGAGGGAGTGCCAGGGCCCCAGATCACGACGGGAGCACCAGGGGCGGCGGCGGCCAGTACCGAAGCGTCGGTGAAGTACGAAACCGGTTCGGTTGCAACAGGGATAGGCAGGGTGGCCAACCACGGGTCCGACGCGTCGGTACGCACACCTCCCAGATGAATCGACGTCTCCACCGAGTCGACTTCTGGTTGGGCTCGCCACCACGCGAGCAGGTCGGCGCCGTCTCCCACCGTGCGGGGATCGATCACCGCACGTGCACTGTCCGGCACGATGTTCGGAGCCGAACCCCCGCCGACCAAGCCGAGGTTCCAGGTTTCGGCACCCAGAAACGCGTCGGACGACAGCGGAAGCTCACGCCGGGCTCGGTCGACGACGTCAAGCAGTTTGAGGACGGCGTTAGTTCCTCGCTGCGGCGTACTCCCGTGCGCGGCTTTTCCTTTGACGGACACTTCGAGCCACAGTGCGCCGCGGTGCCCCAGGTTGATGCGATTGCCGGTCGCCTCGGGAACGATGACCGCCCCGACCTCGAGATTCGCAACGGCGTCGGCCGAACGAACAGCCCCGAGCGATCCGATTTCCTCGTCGCTCGTCAGCAACAGCGCGACCGGGACTCCACGTTCGAAAGCGTCGACAACCGCGGCAGTAGCGGCAACAAGGCCGGCCTTCATATCCGATGTCCCTCTGCCGAGGAACAATTCGCCGTCGACCTGTGCGGCATACGGATCGAACTCCCAGTCGGAGACAGTGCCCACCGGCACCGTGTCCACGTGGCAGGCGAACAGGAGTCTGGCTGCCGAGGGTGCAGCTTCGTTGGTGATCAAGGCCCAGGGATGATTGCCGGTCAGGTCTGACTCCACCTTCGCCTGTGGCGCACGTGAGAGAACCAACGAGACAATCGAATCCATCGCCCGCTGTTGAGGAGCGGACTCCCCCGAGACCGTGTCGAGAGCTACCAGTTCCGAGAGAAGTCCGAGGGAATCCATGTACCTATTCTTGCACTGCCACGGATTCAGTGCGCTGCCAGCTGGGCGATGACAACGTAATTGTCGTCGGTCGACTCTCCTTCGACGACATCACAATTGGCGAGGATCAGCCGTCCCGGAACCGATTCGCGCAACTCGTGAGCGCCCAGCAGCGAACCTTTGTGCAGCGGCCCGACTGTTTCGACGTCGTACTCGAGTGTGCCGTTCGGTGTACCCAGGAGAATTCGATCGCCCGGCTCCACTACCCGGAGCGCCCGGAATGGTGCTTCGCGAGTGGTGTAGTTGTGGCCGACCACGACAACTGTTTGTGTGGTCGACGTTCCCGGCATTCCGCTTTCACCCCACCACACCGGCAGTTCGTCGACGGGATTCAGTTGCTGCCCACTCTCGCCGCCGCGCATCAGTTTCTCCGAGTGCAACGGACTGCTCAGGTACGTGACCCCGGACGCAGACCTCAACTCGATCCTCTCGGGTTCTGCCGGATCGACGGTCACCGAAGCCGGTGCAGCCGCGATATGCGACTGCACCGGCGAGCGGTCAGGTAGCGATCCCGCGTTCTCGCCCGAACATCCGGATACGAGGACGGCGAGGATCGCTACCGCCGAGAGACCGAGGCTACGCAGACGTGTTGCCCGGGCCGTCATGACGCTTGCGACGAACAACCACCGTCGTAGCTGCTGCGGCGGCAGCGCCCACGACTCCGACGCCGATCAATACAGCCGGCAGGTTGGAGTTGCTGCTACCGCTGGTGCTGCTGCTTGCGGTGTCACCGAGAGCAAGGTCGACCGGGGGCAGGCTTCCGGCGAGCGCCGGATCGCCGTCGGCATCGGTGACGTAGTAGTCGACGACGTCGAAGGCTCCCTTGTTGTTGTAGTAGCCGACCAGCTTGACGCCGGTCTTGTTCACTACAGCGGTGGTCTCGTCGACCTTCGTGACCCCGGAGCCGTCGTCAGTGTGCTCACCGATGATCACTTCACCGCCGACGCCTGTTCCGTTGTCGATCTCCTTCTCGCCCTTTGCCTTGAGCTCGTCGACGATCTTCTGCGCTGCATCCGCTTCGGCCTTTGCGGCGGCTGCAGCGGCCTGAGCTTCCTTGGCCTTTGCTGCCGCGGCGTCGGCCGCCGCCTTCGCGTCTTCGGCGGCCAGGTAGAGATCCTGCGCCTTCTTGCTCGCCGCTTCGGCAGCTTCGGCCTTCTTGGCGGCTTCGGCAGCCTTTTCGTCGGCGATGGCTCGCTTGTCGGTGGCAGCCTCGCCCGCAGCATCGGCTTCGGCCTGGGCCGTCTCCGCGGCCTTCTGCGCAGCGTCGGCATCCTTCAGCGCGGAAGCCGCAGTAGCCGCCGCTTCATCTGCGGCCTTACGGGCGGCGGTAGCAGCTTCTACCTCGGTGGCAGCTGCGGACTCGGCTGCCTTGGCCGTGGTTTCAGCGGCGGTGGCCACCTTCTGAGTTTCCTTGACGGTGATCGCGAGCTGCTTGGCATTCCAAGCTGCGGCCAACGCCTGAGCCTTAGCGACGGCTGCCTTCGCGAAATCCCAGTTCTTGAAGGCTTCCTCGGCTTCCTTGTTCTTGTCCGCTACCAGTTTGGCGTTTGCATCCGCGGCAGCCTTCGCCTCATCGGCCTTGGCCTGCAGAGCATTAGCCTCGGCGCGCGCCTTTGCTGCCTCTTCGGTCTTGGGCCCCGAACCGGCGGCCTTCGCAGCCTCCTCGAGTTCAGCAGCCTTGGCTGCGGCCGCGTCGGCTTCTGCCTGAGCTGTTTTTGCTACCTCTTTCGCATCGGCCGCCGCGGACTCCGCAACCTTGGCTGCCTCTTCGGCTTCCTTGGCAGACTGTTCCGCGGCCCCGGCCTCCGCCTTGGCCTTGGTCGATTCGACCGCCGCCTTGGTTGCCTCGACGCTCGCCTGGGTCATTGCCTCGGTCGCCTTCACCGAAGTGTCTGTCGCTGCGGACGAGTCGACCCCTGCCGTCGCGGCTGCTTCGGCGGCCTTCGCTGCCGCGTCGGCAGCTGCCTTGGCTTTTGCTTCGGCTTCCGCCAGTGCTGCAGCGTCCGTACCAGCGGTTTCGGCACTGCCCGTGCCCGCGACCCCGGCTTCAACCTTCTCCGGCGTGGTCTCGGTGCTCGTCGCCGCGTCGGCGTCGGTGGTGGCAGCTGCCTCTTCCTCGGCGCAGGTCACCAGCGGATCAGCGCTCGGGGTACACACGGTTTCCGGCTCTGCCGATGCAATTCCCGTGCCGCCCACCGCCAATCCGAGAGCTAGTACGGCACCGGCGGCCGCAGAGCGGACCCTCCGAGAATGGGCGATGGACTTCTCCGACATAGCGCTCAACCTTTCGGCCTTCTTTACGAAGACGGCAATTCCGGCGTGGACAGCCTTTACTTCGTCGGCTGACTTCCAGACGTTACGACCGGTCGGTCCGAAAAATTGAGAGCTGCTGCGCTAACCGCAGGAATCAGGACCGCGGAACGCGCCCCATCAGGTAGAACTCCGGATTGGGCAGCATGCCGGAGAAGCTCGCCATGCGATTGCTCAGCCCGAAGAATGCAGTGATCGCGGCGATGTCCCACGCGTCCTCGTCGCCGAAGCCGTGCACACGAAGGGCGTCGAAGTCGGCGTCGGCGATTTCGTGCGAGGCGGAGTTCACCTTGGTGGCGAAGTCGAGCATCGCGCGCTGACGATCGGAGATCTCTGCGGTGCGATAGTTGACCGCAACCTGGTCGGCAACCAACGGCTTCTTCTCGTAGATACGCAGAATTGCGCCGTGCGCGACAACGCAGTACGTACATTTGTTGGCCGCAGAGATCGTG
The DNA here is from genome assembly GCF_058793255.1 of Rhodococcus sp. MPR-R1B. NCBI lineage: Bacteria > Bacillati > Actinomycetota > Actinomycetes > Mycobacteriales > Nocardiaceae > Rhodococcus > Rhodococcus sp. MPR-R1B. The sequence goes on from NZ_JBXAFO010000001.1 coordinate 375,425, forward strand.
GTGACGATCATTTCTCGATCACCCTTGGTGAGTGCGGAATCTTCCTTGAGCATGATCGCGTCGTGGTATGCGAAGAATGCCCGGAACTCGGCTGGGCGCCGAGCGAACATCAGGAAGACGTTGGGCACGAACCCCGACTTCTCCTGGATCTCGAGAATCTTGGCGGCGATGTCCTCGGGCACCTCGGTCAATTCAGCCTGCGGAAAACGGGTGCTCACTGTGCCTCCTGGTCAACCATCGATGTTCGATTCAAGATAATGATGATTAACTGAGTTGTCCAGATGCATTTCCTGCCCTACTTTTTCGGGCACGGATAGTCGGGTACGGCCCAAGTGATCTGCGTAGCGTGAAACCCGTGAACAGGAAGACACGATGATCGACGGACTGAACCGCGCGCTCGACTACATCGAATGCAATCTGAGCGGCGAGATCGAGACAGCCGAGATGGCAAGCCTGGCAACCACCTCGGAGTATCACTTTCGGAGGATGTTCTCGGCCCTGGCCGGCATTCCCGTATCCGAATACATCCGTCGACGTCGACTCACCCTGGCCGGTGCCGAGTTGTCCGTCAGCAGATCCGGAGTGTTGGAGACCGCCGTGAAGTACGGCTACTCGTCCGCGGAAGCCTTCACACGAGCGTTCACCGCATTTCACGGCGTGAGCCCCGGCGCGGTCACACGCGCTCCCGCCGTTCTCAAATCCCAACAGAAACTTGTCATTCACGTGACACTGGAAGGAGCCACACCGATGGACTACATGCTTGTGGACAAACCTGCCCTGACGGTAGTCGGGTTCAAGACCCGGGTTCCATTGGTTCACGAAGGTCCCAATTCTGCGATCGAAGATTTCACCCGCTCCGTGGACAAGGTTGCGTTGCGAGGGTTGCGCGAGCTCTCCGATCAGGACCCGGCGGGAATCGTCAGTGTCGTCGACAATTTGGCGCATCCCAGAACCGAAGGCACAGAACTGGATTACTACCTGGGAGTGGTCACCGGCAAACCTTCACCCACGGGTTTCGATGTGCTGACGGTCGACGCACACACGTGGGCCGTCTTCACCGCCGACGGGTCGGAAATCGAATCTGTGCAGTATTTGTGGCGAGATATCTACACGGAATGGTTCCCTGCCAACCCTTTTCGCTCCGTACCTGGTCCCGAGATCATGCGTACCGAATACAACGACGATTTCACCGTCGCACGGTTCGAGCTCTGGATTCCGGTCGAGAGCGAGCTGAGCGACGTCGGGGCGTAAAACAGCCGCCAGGTCGGATGGAAGTCACGACCCGGCGGCTGAGCCATCAGATGAAACAGACTGTCAAAGAATCAGTTTCGCTCCGGTAGCAGCAACCACGTCCTGGACGCTGATGCCCGGCGCCGTCTCCACCAGGCGGAGACCGTCGTCAGTCACGTCGATCACGGCCATGTCGGTGATGATTCGCTGGACGCAGCCCTTACCGGTCAGCGGAAGCGAGCACTTCTCGACGATCTTGTGCTCACCCTTCTTCGAGACGTGCTCCATCATCACGATGACACGCTTTGCGCCGTGGACCAGATCCATCGCGCCGCCCATGCCTTTGACCATGTGGCCAGGGATCATCCAGTTCGCGAGGTCTCCGGTGGCACTGACCTGCATGGCACCGAGCACGGCAACGTCGACCTGGCCGCCGCGGATCATGCCGAACGACGCTGAGGAGTCGAAGAACGACGCACCGGGGAGAACGGTGATGGTCTCCTTGCCCGCATTGATCAGCTCGGGATCGAGTTCGTCCTCGGTCGGGTACGGCCCCACGCCCAGAACGCCGTTCTCCGAGTGCAATACAACGGTGATGTCGGTCGGGAGGTAGTTCGGAACCAGCGTCGGCATACCGATGCCGAGGTTCACGTACTGCCCGTCCTCGAGTTCGCGCGCGACGCGGGCCGCCATCTCTTCGCGGGTGAGTTTGGTGGGTAGTACAGAAGTCATGCTCGTACCGTCCGATTCTCGATGCCGACCGTCACGGGGCCGACGTGGACAACACGCTGAACGTGAATGCCCGGCGTGTGGATCTCGGCGGGGTCGAGCTCACCCGGCTCTACGAGGTGCTCGACCTGCGCAATGGTGATGCGCCCCGACGTTGCTGCAGCCGGATTGAAGTTCTGGGTACTCGCGCGGTAGACGAGGTTGCCATGCCGGTCACCTTTCCAGGCATGGACCAGTGCATAGTCGGCGACGATGCCGCGCTCCATCACATAGGTGACGCCGTCGAAGTCACGAGTTTCCTTGGGCGGACTGGCAACTGCGATGCCGCCGCTGCCGTCGTAACGCAGTGGCAGGCCGCCGTCGGCGACCTGGGTGCCGACGCCGGCCGGGGTGAAGAACGCGGGGATGCCCGCTCCCCCGGCGCGCATGCGCTCGGCGAGCGTGCCCTGCGGCGTGAGTTCGACTTCCAGCTCACCGGAAAGGTACTGACGCGCGAACTCCTTGTTGGAGCCGACGTACGAGCTGACAGTACGACGGATACGCCCCTTCTCCAGAAGCACTCCGAGCCCGAACCCGTCGGTGCCGCAGTTGTTGCTCACCGTTTCGAGTGATGTCGCGCCCTGCTCGAGGAGCGCATCGATGAGGATTTCCGGCACTCCGACGAGCCCGAAACCTCCGACAGCGATCGTGACGCCGTCCGGCACGTCGGCGACGGCCTCGGCAGCAGTGGGAATGACTTTGTCCATCATGTCGATCACAGTAGCGCGACCCGTACGTATTGTGCACCCCTGTCCGCATAACGAACATTTCTCGCCCCCGGCATTGCCTGGGTCACATCTACGAACTATTCTGTTCGCAGAGCGCAACACATGTACACATTGCGAACAACTTCACGTAACCGAACGACGAGGTTCCCTATGCTGCATCTCCCGCCGAGGTACCAGCGGCCGACTGGCGTCAACGCCCCGGCCGATTTCGCGGACTACAAGACGACTTCCCTTCGCCACCCGAAGCAGCCGCTGAAGCTGCTCCCCCAGCGGCTCACGGAGCTCACCGGGCCGGTATTCGGCGAGGATCGCGTCGGCGCCGGCGAAAACGACCTGACCATTGCCAACGGCGGCGAAGCACAGGGACAGCGCATCGTCGTTCACGGCCGCGTACTCGACGGCGACGGAAAACCCGTCCCCCACACACTGCTCGAGGTGTGGCAGGCCAACGCCGGTGGACGCTACCGCCACACCGGCGACAACTGGCCCGCGCCGCTGGATCCGTTCTTCAACGGCCTGGGTCGCTGCGTCACCGACGCGAACGGCCACTACAGCTTCACCACGATCAAGCCGGGCGCCTACCCGTGGATGAACCACGACAACGCCTGGCGACCGGCACACATCCATTTCTCGCTGTTCGGCACGGCATTCACGCAGCGCCTCGTGACGCAGATGTACTTCCCCGACGATCCGATGTTCTTCCAGGACCCGATCTACAACGCGGTACCCGAAGCAGCACGTCACCGCATGGTCAGCGTCTTCGACTACGACGCCACAGTCCCCAACTGGGCTCTCGGGTTCCGCTTCGACATCGTCCTGCGCGGCCGTAACGCCTCCGTATTCGAGAACGAGGAAGACCACGATGACTGATCACACCGCGAAGCCCGCACCCACTTATCCGGTCGTCCCCGGCGACTTCACCACCGCCCCCTTCGGTGTCACGCCCTCTCAGACCGTCGGGCCGTACTGGCACATCGGCCTCCCCTGGACGGACGGCCCCGACGCCGCTCCCGCCGATGCCCCCGGACGAATCACGCTGGCCATCACGGTGATCGACGGCGCCCGTACACCCGTCGCCGACGCGATGATCGAAACATGGCAGGCCGATACGCTCGGACGCTTCAACCATCCGGACGATCCCCGTGGCGCAGTGGAGCTCACTCCGGCTGGTTTTCGCGGATTCGCCCGCAGCGCAGCGGATCCCACGGGCACTGCATTGGTCCACACTGTCAAGCCCGGTGCGCAGCCCACTGAAACGGATGCGGACGAGGCCCCACACGTGAACGTGTCGGTCTTCGCTCGCGGCATGCTCGACCGCCTGGTCACCCGCTTGTACTTCCCCGAAGACGCCGACGCACACGCAACAGATCCGGTGCTGTCCTCACTGAGCGAAACCGAACGCGCGAAGCTGGTTGCAACCAAGGTCGACGGTGGGTACTCCTGGACGGTCTATGTTCAGGACGAGGACGCGAACGGCGTCGAGACGCCCTTCTTCGAGCTGTAAGAGGAGTACACATGCCCACTCGCGGCGCACTGTTCGACCCGGTGTTCGGGGCCACCCGCGTATCGGAGCACCTGTCCGACCAGGCGTGGGTCACCGCGTTGCTCGACGTGGAGGCCGCACTGAGTTGTGCGATGGCCACAGTCGGGTTGGCGGACGGGGAACATTGCGCCGCGGTGGCTGCTGCCGCGGCCGAACTCTCACAACCGGGCGGGATGGACATCGTGGCGCTCGGCCGCGCGTCGGCCGCCGGCGGAAATCCCGTCATTCCGCTGGTGAAGATGCTGCGCGAAAGGGTCGGACAGGAAGGTGTGCCTGCCTCCGTGGTGCACCCGGGCGCCACCAGTCAGGACATCATGGACTGTGCGCTGATGCTGTTGACGCGACGCGCGGGCGCGGTGGTTCTGGCCGACCTGACCCGCGCCGCCGATTCCGCCGCCCACCTCGCCCGTATCCATCGCTCTACTCCGATAGTCGCGAGAACCCTGGGACAACAAGCACTTCCGACCACCTTCGGGCTACTGGCATCGAGTTGGTTCACCGCACTCGACGCCGCAGCGATTCGCCTCGAGATCGTGCTGTCCACGTTGCCGGTTCAATTCGGCGGCGCCGCAGGCACACTCGCTGCGTTGTATCCCGACGGGCTCAGGATCGCCGACGCGCTGGCCGACGAACTCGGCCTGGCCAGGCAGGTCACTCCCTGGCACACCGACCGCGTGACTATCGCAGAACTCGCGACCACACTCGGTATCGTCGCCGGCGCCATTTCCAAGCCCGCCACCGACATCACCGTCATGGCGTCCACCGAACTGTCCGAGGTTGCCGAGAGCGCTCCGGGCGGCTCATCGGCCATGCCGCACAAGCAGAATCCGGTTGCCGCGATCACCGCCCGCGCGGCAGCGCGACGTGCTCCCGCGCTGGTGGCCACAGCCCTGTCGAACATGGATCACGAATTCGCTCGCGCCGCAGGCCCCTGGCACGCCGAGTGGGAAACCGTCACCGATCTCCTGCGTCTGGCAGGCGGAGCGGCGCACCAGCTTTCCGTGAGCCTCACCGGCCTGCAAGTACACACCGAGTCGATGGCTCGCAATCTCGACATCACCGGTGGCCTGATTCTCGCCGAGCGTGTCACCAAGGCCCTGTCCGCACACACTGATCGAGCGCGCGACATCGTCACCGCGGCAGCCACTTCCGGAACCAGATTGGATCGTGATCCCGCCATCGCAGAGCACCTGAGCGAAACCGAGATCGCCGAACTACTCGACCCCGCACACTATCTGGGCCACGCCACCGATCTGGTCGACCGCGCCCTCGCCGAACGCCCCACAGGAGGATCTCGATGAGCGTCGCGCTCAACTTTCAACAGACCGGCAATCTCGATGCCCCGGCAGTGGTTCTCCTGGGTTCACTCGGATCCGATCTGTCCATGTGGCAGCCGCAGATTCACACGCTGTCGAATCGCTACCGCGTCATCGCCGTCGACCATCGCGGCCACGGCAAGTCACCGGTGCCTGCGGGCCCCTACTCAATTGCCGATCTCGCCGGCGATGTCATCGCTCTCCTCGATTCGCTCGAACTCGAGTCCGTACATCTCGTCGGGCTCTCCCTCGGCGGCGCTGTCAGCCAGTGGATCGCCGCACACCACCCCACTCGCGTCGAGACGTTGACGTTGATGTGCACGTCCTCGCAGTTCGCCCCGGCTCAGCCGTGGATCGATCGTGCGCAGGCTGTCCGTGCGGACGGCATCGCGTCCATCGCGGCCGCCGTCGTCGGACGCTGGTTCACGCCGGGACTGGCCGAAAACGATCCGGAGCTTGTCGCCCGCCACGTCGCGATGGTCGAAGCCACACCCGACGAGGGTTATGCCGCCTGCTGCGAGGCGCTTTCGACGTGGGACGGCCGCAACGACCTGGCCCGCATCGTCGCTCCGACGCTCCTCGTCGCGGGCGAGCAGGATCCGGCGACGCCTCCGTCGACGTTGGGTGCGATCGCCGACGGCATCGCCGATGCGGTACTGCACGTGGTCGATCCGGGCGCACACCTGGCCAACGTCGAACAAGCCGGGCGCGTCACCAAACTACTTGCAACGCATATTGCCTCGCACACATCTGCGCTCGCCCAACGTAGCGCCGCGGTGTCGGCCGGCATGACCGTACGACGCCAGGTGCTCGGCGGCGCCCACGTCGACCGTTCCATTGCCGGTGCCACCGAGTTCACCGCCCCTTTCCAGGACTTCATCACTCGCACGGCGTGGGGTGACATCTGGTCGCGCCCCGGCCTCGATCACCACACCCGCAGGCTCCTCACTCTCGCGATCCTCACTGCCGTCGGCAACGAACACGAACTCGACATGCACATTCGCGCTGCGCTGCGTGCCGGGATCGATCCCGACGAACTCGTGGAAGTATTTCTCCATACCGCGGTCTATGCGGGTGTGCCGAACAGCAACTTGGCTTTTGCGCTGGGAAAGCAAGCACTCGCGGACCTCTCGGCCGAACCTGAGGAGAACGAGACAACATGAGTGAGAACAGCAGCGAGCAGGCGCCGGGACCGTCCCCGGACTACGTGCAGTCGCTGGCCCGTGGGCTTTCCGTCATCAAGGCTTTCGACGGTGAGCACCCGCGTCGCACCCTCAGCGAGGTTGCCCGGCACACCGATCTCACGCGTGCGACTGCTCGCCGCTTCCTACTCACGCTCGTCGAACTCGAATACGTACGTACTGACGGTTCGGTGTTCTGGTTGACGCCTCGCGTCCTCGAACTCGGCTACAGCTACCTGTCCAGTCTGTCTCTCCCCGAGATTGCCGGGCCGCATCTGGAAGCTTTGTCCGCCAAGGTCCGTGAATCCACGTCCGTGTCGATCCTCGACGGTGACGACGTCGTGTACGTGGCTCGTGTTCCGGTCAGCCGCATCATGACGGTGTCCATCACCATCGGCACGCGCTTTCCCGCGTACGCCACATCCATGGGTCGAGTTCTGCTCGCCGGCTTGCCGGACGACGCACTGGACGCCTACCTCGCCCGAGTGTCCTTCGCCCGCCTGACCGGCAAGACCATCTCCACCGCCGACGGACTGCGTGCCGAACTCGAGAAGATTCGCGCCGACGGGTTCGCGATTGTCGATCAGGAACTCGAAGAGGGTCTGCGCTCGCTCGCCGCACCCATCCGGGACGCGACCGGTGACGTGGTCGCTGCCGTCAACATCTCCACCCAAGCCGCCCGCTACAGCGCCGAAGCTGTTCGCGGTGAACTGGTTCCGGCCGCAGTCGCCACCGCGGACGCCATCTCCGTCGATCTCGGACGTACTCAGTCGTCCAACAATCACTCGGCTGCCACCCGCTGACCGAGCAGACCCAAGGAAGAACCAATGCCTGACGTTGTCATCTGTGAACCGCTCCGTACCCCTGTCGGCCGCTTCGGCGGTGTCTTCCGTGACGTAGCCCCGGAAGATCTCGCCTCGACGCTGATCACCGAACTCGTCACGCGTACCGGCATTTCCGGCGCGGAGATCGACGACGTCATTCTCGGCCAGGCTTCGCCGAACGGTGAGGCTCCGGCGATCGGACGCATCGCGGCGCTCAACGCGGGTCTGGGCATCGATGTTCCCGGCATGCAGGTGGATCGCCGGTGCGGGTCGGGATTACAGGCAGTCATCCAGGCCGTCATGCAGGTTCAGTCCGGTGGCAGTGACCTGGTCCTCGCGGGCGGTGCCGAGTCGATGAGCCAGGCCGAGTTCTACGCAACCGGAATGCGTTGGGGCGTCAAGGGTGAAGGAGTTGCGCTCAGCGATCGTCTCGCGCGCGCCCGCGTCACAGCCGGCGGACGTGACTTCCCGGTTCCCGGCGGAATGATCGAAACGGCAGAGAACCTGCGCGCCGAGTTCTCCATCAGCCGCGAGGATCAAGATGCACTCGCGGTTCAGTCCCATCAGCGTGCAGTCGCAGCACAGAAGAACGGCGTCTTCGCCGAAGAAATCGTTCCGGTATCCGTTCCGCAGCGCAAGGGCGAGGCCCTGCTCGTCGACACCGACGAGCATCCACGCGCCGACACCTCGATGGAATCGCTTGCGCGCCTTCGTCCCATGCGCGCAAAGATCGACCCCGACTCCACCGTGACTGCAGGTAATGCCAGCGGTCAGAACGACGGCGCAGCACTGGCGATCGTCACCACCGCCGACAAAGCTCGTACCCTCGGACTGCGACCGCTCGCACGCCTCGCGAGTTGGAGCGTTGCGGGCGTTCCGCCGCGCACCATGGGCATCGGCCCCGTACCGGCGTCGGAGAAGGCACTCGGCCGCCTCGGATTGACCCTGGCGGACATGGACGTCATCGAACTCAACGAAGCCTTTGCGGCACAAGCACTTGCAGTCCTGCAGAGTTGGAATCTCGAGGCCGACGACCCACGCATCAACCCCAACGGCTCCGGCATCTCCCTCGGACATCCGGTCGGAGCCACGGGTGGACGAATCCTGGCCACCCTGTTGCGCGAGATGGACCGTCGCGAAGCGCGTTACGGCCTCGAGACGATGTGCATCGGCGGCGGGCAGGGCCTGGCTGCGGTCTTCGAGCGCCTGTCCTGATCAAGCCCCGACGTGCGCGACGCCGGAGTCACCGAGTTCGCCGCGTAGGCCGTCGAGAAAGACACGCAGCAGTTCGGTGAGTTCGGCCTGCTGCTGCTCGGTGAGAATCGACGTCAGTTCGGCTTCACGGCCGAGAACTCGGTCCACCAATTGCTCCACCAGCTCGTGACCGGCGGCAGTGAGGGTCACGAGCACTATTCGTGACCCTTGCGCGGCGGAGGACCTCTCCACCAGACCCGCGTTCTCCGCGCGTGCGAGTCGCTGCGAGATCGCACCGGCCGTGACTCCGGTCTGCTCGGTGATCTGGCGAGTCGTCAACTGATACGGCTCGCCGGATCGCCGCAGGACACTGAGTAGGTCCAGCGTGGCTGTGTCCGCACCGGCCGAGGCGAGTACCCGTCGGCGATCCTCACCGAGCAGCTTGGCGCACATCCACAGCCTGGTGACGATGCCGATACCCTCCACGGGCGTGCCCGGCCTTTCGCGAAGCCACGCCAAGGCAACCGCGTCCACCGCGTCGTCCGGGTTGTAGTCGCCCACCACTGCACACCTCGTTTAGCTCTAAATGATACGTTCTTCGTATAGGTCTAAACGTAGCTCACGGAGGTAGGCATGACACGCACAGTTCTGGTAACCGGCGGCGGAACAGGGATCGGGCGCGCAGTTGCAGCGGCGTTCGCCCGGGACGGAGACACCGTTTTTGTCACCGGCCGACGCACGGAACCACTCGAAAAGACCGCGGAGGAGTTGGGCGATAATGTTCACGCCTTGACTTGTGACAACTCCGACCCGAAAGACCTGAAGCGGCTGCAGGATTCGCTTCCGGGAACCATCGACGTCGTGGCGCACTGCGCCGGCGGTAACACGGACTTCGATCGTGAAGCGCCGTCAGATCTGGAATCCCTGGCCGCCGGGTGGCGGGCCAATCTGGACTCCAATCTGATCTCGGCAGTGTTGACCACAGCAGCAGTTCGAGATCGAATCCCCAGTGGCGGTGCCGTCATCACCATCGGATCGATTGCCGCCGACAAGGGAGCTGGAGCGTACGGCGCTGCCAAAGCAGCAGTTGCGACGTGGAATGTCGATCTGGCCGCCGAACTGGGCCCAGAAGGCATCACGGCGAACATCGTCTCCCCCGGTTACATCGCCGACACCGAGTTCTTCCGGGACTTTCTGACGGACGAGCGTCGCGCGATGCTGATCGAATCCACCAGCACCAAGCGCGCCGGAACCCCGGACGACATCGCATCAGCCGTCCATTTCTTGGCCTCACCGGGTGCCCGGCAGATCACCGGTCAGGTATTGGCAGTCAACGGCGGTGAGAGAACCAGTCGCTGATCACGCCAGGTGGCGCTCGAAGAACGAGTCGATTCGCTTCCAGGCATCCTGCGCTGCAACAGGATCGGGACCGATTCCGAGGATGCGCTCCAAAGGACGAAGCACCTTGGGTCCGGCCTCCGCGTCGTTGAGGAACGCGTGGCCGGCGGTGGGGTACTCCTTGACGTCGTTCTCGATACCGGCATTGCTGAGCGCCGTCTCCAGCTTCGCTGCCGCGCCCCGGAGCGAAAAGTCCTTGCCTCCGAAACTCCCGACGATCGGGCACGCATCCACCACGGCCTCATCGAGTTTGCGTGGAAGCTGACCGTAATTGACCGAGGCAGCGTCGAAATCTCCGGCGCTGACCATCGCGAAGCCGCCGCCCATGCAGAATCCGATGACACCAATCTTTCCGGTGCAGTCCGGGGATTCCACCAGCCAACTGCGAGCGACTTCGATGTCGGTGAACGCCTTGCCGTGTCCTCGAAGCATCGACGTCATGGTGGGCACTAGGCACCGCTTCGCCCCGCCCGCGCTGTAGAGGTCGACAGCGAGCGTCAGGAATCCCGCAGCGGCCAGCCGCTTGGCTTGCCGCTGCATCACCTCCTCGAGCCCGAAGGCCTCGTGAATCATCACTACCCCCGGCCACGGGCCGGGGGTAGTGGGGGTTTCGAGTATCGCTCGCAGCGGTTGTGATCCGCCGACTACTGCGGCGCGGCCCGTCAGATCTATGTCCACCATGTTTCGATGCTAGGCCGACGCGGCGTCAATAGGCTCGGAAGCGAGGTCAGGGGAGCTGTTTTCCCTGGCCCGCCGCAAGCCCGGTCAAGACCCCGGCGAGCTGCGGCAAGGCGTACGGTGCGCTCAGTGGACCGAAATTGTCGACAAAGGCATTCGAGAGCAGAAGTTCGACCGGCGCATAGGCTCGCGCCTTCACCGCGGGGAGGTTCTGGAAAACTGCGAAGTTCTCCAACCTCGTCGTCGCTTCCTGATCAGAAGCGAGGCTGAGCAAAATGTCTGCGGGTGCGAGTACCTCCGCCTGCTCCATCGACAGCGCAGTCATCTGCTCGGCGTTGTATCCGCGATAGTCGAGTCCGAGTTCGCGCAGCAGAACCCCGGGCGCACTGGCATCCCCCTGCACATACAACTGATCGCCGTACATCGAGCCGATCATGATCGTCTTGCCACCCAAGCCGTTCAGCGAAGCGGCGGTGTCGGAGATCAGGGCGTCGGTCCGGGCGATCGCTGCAGCAGCGGCCTCGTCGACAAAAGCGGCCTGCCCGACCGTGGCGACGCCGTCACGCCACGAGGTGGTCCAGTCCAGCGCGATGACCGGCGCGATCTGGCTGAGCCTCTCGGCTGCCGGTTCGAGATAGGTCTTCATTCCGATGATGAGATCCGGTGAGTAGCGCGCGATGATTTCCGGGCTGATTTCGCCTGTGGTGTCGAAGCTTTCGAGATCGGCTATTCCAGCGGTGCTCTGCCACGGCAGTGCACCGCGGTCCCACGCACCCGTATTGCCGTAGGCGACTGGGTGAACGCCGAGAGAGAGCAGGAATTCGAGATCCGTGAAGTCGCTGGCAACAACGATCCTTTCCGGCTTCCCCGAGATCGTGGTGGTTCCGAGCGCATTGATCACCTCACGTTGTTCGCCGGCATCAGAAGCATCTGATGTAGTCGAACACCCCGCAAGGATGGCGGCCGCTGCCGCCGCGCCGACGCCGAAGAACCCACGGCGACTGAGCTGGTCCACAAGTTCAGCGGTCGTCGGTGATTCGCGAATCGTTCCGTACACGTGTGCACTCTCCTTCTCGGCGTCTGCTGCGCGCGCCGAGGGCACAGCGAATGAGAGGTTAGCCCACCCTCAGCTCCCGTGGGGCCCTACGTTGTCGACTTCGAGCGATCCGAGCGCGAGAACACAGCTGGGCAGCTTCTCGCTGGTCTAGCCCCGCAGGCTGGCATGCGAGCCACGAGTCCACGCCGTCGACGGATTGATCAGACAAGTGCTGAAGATCGGTATCCCTCCTCCTTGTCGGCCCCTGACAAACTCGCTTCTGCACGTCGCCCACCGTTCGACTTGCGCGGCATGGGAGGATAGACACATCGAGATCGGGACTTCGATGTGAGGGCCCGGATCGAGTTTGTAGGGAGTATCGGTATGGCACAGGGCATCGTGAAGTGGTTCAACGGCGAAAAGGGCTTTGGTTTCATCGCTCCCGACGACGGAACACCGGACGTGTTCGTTCATTACTCTGAAATCTCGGGCAACGGCTACAAGTCGCTCGACGAGAACCAGCGTGTGGAGTTCGAGGTTGGCCAGGGCCAGAAGGGTCCTCAGGCCACCAATGTGCGCGCTGTCTAATCAGTGACACAAGAAGAGGGGCCCCCCCCCCAAGGGTGCGGCCCTCTTCTGCATCGGATTCACCTCTGAATCACTGATCCTGAATGACGGCCAACGCTCCAACGATGTTCGACTCCGCCACCGACTTCGAGATTCCGAGATCAGCCAGAACACCTGATCCGTCTTCGAGTTCGAGCAGTGCGAGCAGGATGTGCTCGGTTCCGATGTAGTTGTGGCCCAGGCGAAGAGCCTCACGGAACGTCAGTTCCAGGACCTTGCGCGCACGAGCGTCGTACGGAATGAGTTCTGGTAGTTCGGAAGTCGGAGCCGGTAGTACACCGGCCACTGCAGCTCGGACGGATCCGAGCTCCACCCCCTGCGCCACTATCGCCTTCGCAGCCAACCCGGCAGGCTCCTCGACGAGCCCCAGGAGCAGGTGCTCCGGCCGGATCTCTGCGTTACCGGCGGCGCGGGCTTCGTTCTGCGAGGCCATGACGACGTTCTTCGCCCGGGGAGTGAACCGGTTGAACCCTTCGTTCGGATCCATCGGCTTCTGATCACTCGGCGCCTTGGGAACAAAACGCTTCTGCGCAGCCTGCTTCGAGACACCCATGCTCGCGCCGATCTCCGTCCACGACGCTCCCGACCTACGCGCCTGGTCGACGAAGTGGCCGATCAGGTGATCTGCAACTTCACCGAGATGATCAGCGGCAATCACGGCGTCGGAAAGTTGGTCGAGCGCGTCGGTGTGCACCTTCTTGATCGCGTCGATGAGGTCGTCGAGTCGAACCTTGTTGGTCATTTCCACTGGTTTGCTCATGCGTCAACCATAGGTTGACGCAATCGAAAACGTCAACCCTAGGTTGACGATCGTCTTCGCCGCCCAGTGCTCAGCCGGAAAAGAATTCACGCAGAGCCGGGACAATAGCGTCGTCGGCGACGCCGTGGCCCTGACCGGGGATCTCCAAAGTCTTTGTCCCCAAGACTTTTGCAGCGATTCTCGTCGCCGAGGCAGGTGCCCATTGACCACTGTCACCGCCGTACATGACCAACGTGGGGACGGTAATGGAGGCAAGCCAGTCGAGCGACTGACAGCCGTGATCACACACAGCGACGTCGTAAGGCAAGGTGTGCGCGATGGCGCACATGTCGGGCCAATCGGCACTCCGCTTGATCTCGTCGACCATCTCCGCGGATGCACCGGTCAGATCCAGAAAACGCGTCACAGCACCTTCCCTGTCGCCGCCCGCAATCAATCGCTCCAGGTCACTTTGGGCAGTCTCGTCACGCTGGTCGTCGTCCATGTACGGCGCCTCGTAGACGGCGAGCTTACGCATCGGAACGGCCTGCGCAGCGGCCTCCAAAGCCAGCGCGGCACCCGACGACAATCCGTAAACGAGCGGTGTTTCACCGGTGGCAGCGACGACCGCCCGCAAGTCCTCCACCTCGGCGTCGATCGAGAACGCGCGACTGTCACCGCTGTCCCCGCGTCCGCGCCTGTCGTACGAGTACACCGTGAAGTCCGCCGCCAACTCTGCAGCCAGGGAATCGAACCAACCGCGGTCGCAGAACGCTCCGGCGACCAGGACCACTGCTGGTCCGGCACCGGAGCGTTCGTATGCGATGGTCGTACCGTCGCGGGATTGCACTACCGCTGGGGATTGCTCTGTTTGCACGTCGATCTCCTCAGGTCTGGTCAATGCCTACCTGATTAGACCGCCCGCGTTACCTAAACTCATCGGTCCGGTCGGCAGAGGCTTCAGCTGATCTTGTTGTACAGGGCATCCCAACCCTGTGCCACGTACGAAATCGTGTAGATCGAACCGTAGAACGTAGAGCCACCCAGACTGGTGACGTTGCCCGCCTGCACTGCCGGGAGTCGCTGCCACAGCTTGCTCGCCACCAATGCCTGGTACGCCGCACTGTCCTCGTTCTCGGTGATCATGAAGCCGTCGACGCCGGCCAGCACGTCGAGGCCTTCGAGGCTGACGCCGCCCTCGGGATCGAGCCCCTCCGAGGTGGCGGTTTTGCCACCGATGTCGCCGAGCGTCATGTCGCTGGGCTTGTCGCCCTTCTCGGAGGTACGGATGCTCGTGACGTACAGCGTGTTCGTGTCCGGCATGAACGAGACACTGGCGACGGTCTTGGACGCAATCTTCTCGGCATGACGACTGCGGATGTCGGAAATCAGATTGTCGTAGTCGAGCGTCAATCGATCGAGTGTGGCCGTTCGACCGAGCCAGCCCGACAACCGCGAGAGGTTTGTGCGCCAGTCGTCGGTGAACTCTGTCGTCAGAACCGGTGCGATGGTGGACATCTCGGCCACCGGCCACCACTCGCTCTCGTAGTTCAGGCACACGATCAGGTCGGGCTCGAGCGCCAAGATCTGCTCGCGGTTGGGGATCTCCGACAGGAACGGTACCGACGAATCGATAGGCACCCACGGTGTCGCCTGGGCGTACGTGTAGCCGACGAGCGGAAGTTCCAGAGCTACAGCAGGTTCCAGATCGAGCCGCGAGTCGATCGCGACAACCCTCTTCGGATTGACAGGAATGTCGTACGTTCCGAGAGGTGTCGTCACAGAACGCATTTCGGTTTCACCCGAACTGCTCCCGCTGTCACCGCAGGCCGCCAGGAACGCGCCCAGCCCGGCGATCCCGGCACCGAAGCCGAACTGCCGACGTGTGAGGTCCGAAACGAGGCGGTTGTCGGAGTAGCCCTCGGGAAGCAAGAGCGTGGATTGAGCGGGCATGCGTGTCGAACCTCCAAAAGAAATGAATCATCCACTGTTGCGAGCGGATAAGGATGCCCTAACAGCGTACGCAGGGAGGGTCGTCGCGATCGGCCCAGAAATAGTCGAATCAGGCCAAATCGAGCCGCCCTACTTGTCGAGCTTGCGCATCTCGACGAAGTAGACCGCGCTGAACGCGAGGTAGGTGCCGACGATTCCGAGAACCGAGATGATCAGGACGAGAGCAAGAAACATAGCCATGATGGTCTCCACTGACACGGGTTGTTCACGATGTCGATCGAGAGAAAATGGCTTCGAACTGCGGCGCTGCGACTCGAAGCGGTGCCGAAACTTTGAGTTACACACACCACGGTAGCCCCAGGCGTCTCGAGTTTTGATGAACTCGAGGTGAACTCTCCTACGGCTGCGTCACACTTTTTGTCGGACGGTCAGTTCGGTCCGAGCACCTGCCCGGACCATTCGACCAAAGGTGTCAGTGCGCGCCACGCCGCGCGAACTTCCTTCAATGTCCTGGCGCTGTCCAACCACGGCGGGCTCGGGTAAGTACGCCCAGCGGTCAGCGACTTGTGACGCAGCAATTCGATCCGCGGGTGATCGACCGTGTATCCGCGAGGCGCCGTCTTGAGCTTGTCGCCGCCGATCGTGAATCCGGCCTTCTCGACGGAGGCCAGGATCTTCTCGAGCTCCGGGCCTCGAACGTCGTCGTCGACGGCCGCACGATAACGCGCGATGGTCTCCGAACTGCTGGCGTAGAAACCACCGGCCACCATCAACCCTGCCGCGTCGATCTGCACGTAGTAGCCACAGCTCTCGGCGAGACCGACGAACGCTCCCTGGTGCGTCTTGTACGGGATCTTGTCCTTCGAGAATCGAACGTCACGATACGGCCGAAAGAGCTTGGCCGTGCCGAATTCGTCCTCCAACGCCGCGGTCAACGACGCCATCGGACGACGAACCACTTCGTCGTACGTCTCCTTGTGCGCTGCCCACCAGGTCTTGCTGTTGTCGGCTTCCAGGTCTTCGTAGAAATCGAGTGCAGCAACGGGTATGCCAGTGAACGCAGCCATGACGTAAGCCTAGCTGCCTGTTCGGCTTTGGACCGTCTGCCCTGCACCGATGCCCGGATCGGCCCGAATCCGTAGACTGCATGGAGATGATTTCCGAAATACAAGCATGGGAACTGACCGATACCAACCGAGACTGGTTGATTCACCGACCCGTCGAGATCGCGATCTACGTGGCGCTCGCAGTCGTTCTGCGCTTCGCACTGCACCGCGGGATCGATCGAATGTCGAAGCCTCGCAAGTCTCCGAACGCCAAGGTGAACGAGCGCAGATCGCAGCGAGCCCGGACCATCGGTTCGGTACTCAAATCGACGGTGTCCATCGTCATCCTGGTCTGGTGTGTGCTGCAGATTCTCGGCATCCTCGGGATCAACGTCGCGCCGTTCATCGCATCCGCCGGAGTCATCGGCCTTGCCATCGGTTTCGGTGCACAAAACCTGGTGCGTGACTTCCTCTCCGGCATCTTCATGTTGCTCGAGGATCAGTACGGTGTCGGCGACGTCGTCGATCTCGGCGACGCGGTCGGCACCGTCGAAACAGTGGGCCTGCGCGTCACCACGATTCGAGATGTGAACGGCACCTTGTGGTACTGCCGCAACGGCGAAATCCTGCGAGTGGGCAACATGAGTCAGGGTTACGCCACTGCAGTTCTCGATCTCCCCATCGCCCACAATGCGAACGTGCACAAAGCGTGTGAGGTGGCGACGCGAGCTGTCCTCGAGGCGGCAGAGTCCGAACCGATCAGGGCGGACATGATCGACAAGCCGGAGATGCTGGGAGTCAATTCGGTTACTGCCGAGGCAATTACCATTCGAGTGACGGCGCAGGTCAAGCCTGGGCGCCAATGGGCAGTCCAGCGCGCATTTGCGCGCTCGGCTCTGACTGCGTTCGAAGAGCAGGGTATCGAGGCACCGTACCTGCCTGTTCTGCGATGACGGTTGAGACGGAAGCGTCTGCCCTTTCCATCAAGTGCGCGAGCCCCCGGCGCGGTCGATACCGCCGGGGGCTCGCTGGTGCCTGAAGCATGATTCAGACGGTGGAGGTCGAGACCTCCCGATCTGCCGATCTGTTGCCAAACGCCTTGTGCAGGAACATCGTCAGTGCAATGGCTACCACGATTCCGATCAGCGGCGGGATTCCCACCTCGAACTCACCGGAAAGCCAAGCGAGGAACGCTGCGACGGCATAGACGGCGAGGTTGCGCCAGTGGACCGGCTGCGGGGTGTACCCCTCGGGGATGCCTCGCCGCCACCGGCACAGGAAGTCAGCGATGATCACGCCGCCCAATGGCGGGATGAAAGTTCCGAGCAGACTCAGGTAGTCGACCAGATGGTTGTGCACACCGGTCAGAGCGAGCGCCGTGCCGATCACACATCCACCGATGACGAACGGGGTCTTGCGAGGCTTTCTGAACAGTTCGGCACCGGCCACTCCGAAGGCGTATGCGGTGTCTGCGTTGCTCTTCCAGAGGTTTCCGAACAGCAAGACCAGGCCCCAGCCGACAAGCCCGAGGTTGTAGAGGATCAACACGAAGTCACCCTCGTGGAACGTGATGGCTCCGATGGCGCCGAACAGGATCATCAATCCGTTTCCGAGGAGGAACCCGATAACGCAGGCCCACACCGCTTGTGATCCGGAGCGAGCAAATCTGGTCCAGTTGGGCGCTTGCGTTCCCGCCGATACGAACGTGCCGACGACAGTGGTGATTGCGAGCGCGATCGTCATGGTCGTCTGCGGTTGAACCGAGACCAGGCCGGAGAATCCACCGACCTCTTCGAGGGACCGGAACACGACCCAGCAGGCCAACGCCAGGATCAAGGGCGTCGAGACGAGCGAAACCCAGTACATTCCGCGGTAGCCGTAGCAGGCGGTGACGCACATCAAGATGCTCGCCGCGATCATCACCGACGCCCGCGCGAGATAGGACTCCCAGCCCAATGCCTGCGCGGTGAGATCACCGATCGTGCCGATGATGACTCCGTACCAGCCGATCTGAGTACCGCCCAGCAGGATCGAAGCGAGCTTGGACCCGCGAGTGCCGAAACTGTAGCGCGCCATCACAACTGTAGTCAGTCCGGTTCGGGCTCCGACGAACCCCATCATGGCGACGTAGACCCCCAAGATGGCGGATCCGGCGGCGATCACCACCATCAGTTTCCAGAACGAGAACGCGGTACCGAGCGCTGCTCCGGCCAACATCGTCGGCGTGAAGATGGTGAACCCCAACAACACGACCGCGAGCGAGAAGAACGGCTTACGTGCATGAAGCGGAACCGGAGTGACGGGATAGTCTGGATCGATCGGGTGGCCTGCGCTCTCCGAATCGCCTGCGACCGTGGCAGGTTCGACGGCGCTGCTCATACAACTTCGCCGATGTCTTCGAGCCACAGGCTCGCGCGCTCGGCCAGCATGCGGTCCATCAGTGCCACACACTCCGCGTCGTCGACGACGTCGACCTGAATTCCGCTGCTGCGCAACCATTCCTCCGATGCCTCGAAGGAACGATTTTCGCCGACCACGATTCGAGGGATCTCGTACAGGCGAGCCGTTCCGGCGCACATGAAGCACGGCGACAAAGTCGTGTAGAGGACACACTCGCGATACACCGAGGCCGGCAGTCGTCCGGCGCGCTCGATGCAGTCGGTCTCGCCATGACGGATGGCGCTGTTCATCTGGACCCGACGGTTACGTCCGACTGCGAGAACCTCGCCCCGGTGAATCAGCGCCGCGCCGATCGGCACGCCGCCCTCCTCCCAACCGATCTTCGCCTGTTCGATCGCAAGTCCGAGAAAATACTCATCGGTGTGTGCCGGATGATTCATGTGCGCTCCTGGAGTCTGATCAAAATCGTCGATTGTGGCTCGTGTCACAATCCGACCACGGTGGTAACAGCCCGACAAGGGACAACCTGTCAGTTCGGCAGAACTAGCTCTATGACGAAGTGCCCCCTCGGCGGACGATATAGAAATGCTCCCGACTCTGCGACAAGTTCTTGCGATGCCCTCGTTCAAGGCCGCCGCAATCGAGGTGCTCGCGGGCGACGTCGATACCGCGGTGGTCCGCTGGGTCCATTCGTCCGAGGTGTACGAAATGGGTGGGCTGCTGTCCGGAGGTGAGGTCCTTCTGACCACGGGCCTCGGTCTGCACGGGCGATCTCCCGAGCAGCTCACCGCCTACATCGACCAATTGGCGGACGCGGGATGCGTCGCACTCGCGATGGAAGTCGGGCGCTCGTTCCTCACGGCCCCTCCCGAACTCGTCGAAGCTTCGCGCCGACGGGGACTCGCGTTCTTGGCCCTGCACGCAGTAGTGCCCTTCGAGCGGATGGTCGAAGACTTTCACGACCTCATGCTCCGCCGCACTCTCGGTTCGGCGCAAGCGGGCGAGCCTGTCTGGCAAGAACTTCTGAGTCTCGTGGTTGCAGGCCAGGGCATGACTGCGCTGCTCGACAAGGTGTCACGACTCGCGGGGTGCGGCGTCGATCTGCTCGACGCGGATGGCAGAACCGTCGAGCGCAGCACAACCGGCGCAGAGCGATCCGAGACCGAACGCACTATCCACGACGTACGCGGCCCGACGAACTCACTCGGTCGACTTGTCCTGTGCGGGCCGGCAACCACACGCCGAACCGCCGTCGCAAACTGCGCCGCCGTCGCGGTAGCTCTGGAACTCGGCCGTCACGGCGATCTCGGCCCAAGACAGTCACTCGCCCAATCGGTGATCACCGACGTGGTGGGCGGTGTGCTCACATCGCACGGCGACTTGTCCGAGCGACTGACAGCGGCCGGGTGGACGCCGTTGTCGGAGGGGCACCACGTCCTCGTCGCCGCTGTCGACATCGATCGGCAAACCCCGGTTCGAGAGCTCGCTGACCAAGTACGCGACGCCGTGCGGGCCGTGCTCGGCTCCTGTGTCGTCGGGACTGCGGCCAATCACGTCATCGTGCTCGCGCACGGGTGGGCGTCCGCATCCCCCGCTCGAGTGCGGACTGCGTTCACCGAAGCCGACGAGCTGCTACGCCGCGGGCCGGGCGGTTCCGCGGTACGCACGCTCGGAGTGGCGACGCCGGTCGCGGATCTGTCGGGCGTCGGGGCTGCGGTCGCGCAAGCTCGCGAAGTCGTCCAGATCGCGCGGCGCTTCGGCTCCCGGACCGGAGTGATCCTCGCGAGGGACGTCGGCGTCCAACGACTGCTCACCGCCGGAACGACACCCGCTTCGCTGTCCGTGTTCGTAACCGAGCAACTCGGTTCGCTGATCGCATACGACACAGCACATTCCGCCGATCTCGTCCGAACGCTCGACGCGTACCTCGCACATCGGGGCGGCAAGGCGAGAACCGCGGATTTCCTCGGCATTCGGCGTCAGTCGCTTTATGCACGGCTCACGCGTATCGAGAAGCTGATGGGTGTTTCCCTCGACGATCCGGCACAGGTGGTCTGCCTCGGGCTTGCGCTGACCGCATGGCGCATGCGCACCGGCCTTGATCCACAAGCTGCGTTCGAGCGTCTCCCCGGGTGAGCGACAACCTCTGCGATGATGAACGAATGACCGGAGCAGCAGAGTTGATGATCGAGATCCCTGCCGGCCAGGTGCACCTTCGGGACGACCGCAAAGGTACTGCGTGGACCTCGAAAGTCGAATCCTTCCGCCTCGCACGCCATCTCACCACCAGGGCGCTGCTTCACGGAGATTCGTCGGACGATTCGAGCAAACCAGCGGTCGACCTTTCATGGAAGGACGCCATCGCAACCTGCAACACACTTTCGGTCGCGGACGGTCTGACACCCGCATATCGAGACGTCGACACCGATTCTCCGCAGTGGGACCGCGGCGCAACTGGCTACCGGCTCGCCACCGAGGCCGAGTGGCAGTACGCATGCAAGGCCGGCACCTCCGGCTACCGCTACGGCGAGATCGACGAGATTGCCTGGTACAGCGACAATTCAGAGGGTAGAGCGCATCCCGTCGGAACCAAGACACCCAACAACTGGGGCCTGTACGACATGATCGGCAATGTCTGGGAATGGTGCTGGGATCTCTACGACCCCGAGGTTTACGGCACGTACCGGATCTTCCGCGGCGGCAGTTGGGCCGAAAGTGAGCGCGGTTGCGGCGCTACCGTAAGGAGGCGAAGCCACCCGACATTTGCTATCGACGACTTGGGATTTCGCCTAGCTCAGACGATCTGAGGGCAGACGGCCGAGGACTTCGAGCACAGCCTCGATCTCTTCTCGACTGCGAAGCCTAACTATCGGCAACGACGGCACATCGACAAGGACCGTGGCCATACGCCCGACGTTGCGTCCGTCGCTTCGCCAGGCCCAGCGCACCACGTGATCCGGATCGAACAGAATGGTGTGCAGTGGCGGCTCCATGTTGCGATTCCACAACACCTCTCGCTGCAATCGCCGACGCACGGTTCGTGTGATCACCTGGCGCATCACCGTCCGCCGAGGCAGATCCAACCACAGCATCAGGTCCGCACGCTCGGCCAGAAGCTCACGCACCGCACCGTACTGCCACTCGGTCACCCAGGCCGGCTCGCTGGAAAAGCGTCGTACTTCGGTTTCGAAACTGTCGAGCGGAATCCAGTCGGGCCCGTGGAACAGCGAGTCCAGCTCAGTGTGTTCGATCTCGAGAAGCCGCCCGATTCGACCGGCGAGAGTCGTCTTTCCGGCACCGGAAGTCCCCGCGACAAGGATCTTCTGCGGACGAATCGTCAGCGCGGCGGGGTCTACGAAAGGCACCGATACACCCTAGGGGCCTTACACTTCGCAGTCCACCCATTCGATGTAACCGGTACCGTTGATCGACGCACCGTCGAAGCTTCCCCGGTAGGTGTACGCGCCGACGTATCCCTTGCCGTGACCGTAGCGCCACTCCGAGTCGATCTCCGCCTCGAACTCCACGACCGTCCTACCGTAATCGCGCACCTGCCAACGCAGTACGCGCGGCACACGCATCTCGCGACCCTGTGGGTCGACGTGCAATGCGTCGGCGTACTCGAGCACGTCGAACTCGACGTCGTCGAAGACCTTCGCACTACCGTCGACAGTCCGAATGTAGGCGAGCTTGCACGCCGAAACCCCTGACGCTCGAACATCGGTGAGCAACAACTGATGCCGGTCGTCCAGTTGAACGATCTGGTAGGTGAAAAAGTCGGCCGGGAGCTTCCACGACTCGGGAAGCGCGCGGCGAGTCAACGATTGCGGTGTCATGCACCGCGCGTACTCGACGGTGCACGGAGCCGAAATACTCACCGGTCCATCCGGACTCGCAATTGTTCCGGAGCACTGTGCCAGCAGACTGACGTGGTCGTAGACGGGATTACGCACGAACCACGACGCTTGGTCCGTTGCCACGATCTCGAGATCGACGTCGAATGAGTCGTATCGCCCGGTGACTCGGAAGTTCGGATAGCTGTTCTCGATGATCAGGTTGTCACCGAAGGCGATTCGCGAACCATCTTCTTCGAACGCACACTCATCGGCAGCGTCGTACGCCCGGTAGAAGTGATGGCCCGGCGCTGCGGTGGAACTCAGCACGGTTGCGGTGTTTCGCGCGTCGGGTGCAGCGAGATAGTCGTTGTCGAACACCACCGTCCCGGTTGCACCGATCAACGTCATGGTGTTGAGGTAACGGAAAGGCCCTGGCAGCCGGGGAACGAAGATCCCGTAGTGCGTCCACGCAAACTTCCGCGAAGCCAGGTGCGGACGCAGCATCTCGGGCCGATCGAACGGGCGTACCGATTCCGCCATTCGCTTGTCGATCAGCGGTAGCGCGCCGTCCAGCAAAGCCCGAACCGCGGGTCGCCACAATCGGCGCGAGCGGGTGGCGGGAACAGGGTCGGAACGATCAACGGTTTGTCCGGTCACGCCCCTAAGTTAATGTAACCAGCCGTAACAAACAAGTGTCGAAGTTTCCTCGACGACCTCACACCCTGAACACCCGCGCCCTGCCCACCGGGCGAATAGCATGTGAGAATCCGCGTACCGGAACCGGTCGCAGAGAGGGCGCAACAATGCAGCACGAAGAGTCGTCGTTCACCGGAGTCGCCGGTGCCAAGATCGTCTACGACGTGTGGACACCGGACCGCGAACCCACCGGGGTTCTCGTCCTGTGCCACGGACTCGGCGAACACGCGAGGCGCTACGACCATGTTGCTGCGCGGCTCGGGGAACTCGGGCTCATCGTGTATGCACCCGACCATCGCGGGCACGGACGCTCTGGCGGCAAGCGCGTTCACCTCAAGGAATTCTCCGACTTCACCGACGACGTCCACACGTTGTTCTCGATCGTGACGGCGGCACATCCCGGCAAGGACAAGTTCCTGCTCGGGCACAGCATGGGCGGCGCGATCGCCCTTTCCTACGCCCTCGACCATCAGGCCGATCTCAAAGCCCTCGCCCTGTCCGGACCTGCGGTGATCATCGCAACCGGCACTCCGAAGATCGTGATGCAGTTGGGCAAGATCGTCGGCAAATACCTCCCGGACGTGCCCGTCGAGAACCTGGAAGCTGCTGCCGTATCGCGTGATCAGAAGGTCGTCGACAAGTACAACGCCGACCCGCTGGTTCACCACGGCAAGGTTCCCGCCGGTATCGCGCGCGGCATGATCACCGCCGCGGAAGGCTTCCCGGCGCGCCTGCCCTCGCTCACCATTCCCGTACTGCTTCAACACGGCTCGGACGACCGTTTGACGGACCCGGCCGGCAGCAAGCTCGTCGCAGATCTGGCCGGCTCTTCGGATGTCACCTTGAAGGTGTACGACGGCCTGTACCACGAGATCTTCAACGAGCCTGAGCAGGAAGAAGTTCTGAACGATCTGATCGAGTGGCTGCGTCCGCGGGTCACCGGAGCATAGTCATGTCTACGTGCGGGATCCTGCTGGCGGCAGGGGCCGGATCCCGCATGGGCAAACCCAAAGCGCTCGTCACAAACACCGAGGGTCAGTCTTGGCTCCACCACGGGGTGACGACACTGCAGTCCGCAGGCCTCTCACCGGTCATCGTGGTGCTCGGCGCGCAGGCAGAGGACGCCCTCGAACTACTGCCCACCACCGATGTCATTGTGGTGATATCGGATTGGCAACACGGAATGAGCGCGTCACTGCGCTGCGGACTCGAAGCCGCCATGCGAATCGACGACGCAGATGCGGCAGCGATCTCTCTGGTCGACGTCCCGGACCTCAACGCCGACACCGTGACGCGGATCGTGGGTCAGATTTCCCCATCACGAAACATACTGCGAAGAGCTGTCTTTCACGGAAGACCCGGCCATCCCGTCCTGATCGGACGCGACCACTGGCCGACGCTTGCAAAGTCACTCACCGGGGACGGCGGCGCCAACACCTACCTACGCGAACACGGGGTCGAGTTGGTGGAGTGCAGCGACCTCAGCAGCGGCGTCGACGTCGACTATCCCGAAGCCTGATCGCACGTCACAATCCTCCCAGGTGGTGGGTGTCCGTATTCGGTGTAAAGATGGCCCGATGAAACGTACCGTCGCCGCCCTGCTCGACATCGAGATCGACGAGGCGACCAACCTGGAGTTCAAGATCGCGGTGACGCGCGCGCCGGGTGTCGAACTGCTGGAAACGATGTCGTTCGTCCATGACGGCAATCCGCTCGAACCCCGCGAGATCACCGCCGAACACGGTACCCGGATTCACCTACTCGACTGTGCCCCAGGCAAACTGATCGTCAGCTACGACGCAACCGTCATCGGCCGCGCAGAACCGGCGTCGGTCAGCGACTACGACGTGTCGAAATATCTGCGCCCCAGCCGGTATGCCGAGGCCGACAAGTTCTTCGGTTTTGTCGCCGGGCAATTCGATCTCGCCACTCCCCCGGCCGAACTCCTCCTCGAAGTCACTCGCTGGGTGAGTACACATTTGAGTTATGTTCCCGGCACCAGTCGCGGCACCGACAGTGCGGTCGACACCTTGCTCGCCGGCGCCGGAGTGTGCCGCGACTACTCGCACCTGACCATCTCACTGCTGCGCGCCGTGGGGATTCCCGCTCGACTGGTGGCCGTCTACGCGCCGGGCTGCGATCCGATGGATTTTCACGCCGTAGTCGAAGCCAATATCGACCACGTCTGGCGCGTGGTCGATGCAACGCAGTTGGCGCCGCGCAGCAATCTTGTGCGCATCTCGACCGGCCGAGATGCCGCAGACACAGCCTTCCTCGACAATCACGGCGGATCGATCACGTTGCATGCCTCGGAAGTTCGCGCAGTCGTCGACGGCGTTCTCGACAACGACGACTACGCAACACTCACATCGATCGGCTGAAAAGCAGCGTCAGGCGCTGATCTGGTTCTGCGAGGCCATCGTTCGCTCGAGGAACTTGATCGTGAGATCGACGATCGCCTTCCCCTCCCGAAGAGCTTTCCCGATCACCGGGAAAGCATGGATCTGCCCACTCCAGATGTGCGTTTCGACGGCTTGTCCTGCCTTGATCAAGTTTTCGGTCATGATCTCGACGTCCGGACGCATCAGTTCGTATTCGGCGGACACCAGGAACGACGGCGGAATCAGACTGGCGTCGGCGTTGATCGGCGACTGCGCACCAGGAATCTCGTCCGGCCCCTCGAGCCACCGGTCCTTGAGCTTTTCCACCTGTGACATCGGTAGGTAGGCATCACGTTTCATGAAATCGGGATCATGGTCCTCGAGGTTCACGTTGAGAAGAGGGGAATATCCCACCACGGCAGCGGGCCGCGTGATTCCGCGCAGTGCGGCAATTTCGGCGACCTTCATGGCCAGGTATCCGCCCGCCGAGTCACCGGCAACCACAATCTTGTTCGGGTCTTCGGCTGTCTCGAGCAACGCGGTGTACGCGGCCATTGCGTCCTTGACGGAGGTACCGATGGAACCTTCCGGCAGCTGGCGGTAGCGCACGGAGATCACCGGTACGCCGGCCTTCGCAGAGAGCAAACCGCACAGTGCCCGGTGCGTTGCCAGACCGCAGAAGACGAATCCCCCTCCGTGGAAGTAGAGGATCGTGGCGCCGGCCAACTCGCCCTGCGCTTTGCGTGGATGCTGCACCTTCTCGCTGGGCACACCACCCAGCGTGAAAGGCTCGATATCGAGGTTCTTCGGCTTCGGCAGTTTGTCCGCCATCGCGTCGAGTCGCTCGAGTTGGCGGATACCACGTTCGGTGGTCGGCCAGAGGGTGAACATCGGCTTCACGAACGTCCTGGTCAGGCAGAAGATAACCCGCGCTCGCGGACTCACGTTCCAATGCCATACCGTCGAATCTCGCGTCCGCATAGCGTCCTCCCAGGTCAAGCCGTTTTGTGCATTTGAGTTACACATACTTGTCGGCTGCTGATGTGAACGATAACTGACGCTGCGTCAAATTGACACGACGGGTATGGATCAATTGCTCGAGCGTGTGCAAGTTCTGGTCGCGATCACGGCCGGGAGAGATATGCGCACAGTCCGCGGTGCCCTCCACGCATCATCGCTTCATGATTCCACTCGAACAGCGGCTTCGCGACCTTCGCGGCCAGACCAAGCGCTCCGGACACCGCTACCTGTTGCCGAAATTCGGCTGTGCAACCAGATCCAGCGGGGCGCACCGCCCAGCTACTCCACCCGGTCATTGCGCCGGTGAGACGCACTTTCAGAAAGCGGTCAACTGAGTCTTCCACCTCGCGTCGCCCGAAGACCAGCAGCGTCAGAGGGACAGCGCTGCGGATGGACATGGAGCCTGAATGCTCGTCGATCGTCCCGACTCGGCGTATCTGAGGCCACCACTGCGAATACCGTTCGGCATCCGCGAGAACCTCGTAGACGCGGTCAGCAGAGGCAGGAAGCGTCCAGACGCTGTGGAAGTCGAAGTCGGTCACGGTTCAGTCCGTCTGCGCAGCAGCAGTCACCCAAGCACCGTAACCCGAACCGCGGGTGCCTACACGCCGGGCTTGCTCAGTATTCGAATGTCTCCACCCGTCGCAGGATCTCCTCCGCGATCTTGGCGGGACTCCCGCCCACGTCGACGACGATGGCCTGTTCGTCCGGGTCGACGGCCTCGAGTGTCGAGATCTGGGAGTCGAGCAGCGAGGCGGGCATGTAGTGATCGAGGCGAGCGGTCAATCGCTGGCCGATCTGATCCCGCGAACCGGCGAGGTGCACGAACACGACGTGCTCACCGCGAAGCACGTCGCGGTAGCTGCGCTTGAGTGCCGAACACGTGACGATGCCCGGCTGACCGGCGTCGGTATGGCTCTTGATCCAGACGGCGATCTTGTCGAGCCAGGGCCAGCGGTCTTCGTCGTTCAACGGATGCCCGGTCGCCATCTTGTCGATGTTCGCCTGCGGGTGGAGATCGTCGCCTTCTTGAAGGTCCCAACCCATCGCTCCGGCGAGCATGCCGCCGACCGTCGACTTTCCCGAACCCGAGACACCCATCAGGACGAGCACGGGATACTGCTTCTGCTGTGCCGCTTCGCTGTTCATGTGCTCGCCTACCTAGATGAATGCGCTCAACACGAGCACTCCGGCCAGGCCCGATACCGAGATGATGCATTCCATCACGGTCCAGGTCTTGAGGTTCTGTACCACGCTGACGCCCAGATACTCCTTCACCAACCAGAATCCGGCGTCGTTGACGTGCGAGAGGAAGAGCGAGCCCGCACCGATCGCCAAGACCATCAGCGAGACATGTGCGGACGAGAGGTCTGCCGCAACCGGAGCGAGGATGCCCGACGCCGTCACCGTTGCCACCGTTGCCGAACCCGTTGCGACGCGGATCAATACCGCTACCAGCCAGGCCAGGAACAGCACGGGGAGGCTGCTGCCCTTGATCGCGTCGGCGATCACTCCGGCGATACCGGTGTCGATCAGGACCTGCTTGAAACCACCACCGGCGCCGACGATCAACAAGATGCCTGCGATGGGAGGTAGGGAACTCTCGAGTGACTTCGAGATGGCCTTGCGGTCCATTCCGCCGCCGCGACCCAGCAGCACCATACCGACCAGAACCGCGAGACCCAAAGCCACAACGGGTGTTCCGAGGAAGTCGAGGACGGACTTGGGGAGTGCCTCGGAATCGGGTGCGATCACGTCTGCAAATGCTTTGCCCAGCATGAGAACAACCGGGAGGAGGATCGCTGCGAGGGTAGCCGCGAACGAGGGACGCTGCTTCTTCTCTTCCTCGCCTCGATCTTCGCCTGTGACAAAAAGATCCGGGACCTTCACGTCGACCCACCGCGCGGCGTACTTACTGAAGACCGGTCCGGCGAGAACAACCGTGGGGATCGCGACGAGGACACCGAGAGCGAGGGTGAGGCCGAGGTTTGCGTTCAAAGCCGAGACGGCAACCAGTGGCCCGGGGTGCGGCGGAACCAAACCGTGCATGGCCGAGAGGCCGGCGAGGGTGGGGATCGCGATGCGCATCAGGGACAAGCCGGAACGCCGCGCGACGAGGATGATGACCGGCATCAACAGGACGAGACCGATTTCGAAGAACATCGGCAGACCGATCACTGCGCCGACCAGAGCCATGGTCCACGGAAGCGCCTTGGTGCTGGAGCGGCCGACCAGCGTGTCGACCACTCGGTCGGCACCGCCGGAATCGGCGAGGAGTTTGCCGAACATCGCGCCGAAACCGATCAGGATTCCGACGCTTCCCATGGTCGACCCGAAGCCGGTGGCGAACGCCGCGACCGACTCGGCCGATCCGAGGCCGGCCGCCAGACCGACACCAACCGCACCGATGGACAGTGCGAGGAAGGGGTGCAGGTCGAGCCAGGTGATCAGCGCGATGATAACCGCGACGCCGGCGACTGCAGCGATGATCAATCGTGCGTCGCTACCAGCGGGGACGACCTCGGCCGCCAGCAATGCTGTGGTGTTCATAGGGACTCCCAGTCCGATGAGTGATTGAGGTCACTGTTCCTTAATTAACCTACAATTTCAAGAGCAGACACTAATTTGTAGTATTTATTCGGCTTCCACCGGGCTTACTCCATACGCATGGGACGATCTACGTATGCCTTCTGTCCCGTTTCAGCAGTTACACGACTCGATGCTGGAACAGCTCGGCCAAGACATAGTCGGTGGTGTGCTCGCTCCGGGTACCACGATCTCCGCCGACGAGGTGGCAACGCGCTACGACGTGTCGCGAACCGTCATCCGCGAAGTTGTCCGCGTTCTCGAATCCCTCGGACTTGCCTCGGTTCGTCGACGCGTCGGAATCACCATCCTGGGCTCCGAACACTGGAACTCGCTCGACCCCAATGTCATCCGCTGGCAACTGGCCGGTCCTGATCGGTTCGAGCAGCTGTCTATCCTCAGCGAACTCCGTTCCGGCATCGAACCTCTGGCTGCGCGACTCGCCGCAACTCGCGCCACACCTGAGCAGTGCGGCGCTCTCACTGCAGCCGTCATCGGCATGTCAGCTACCTCTCGCGCTGCCGATACCGGCGCCTATCTCGGCCATGACTCCGACTTCCACCGCACCCTGCTCGCCGCCTCCGGTAACCCGATGCTGCGGGCGATGTCGCAGATCGTCGTCGAGATACTCGAAGGCCGCACCCGCCACTCGTTGATGCCCCACGAGGCCGACCCCGAAGCGATTCACCTGCACGGAGTGGTCGCATCGGCCATTCAGGCCGGAGACGCCGACGCCGCGGAAGCCGCCATGCGCTCGATCGTCGCGGAATCCGCAGAAGCGGTCGAAACAATGCGCGAAAGCCCCGAACCGCCGCCTCATCTGTAAGTCGAGCCACAGACTCGGCGGAATTGGCCCGCAACTGCTCCGCAAGTGGAACGCTTGGCGCCATGACAGCACTCGCTACCCAGAACAGCGCACTCTGATGGCCCGCCCGGTACGCGTCGTCGTCCTCGGTGCCGGATCGTGGGGAACCACGGTGGCCGGCCTCGCTGCCCGCAACACCCCGACCCTGTTGTGGGCACGCAATTCCGAAGCAGCCGACGAGATCAATTCGCAACGGACCAACTCCAAATACCTTGGTGAGCGCAAACTTCCCAAGGGGCTCAAGGCAACCTCGGATCTGGTCGAAGCCGCCCGCGAAGCGGACGTACTCGTATGCGGGGTGCCTTCGCACGCCGTTCGCTCCACCCTCGCCGAGATCGCCAACGAGGTTCGGGCGTGGGTCCCGGTGTTGTCACTGTCCAAGGGTCTCGAGCCCGGCACCCGGCAGCGCCCCACCGAAGTGATCGCCGAGTGCCTGCCCGGCCATCCCGTCGGACTGCTCGCGGGCCCCAACATCGCCAAGGAGATCGTCGACGGCATGGCCGCGGCATCGGTCGTGGCCACCCAGGACGATCGCGTCGCCGCCGCGCTGCAACCCCTGTTCGCATCGTCGGTCTTCCGCGTCTACCGCAACACCGACGTACTCGGCTGTGAACTCGGCGGCATCCTCAAGAACATCGTTGCCATCGCCTCGGGCATGGCCGACGGTCTGGGAGTCGGTGACAACACTCGTGCGATGGTGCTCGCACGCGGTCTCGCCGAGATGACCCGACTCGGTGAGGCGATGGGCGCCAACCCGCGCACTTTTGCCGGCTTGACGGGCGTCGGCGATCTGATTGCCACCTGCATGGCTCCGACTTCTCGCAATCGTCGCGTCGGCGAAGCTCTGGCGCAGGGATTGACCGTCGAGGAGGCGGTAGCCAAGCTCGGCCAGGTTGCCGAGGGCGTCAAGACTGCCCCCACCGTCATGGATCTGGCCCGTGAATACGGCGTCGACATGCCGATTGCCGCGGAGGTCGAGGCCGTCATCGGTGGTCGCCAAAGTGCCAGCGACGCATATCGCGGACTTCAGAAGGTTGCCCCGGGCGGCGAGCACGAGGTGGCGTGAGGAAGATCTACAGGTATCTAGCGATTTGGCTAGATACCTGTAGATCGCCCGAGATCACGGAATTGGCGCGTCGACGAAGATGTCGATCGCCAACGGTGACCGACCGCCGTACTGCGAGAAATCCGAGATCCCCGCCTCGCGCAAGATCTCGACGTCGAGCACTGTACGACCGGTATCCGTGCCGGCGGGACGCCCAAGAATCTCGACAGCCGCATCGGCCATGATCTCGGGTGAACGCGAGTGCTCGATACTGTCGTCTCCCCCGAGCAGGTTTCCGACAGCGGCCGTGGCGATCATGGTCTCCGGCCACAGGCAATTACTCGAAATCGGTGCACCTGAATACTCTGCGGCGATGCCCAAGGCCGCCAATGTCATTCCGTATTTGGCCAACATGTAGCCCGGATGAGCACCCAACCAGTGCGGCGAAAAGTTGAGCGGCGGCGACAGCGTCAATACGTGCGCATTGGCCGAAACCCGAAGGTACGGAAGGCACGCGCGGGTGAGCGCGAAGGTGCCACGGACGTTGACCTGCTGCATCAGATCGAATCGCTTCATCGCGAGATCTTCGGTTTTCGAGATGTCGAGGACGCTCGCGTTGTTGACCACGATGTCGATGCCACCGAAGTGCTCTACCGCTGCAGCCACGGCCCGCGCGATGTCGTCGTCGTTCCTCACGTCGCCGACGACCGGAACGGCATGACCCTCGAGCTCGTTCAACTCGTCCACAGCCGTGTGGATAGTTCCGGGCAGCCTGGGATCCGGCGTATCGGTCTTGGCGAGCAACACGATGTTTCCGCCGCGGCGCGCTATCGCACGGGCGATGGCAAGTCCGATGCCACGGCTTCCCCCGGACATGATCGCGGTTCTTCCGCGGAAGTTCTTGTCGTCCAAAACGAATCCTTGTCATCGTCGACGGTCTTCGTCGCTGCGGGTGTGGCCGCGTGAAGTCCCCACACGACCACTCGTCGACTTCCACGATATGAGCGCCTTCATGCGATGACTACGTCCGCAGAGCATCAACAATCGTTGGTCCGTTGTCCTGACGGGACAAAGGCTCAATCCGGTCAGCCACCCACCGGGCGCAGAATCCACCATCCGCCGAGCACGAGCACCGCGACGTTCACGAGCAGGAACAACCCGACCCAGACGATCGCGGGTATCGGTGAGAGCCTGGCCAATTGGTCGGCGTCCGAGTCCGGTGCCCCGCCTCGTCGCATTCGCTGCCGTTGAAGTTCCACGACCGGGCGTGGTCCGGCAAAGAGGAGAAAGAGCGTCAGGAAGTACGCTGCGGCCACTTGCTGCTCCTGGGTCCCCCACCAGACGAGTCCGAACAACACGGCTCCCACCACGGCAAGTGAGAAGACTCCGTAGAGGTTTCGGATCAGGACCATCATCACCGCGATGACGAATACGCCGATCCACAGCACCGAGACCGCGCGCTGCGCGCCCAACAACCCGGCCGCGCCGAGTCCGAGAATCGACGGACCGACGTAACCCGCGAACGTCATCAGAATGACGCCGAAGCCGGTCGGTTTGCCCGACGAAATAGCAACACCCGACGTATCCGAATGCAGGCGAAGACCTTTCAACCGTCGACCGACCAGGACTGCGACGATCAGATGAGCGCCCTCGTGTGCGATGGTGACGACGTTGCGGGCGATCCGCCACAGGTGCGGTTCGAGAACGATGATCACGGCGATCAACGCGGCCAGTTGAACCACCCAGGCCGGCGGATTGGGACTGAGCGCCGCCACCCGATCCCACGCGGTTTCGAGCGCGTTCACTCCGCTTGTCCGCGCAGGTATCGGCCGAAGTGCGGGACCGTGAATCCGATTGATCCACGTTCTGCCGAATAGATCAGTCCCTTCTTGATCAGTCCATCGCGTGCCGGCGACAGGGAAGCCGGTTTGCGCCCCAACTCGACGGCGATCTTCGCGGTTGCGACGGGTCCGTCGTCACCGGCGAGATCGGCCATGGCGCGCATGTACTCACGCTCCGCGGGCGTTGCTCGCTCGTATCGCGATCCGAAGAAACCGACAGCGAGTTCTTCCTCAGCCGTCGGCGCGCCGACGCGCACGTCTTCTGCCGTGATAGGACTCGACGCCGCCACATCCCACGTGGCTTTTCCGTAGGCCTGAACGAAGTACGGGTACCCGTCAGCCGCTTCGTACAGAGCGTCGAGCGCGGATTCGGTGAACTCGACGTCCTCACGCTCGGCAGGTGCAATCAGTGCCTGATCTGCAGCTTCACGCTCGAGGCGGTCGATCCGGTGGTAGCTGAACAGGCGCTCCGAGTAGCTTTTCGACGCCGACAGCACAGCAGGTAGATGTGGAAGCCCCGCACCGACGACGATCAGCGGTGCCGCGTCCTGACTCAACTCGTGGCAGGCCCCGCAGATCGCCGAGACATCCGCGGCACCGAGGTCCTGCATCTCGTCGATGAAGATTGCGATCCCGACGCCGACATCCCTGGCCAGCGCCGACGCGTCGAGCAGCAACTCGACCAGGTCGATCTCGATGTCGCCGCTGTCCGCGCGACCTTTGATCGCAGGTGCGTCGATGCCTGGTTGCCAGCGCTCGCGCATTCCCTTGTCTGCAGTGGCGCGTAGGGCAAACGATTTGAGGACTCCGAGGAACTGCTCGACCCGCTCCGGATCGCGATGGGAGACCGCGATCTCTCGGACTGCCATGTGCAGCGCCGACGAGAGTGGGCGTCGTAAATCCTGATCGGGGCGCGCCTCGATCTTGCCTGTCCCCCAGCTCCGGGAGATCGCGGCCGAACGCAACTGATTGAGCAGGACGGTCTTGCCGACGCCACGCAATCCGGTGAGGAC
Organism: Rhodococcus sp. MPR-R1B; assembly: GCF_058793255.1. Classification (NCBI taxonomy): domain Bacteria; kingdom Bacillati; phylum Actinomycetota; class Actinomycetes; order Mycobacteriales; family Nocardiaceae; genus Rhodococcus; species Rhodococcus sp. MPR-R1B. Next base: position 409,369 of record NZ_JBXAFO010000001.1, read on the forward strand.
AACACTTCGTTCCGGGCGGCCACGCGCAATTCGCTCGAGAACGACGTCGAAGGCGTCGATCTGCTTGTCGCGCCCGGCGAGTTCCGGCGGGCGTTGACCGGCACCGGGGGCATACGGATTGCGCACGGGGTCCATGCCCATCGACGGTACAAGCCGAGTAGACGAATATCCCGCTCTCTAGCGCGTGTCCTAGAGAGAACTAGGAACCGCAATATCGGCTCGAACCTTGTCGAACCGGGCTCCGGCGTCGTCGTCTAACCGTCCAGGGTTGACGCTCGGGCGAAGTCCCCGGCCACGTGGGCTCCAATTGCTCCGGACAGAATGATCGCCGGATGCGTCGCGGCCAGATAGAGCCCCGACACGCCTTCGGCGAAGCCCAGCAGCGGGCGGCCACCACGCGGGATGGGACGGTCAGCGACTACCGCCTCGATCAGTTCCACTTGGTCACCGTCCTCGAGCTGACTGCGGATCGCGCGCAGCGTCGGCCCCGCAAGCTCACGAGCATCTCCGGAGAACCCGACCGGAACATCTTCAGCCGCAATCAGTGTCGTGTCGTCCAATTGCCGGATCTCGAAATCCGGAGAGGAGAGTATTCCGTTCACCAATGGGTAGGGCGTCGAGAATCTGATGAGGCAACACGGGGAGGCGTCGACCTCGACGTCCACTCCCGCCGACGCCGCGAGTCCAGGAATCGCGGTACCCGCAGCGAGCACGGTGGCCGATCCGTAGACGGGACCGTCGGCAGTCATTACTCCGCACACTCTCATGCCCTCCGCGAGCACCCCGAGCGCACTGACATCGGAATACACTGTGGCACCGTACTCTTCGGCACCTCGCAGGAGCGATCGAGCGAACGCAACCGGGTCAACGCCACCGTCATCAGGCGCGTACGCTGCGACCGAGGGGGCCGTCCGCAATCCCGGCTCACGAGCAAGGATTTCCTCTTTACCGATGAGGTCGACGGGATGGCCGAGTGCTCGATGAGCATCTACGAACGCTCGAGTCTCCGCTTCCGTCTCTTCCCAGGTGATCGCGCCTCTGCGGCGCAAACCGATTGGCTCGACGAGTTCGCGCTCCAGGCGGTCGATTTCGACTGCAGCGCCTTGCCGGAACGGATCTGAGTAAGTTTCTGCGGCACTCTTCGAGAGGCCGACCCAGGCAAAGGAGTTGCCGGTCACCCCTCCCGCCACCGAGCCGTGCTCCAGCACGGCGACTCGGAGACCAACGCGCGCCAGGTGATACGCGATCGACGCGCCGACGATGCCGGCACCAATCACCAGGATCGGACTGTCGTTTCGACCATTCGGATGCGTCACCATTGGACCATATCTGCGAGCCGCGACCTGGATCCACTCAATTTGGATGCGAGGACTTCGGCGGTTAACGGAGGACTAGGCATGTTCCCGCTCGGCGTACATCGGGAACGATACGGTGTGCTCATGCTCTGGCGTTGGTTCGCAGTCGTGATCGTCATCCTCGCTGTTGCCGGCATTTGGCACGTGACCATCCCCGACCGTCCTGTTGCCGCAATAGTCGACGCCGAGACGCTGGGGTGCGCGACCCCGTATCCGATCGGCCCGCTCCAGACGACACCAACTGCGACAGTTCCAGACGATTTCGTACCCGTCGCCGCCGTCACGTGCGACCCGTTTGTCAGCGACAACGTGGCAGCCGACCGAACCGTCAGCTTCTCTGCTCATCGTTGGGAGGGCGATTTCAGTCGGGCGGTGGAAATGCTGAACCGCTCGTCCGCGCACAAGACTTGGTTCCCCGAAGGCTGCGGTGACAACTACAGCCTGGCTGTCCTGGAGCAATTCTGGTTGGTCGACGATCGAGACCGAGCAACTCGGCCGGGGTATCCCTCCGATTCGTGTGGACTACCGAAACCCGGTGGCCTGGCCGCCATCAAGGAACTGACACCGGTCGGCAGTACCGAACACCGAATAGCGTTGTCCGACGATCAGATCTACGAACTGTCGCATTGCACGCCGACCTACCGACCAGCCACGACAGGTACAACGGCGCTGACATCGCTGTCGGCGGGCAGCGTTTTCTGCCGATTCTCCTCCACCGAATTCGTAGGCACATCGTCTACGACGGAAACCTTCGACGGACTTCCACCCGCTCCCGACTGTGACGCGGTGGCCACCGAGGTGGCGTCGACGATCTACGTGGACCGTCCTACGAACGAGGAACGATTACTCACCGTCGAGATCGACGGCTGTCGGCGCGTCATCGCCGACGGATACGCACCGATGCAAGCGTCGGACGAGCTGTTGGTGTCTTTCCGGTAGTGCTGTGCCACAATGCAGTTGATCTCCCGCCCGGATGCGTAGGTCCCGATGTGACCAGTGACAGCACTCAAAACCTGTCAGGCGCCCGGGAACTGAAGGTGCGCCTGGGTCTTTCCCAGAACCGTCTGGCCCTTGTGCGTGACTGTGACATCGATCCGCGTTGTCCGCATCGTGGCGTCGATCCGCGCGATCTTCGCAGTGATGGAGAGATCAGCACCATCGACGGCATCGACTACGACGGGCCGAGTAAAGCGAGTTTCATACGAGATCACACCGCTCGGGTCACCAAACCAGTCGACGATGGCCTGCAAAGCAATTCCGGCAGTGAGCATTCCGTGAGCCAGAACTCCCGGTAGCCCAGCCGCGGTAGCGATTGCGTCGTTGAAATGGATCGGGTTCATGTCGCCGGAGGCACCGGCGTAGCGAACTAGGTCATCACGAGTGAGGACCAGATCAACCTTCGCGACGATGTCACCAAGGACGAGGTTTTCGAAAACCGGCACGACGGGTACGGTCATGCGCCTTCTCCTCGCGCCAGTAGCGTCGAGGTGACCGTTGCTACCAAAGCGTCGGTCACGTCGTGGATCTCGGAAACTGTCGACAGGATCGCACTGCCTGCTCGCACTGTCACCCCTGTAATCGTCAGTGTCGTAGACAGGTCATCGCCAGCGACTATCGGACGCTGATGCTCGATCTTCTCGGAAGTATGGACCACACGAGTCGGATCGAGCCCGGTATCCGGCGTACGCAGCAGTGCCATGATCGCTCGTTGCTGGACAACGGTTGTGAACGTTGTCGGCGCGATGACATCGACGAACCCGGCCTCCCTGGCGACACCGACATCATGATGCAAGGGATTGCTCGAACGCACCGCCAGAGCGAACTCGCGAATCTTCTCGCGCCCGACAAGGTACGAAGACGAGGGAAACACCCGGCCGGCGAGCGCTGGGTTCACAGGAGACATCCCGGAATACTAACGGCGGCCGACTTCGGGTTGATTCGTGGCCTGAGGTCTCGTCGGCCCGAGAATGCGATCGAGGAGACGCTCAACCAACTGCACCGCCAATTCTGCTGTGCCGTAGCCGGGAAGCATCCCCTGGGCGAGCCCGGCGACAGCCGCCAGAATGAGCTCGGCGTCGAGGTCGGGATCCATTGACGGCGCAACCGCGTCCCGATTGGTCACTCGTTGAAGCTGGCCGGAAATGAGCGCTGTCAACTCTCTTGGCGCAGTGAGGGTTTCCTCGGCGGCGATTCCTTGTCCGGTCAGTGCGGCAGCGTGGAAGGCGCCGAGAACAATCGCTTCCTCCCGACGTTGTCGATCGAGCGGGAGCATGCCAACAAGGAACGCTGAAATAACCTCGCGGGGTGTCGCTTCCGCGCCAAGAACAGACAACTCCTGCATCAAGCGAGCACCCGCATCCTGACGCACAGCTTGATGCGTCGCGAGAAGGAATTCCCGCTTCGTGCCGAAGTAGTACTGCACGAGTCGCACCGAAATCCCTGCCTCGGCAGCAACGGACTGAAATGTCACCGCCGCGAGCCCACCGTCGACAATCACTCGCCGCACCGCATCGGTGATCTCCCGTTGCCTCACTTCATGGTCGACCAGTCGCGGCATGAGGCTGTCCTTCCCCTTTCGAATGGATGACTTTGACTCGTTAATGATACGCACGTACCGCATTAGTGATACGGTCATACCATCAAAATTGAAAGCAGCGAGAGGGAGGCTCATGCCGAAGATCGGACGATTCAAGAACGAGGCATCAAAGCAGGCGTACGAGAGCATCTACCGAGAACTGGAGGGCACCTGGCCGGTTCCGTCGACACAACTCGACGTGCCGACATCGTTCGGAACCACCCATGTCCGTAGGTCGGGGACCGGCACGGAGACGCCGATCGTCCTGCTGCACGCAGTCGGCGCCAATTGTCTGCAATGGCACATCGTCATCGAGGACCTGTGCCGAGACCGAGTCGTTTATGCGCTGGACACGATCGGTACTGCAGGCCGCAGTGTGCAGACCGCTCCATTGACCGGGGAATCCGACTTCGCCACCTGGGTGGGCGAGGTATTGAACGAACTCGGGGTCGATCGCGTCCACCTGGTCGGCTACTCGCATGGTGCGTGGCACGCCGTTCTAGTAGCACTTCACGCCCCTGAACGACTGGCGAGTGTGACCCTAATCGAACCGGGTGGAGTCTTCGACAAGCCCTCGTGGCGTGTGCTGCTGAAGATGATCCGCGCCGGTATGCGCCGCACCGACAAAAATATTCGCAAGCTCAACGATTGGCTGTCCCCCGGGTACGTCATCGGCGATCGCGAGTTCGCTTTGGTTACAGAGGCATTGAACTACCGGCCCGGTGTCGGGTGGGCACGAATGCTCAAAGATGCAGAAGTGCAGTCGATCTCGGTCCCAATGCTCGTAATCTCCGGCGCTGAGACGGTGGTCTCCAGCCCCGAGCAGGTGGCCGCGAGGTTAGCTGATCTCGTACCTGAAGCCGAAGTGGAGATTTATGCCGGAACCGGCCACGGAATCCTGGGACACATACCTGATCGGGTAATTCCCCGACTCATGAAGTTCGTCCGCAATCATGACGACGCGAAGCGGACGTGATCTCGCGGACCAGCCGCCGACAAGGTAGTGATGAAGCCGGTCAATCAGCCGGCCAAGGCGGTACAACTGACAGATGAGAACATTCCTCTCCGACCGCCGCGGTCAGGTAATGGTGGCCGTTGCCGCCGCCATTTTGGTCGTAGCGGGAGGTCTGTGGTGGACGAAGACCATCTCCTCGCGCAGATACTCGGTGGCAGTGCTTCCGACTACGAGTCCGATCTGACGATCACAGATGCGGACGTACCTGGGCTCGCGGTGACTGCCCGAGGTCGAACCCCCAGCGCTGCCCGAGCATTGGCGACCGACGCCGCCGAAGCTCTCTGTTCGATGTTCGAAGAAGCCAACGCAATGACTTCCGGAGGGTTCACGTTCACCGTCGTTCCACCGGGGAACTGACGGATCTATGGTCAGTAGCGCGGCCGCACCAGGTTTATGCCTGTTCGCGCTCGGCTGCGAGGGCGACCGCCTGTTCGAAGGTATGGACGAGCACTGCACGTCGAGCGACCTTGTGATCCTCGTCCGGTTCGAGTTCGTCAATGTAGCCATCCCACACGCGCAGATATCGATCGCGCCAGTCGATCAGCACTTGCGTCGATGGAAACGTCACACCGACTCGTTTCGTCTGGGCAATATCGGTGAGGATCTCGAGCCACGCCGGCACCATCTCCCCGCCCCATTCATCCGGCTCCAGACTCGAATCGTCTTCGAACTCGGCAGTGATGTCGTCCACGATTCGACCGGTCAGGGCCCCCAACCCATCCGCGACGGTGTCACTGTCAAAGTTTCCCGGACCCCAGACTCCCACAAGCCCTCCCATATCGATTGCGGATAAATTCAGGTCGACAGTCGCGTTCCTGTCGCAGCAGGCCGTGAGCGTGCTCGCAGTCGCAGGTCGGCAATTGCAAATTGGAGAATCTGCCGCCCGCTCAGTCAGAGCTTGCGGTCATTGGCGCCCGCCCAAATCGGACTGTCGACTATCTTCCGAAATTTCGGCGACCCGCCGATTGCTGAAATTTTGAGCATCAACCAGTTCCAGATTCTCACAGCCACCTCCGCGTCGTATCTCACCGTCAACACTAACCGACCGGCGGGACTCTTTTGGCTACCGGTACACCACTATGCGTCGACCAGTTAGATCAAGTGTGAACTCGAACTGGCGCAACAGATCGCCGGGAACTGCAGGAGCGCTTGGGTCTTTCCCAGAACCGTCTGGCCCTTTGTGCGTGACGGCGATTGGTTCTGGGTGCATCGATCCGGTCGGAAGCACTGCGATGTTTGTCGGCACACGGAATTGCGCTCGGTGGAGATCGAGGATCCGTATCCACGGGTGTCGCAGGCAATTCCTGAAGATTCGCAGAGGAAATAGCTGCGCATCGCCACCCCCAACAGCGATTCCGTCGATTGTGTAACAACCACACGAAGAACAGCCATCGATGTCCGAAAGGAAGACTGATCCGGCGAGACCGCGAGGTAGTGTCACATCTGCCCAGCAAAACTCGCCACGATCTCGAGAAGACGGTCGGCCTCGCCAACTGCCACCTCTGACGTTACGACGTTGCTGGGCAGGTGGTTACGGAAAAAGGTTTCGCACGCGGGGTACCGATCGCTGATGGGACTGATCACCCCTTCTCCGAAAGATATTGGTAACGAATCGAACCCGGAGCACAGAGGTGCAACGATTGGGCGAGTTGATTCAACGCCCCCGGTGTGCGATCTATCTATTTGCGCCAATCATCCTCGGCAACGGTTTAATTCGCCGAACGGGGCCGGGTACTGCAACAGCTGGTCGAGTATTCGATTACGCGTCTTACGCTAAGGAAGGACCGAGAACATGACTGAAGTAATTTTGTGGATTGTCCAGAATCCGATTGGTGCCGTCGTCGCGTTTGTTGCCGACATCATAATATTGACGATGTCGTCTGTCGCGGGATACTCGTAACCGAATCCGCCCGTCCTTCACGGTATTCCTAAGTCGGGAAACTACATTCGAAGCGCATAGGGCCGCAACCGCAGCGTACTGTCGGCGCTCGTCACCGACCGTTCGTGGCCTCATATGCCCAACTGCGCTGGATCCGTACTACGTCCCTCGTGTCGAGTGTCAAACCACCAGTTTCAATCAATCACGCCATCACTACTCAGGAGGAATCACAATGGGTTCGATCAACGCATTCAACGAATGGGTCAACCAAGCTACGTATGCGGGCGACCCGTTTGCCACCGCCATAGCGATCGTCCAGTTCTTCGCGGTGAGTCTCGTCAACCTGTTCACCGGCGGCCCCATTCTTTAAAGGAGTCCACTCGGTCTCACTTCTGCTCGGCGTCCATCGCAGCCTGTTCTTCGGCTGTAATGCTCCTCGCGAAAGGTGGCCGGGACATCGCTGACGAGCATGATGCGCAGTTCGGCCTCGCGGATGGCCAGTGAACGCAGTTTTGGACGGTCGATCAGGACGAGTCGACATCGGAGCGAATGAACACCGAAGTGCCCAAGCATGTTCGACGCTTGGGCACTATCGGGCTTGTTACCCGGCAGTCGGGGTGGGCTCGGGGTTTTCCTGGATGTATCGCAGATTGCGAACCCGTACGCTATCGCAATGGACTTGATGGTCTGGATCGTCACGACGCCATTTCTTGCAGCAGCACTGGCGGGCGTGATGCGACGAACGCTGGGGACGAGAGTCGGATGGCCGCGAACCCTTGCGGTCGCGGTGATAGCACTCTCGGTGGGGGTTCCACTGTCGGGATACGTCGCAACACTTGCAGGAATTGCCAGCCAGGACGATCAACTTCTGGTGAGCGTAGGAACAGCGCTCATATTCTTCGGAGTTGTCGCGCTCTGGGTGTTCGCAGCATGCCTGGCCGCATTGGTTTTCCTCGAAGTTGTCCTTCCAACAGGGTCCATCCCCGGACCGCCAGAAGCATTGCAGCGCAGCCGCAAATCGTGGCGACGAACCAAGCGATACGTCCAGATCATGGGCATCGTCGTGCGAGCGGGAGGCGGGCCGGCTCTCCGTGCTGGGCCATCAGCGCCTCAGTTCGGGGACGCGCTGATGGAAGTAATCAACCGGTGCGGTGTCACTTTCGTCAAGCTGGGACAGATCCTCGGCACGCGAGACGACCTCATACCACCCGAGTTGGCTCGCACTCTCTCGTCTCTGCAAAGTTCGGCACGACCGGCTGATCCAGTCCGCATTGCGGAGCTACTGGCATCGGAACTCGGCGACGCACCAGAGTCGGTGTTCGCATGGTTCGATGTGGAGCCGTTCGCCGCCGCCTCTGTCGCACAGGTACATTCCGCGCACACCGTTGAAGGCGTCGACGTTGTGGTGAAGGTTCAACGGCCCGAGGCGAGCGCACAAGTGAGCGTGGATTGCGATATCTTCCTTCGCGTGTCATCCCGCGCGGAGACCCGTTTTCCCTGGGCACGCGATATCGGCGTTCACCGACTCGCCGGGGGCCTCGTCACGTCACTGCTCGAGGAACTCGACTACCGCACCGAAGCAGCGAATACCGGCGCGATTGCTTCCACCATGTCGAACCGCCCGGATATCGTCGTTCCGCACATCTACCCCAACCTCAGTAGCGGACGGGTGCTCGTGATGGAACGTCTTCACGGCACACCGCTCTCCGACGGTGAGTCGGCGCTCACCGGCCTCGACCGCGACACCCGCAGCAGCATCGCCAACGAACTTCTTGCGTCGTTGCTCGACGGGATCTTTGTCCACGGCGTGTTTCACGCGGACCTGCACCCCGGCAACATCATGATCCTCGATGACGGCCGGGTCGGGCTCCTCGACTTCGGCGCAGTAGGGGTTCTGGACGGCGAGACACGGATCTTGTTCGCCGTGCTCCTCAACGCTGCCCTCGCAGGTGATCCGGTGGCGACAGTCGACGCGATGCTGATGGCATTCGACGTGCCGCCCGAAGTTGATCGCGGAGCACTACGTCACCAGGTGGGCCGAGAGATCACCCTGCTCAGTGTCCAACCCAATGTTTCCATGGCATCGTTCGCGCGAATGTTCACTGTGCTTCGCGAACACCGAATCGGAGTGCCGGGAGACGTCGCCGCCGCTTTCCGTTCGCTCGCGTCCTTGGAGCGCGCCCTGCGGCTCCTGGATCCGCAGATCGACCTCGTCGCTGCTGTTCGGGCCGAAGTACCCCGACTGTTGACCCATGTCGCCAGCCCGACTGCAGCCGCGCAGGCAATCCTGTCGACGACGGCGGTCACAACCGCGGTGGTCAGGCGCCTGCCTGGTCAGCTCGATCAGATCGCGACCTCGATCGCGTCGGGAAGCTTCACACTTCGCACTCGCTCGGTTGCACACCCCGACGACAGGCGATGGCTACGACGGTCGGCGAACAACGCCCTGGGTATGGCGGCGGGAGTGACCGCGCTGATCGTCGCGGCGATCCTGCTGTTCGTACCTGGCGGACCACAACTCACACCTCAGCTGTCGGGCTATGCACTCGCGAGTGCGGTACTGGGCTTCGTCGGCGTCGTTCTGTGCATGCGGACCGTGTTCCGTTTGTTCACACTCGACAACCGGTAACCGAGAACTGATTTTCATCGCTTGATCTCGATGTCGTCGAAGTCGAGCGCCAGGAGGGTCGGCCGCGAGAGAACGCGACTGCCTGGGCCCCGCGGGAGAACGCGCCGTCGAGTGGGAAAGGTGAGACCGTCGAACTGACGGTGATGGTCACAGTAGAGAGCAGCTTTCGCCCAGCTGCCTACCGGTTCGGCGACGAAGTCGTGACGGCGGATGAGGCCACCGTTGTCGACATAGAAGGTCTGCTGCCGGCAATGGGTGTCGATTTCTGGCGCAAATGTTGCTTGTAGTCGTCGCCATTGCTGCCCGGATTCCTGCCAAGGTTCGGCTTCGGTGACAGTGATGTCGTCGCGGGCGAGCAGCAGCGGTGCGTTCAGATAGTTCCAAAAGGCGTAGCCGGCAAAGTAAGCGGTGTCGAGCGCGTCCCAGTGGAGGTTGCGCCGGACTCCACTCAACCCGAAAAACTCTGGACGTGGGTCGGTTCGCCTCCCGAGTTCTTCGCCGTCACGAGTTTCGATCCGCACGACGCCCTTGTCGAACACAGCGCACTCGCCGACACGCGGAAAGTCTTGGAGGACAGTGCGTTGCTCGGCGACTTCAACCTCGACCGTGAACTTCGCCAGCTTGTTGCCGGGGAAGCGCTGAGGCAGCAGACCGCCCAAACGTCCCCGTGCCGTGATCGCTGAAACAGACTGCCAACGTTCGACTCCGCCATGTGCGGTGAGGACTTCATCGAGTAGTTCGGTCATATGTCGACGCTCTCCGTCCCCTGACGGAACTGTGGAAATCAGCGATCAGACGGACGCGTAGTTGTAGTTGCGTTCCTCCCGCGGTACCACTGCCACCCCGCGGTGATGATGACAGCGCCGGCAAGGGACCCGAGGATGCCGCTCGGGCGCAATGATAATCCGTCGCCTGCAATCAAACTCACGAGCAATCCGCCGACCAGCGAACCACCGATTCCCGCGATGAACGCGAAGGTCCAGTCCACTCGTGCGGTCGTTTTCCCCAGAATCAGCTGGGCTCCCGCTCCGATGACGATCCCGAACAGGAGTATTCCGATGATGAGCATGAGCTGAGACCCTTTCGTGGAGTGACGACGCAAGGCGCGAACGACTTACTCTGCGCCATCTTTCCGGTATGTCTCTTATGTCGTGGTGAAATCCGTGTGAAAGGTTGTCGCCACCCACTCCACACTGCTAGGACGACGCCAGTGTCGTCGCCCAGCGGTAGTCCGCCTTACCGGCCGGGGTCCTCTTGACTTCATCGACCAGCACGATCGTGCGCGGCACCTTGTAACCGGCCAACGTCTTACGGCAATGTTCCTGAACCGCTTCGAGAGTCAGCTCGTCGGACTCGGGATAGGTCGCGATCACCGCGGCAACCTGCTGCCCCATGCGCGCGTCGGGTGCGGGGACGACAAGCGCGTCGGAGATCGCCGGATGCGCGTGAAGGGCAGCCTCGACCTCTTCGGCGAAAACCTTCTCGCCGCCGGTGTTAATGCACTGTGAGCCGCGGCCCAGGAAGACAATCGTGCCGTCCGCTTCAACCTTGCCCATGTCGCCGAGCACCGAAAGACGGGTGCCGTCAGCGCGGGTCGGGAACGTGCGGGCGGTCTTCTCTTCGTCCTTGTAGTACCCGAGCGGGACGTTTCCGATACGCGCGATGTAGCCCACGTCGTCGGAGCCGGCGGGGATCTCTTCGAGCCGCTCGTCGACCAGGATCATGTTCGGCGAGGGCGGCATTCGCAGATTCCCCGCCTCGTCGATGGAGAAGGCGCCGTCGTTACCGGACTCCGAGGCTCCGAAGTTGTCGCGCAACAGCAGGTCCGGCTTCACCGCCAGCATGCGATCCCGAACGCTGGTGGACCAGATCGCACCACCCGAGGTGATCGAGAACAGGGTGCTGAAATCGACCTCGTCTTTGCGTCGTTCCATCTCGTCGACCAACGGCAGTCCCATGCCGTCACCGACGATCAAGATCACCTGTACCGAATCCTTCTCGATCGCTTCGACGACCTTCTCCGCAACGAATTCTCGTCGTAGTACCACGCGCGCGCCGAGGGTGAGGAACGTGAACAGCGAATACAACGCTGCGCCGTGCATGAGGGGGGCGGCAATGAGGAACGAGAGTTCCGGAAATTCCTTTGCAGCGCTGGCTATCTCGGCGAGGTCCTGTCGAGCTTCCTCGCCGTACGGATTTCCGCCGGAGAGCGGCTTACGGAAGAAGTCGTCGTGACGCCACATGACACCCTTCGGGTATCCGGTCGTCCCGCCGGTGTAGAGGAGGTACACGTCGTCGCCCGAACGAGAATCGAACTCCCCTACCGGTGACATCTCGCGAGCGTCGTCGAAGGAAATCACCGACACTTCATGGACTTTCGCGGCAGCGACCAGTTCGGCCTCGACCTCGCCGATCACGATCACCGTCTTCACCTTCGGGCATGCACCGAAAAGGGAAGCAAGGACACGCTGATGCTCGGGGAGTTCCACGACCACTGCGACCGAGTCGGAGTTGGTGAAGATGTACTCGAGCTCGGCGGGCGTGTACCGGTAGTTCACGTTGATCGGGACCGCACGGATCTTGATCAACCCGAGGATCGACGTGACATGTTCGACGCTGTTCTTCAGGAACAGGGCTACATGATCGCCGCGCGAGATGCCGGCTTGCGCGAGCAGGTTGGCCGTTCGATTGGCTTCCGCGTCCAGCTCAGCGTAGGAGAAGTTCTCTCCCTCGTAAGTCAAGGCGACGCGATCAGGCACCGAGCTGGCGACGGTTTCGAATACATCAGCGAGGTTGAACTGCATCGTCTTCCCTTTCAGAGTCTGCGCCGCGATACCGAGGCATACAACCCTGAATCTAGAACACGTTCCATGTCACCCGAGGCAAAACGGAGCGATTAGCTGACCATTACCTGGACCTGACCTTGATCGGCGCAGCGACGGCCGAGCCCGTACCGCCCGACACCCATTCGGCGAGCAAGGTCTGCCACGACCCGCAATGGCAGCGCAGGTAGGTGACCGTCCCCTCGCTGGTCCGATGCCGAGATTCGATCTCCCAGCGGTGGATGCAACTTATCGGCGCGAAATCTGTTTTCTTCATACGACGAGCATGATGTAATGGCATTGTGCATCTCAACCCTTACGGCGAATATGCGGTGACGCTGGCCGCCGACCTGGCCAATCGAAATCCCGAGACCTTGGCCGAACTCGTCGAACGCTGCGTCGATGCAGGCATCATTCTCGATTTCCCCATCGCCGAGAAGGACCTCGACGAGACCCTCGACCTTCTGATCGAGTGGTCGAAAATCGTCGACGTCACGGAGGAGGCAGCCCGCGCCGAGTTGGTGAACGTCATGCTCGAGCAAGCGTCGGCGTATCCGCGCATGACCAACCACGCCAACGACGGGTGGCATCTGCACTACCGCGATCCGCAACAGTCGCTCGCCGAGGTCCTCAAGGCCCTCTTCTCGGTAGGCACGGCGCTGCACCTCGTCGGCCGCGGAATGCACAGATTAGGTCGGTGCACCCTGGACGAGTGCACCAACATCTATGCGGACACCTCACGCAACGGCAATCAGCGGTACTGCTCCCCCACGTGTGCGAATCGCGACGCGGTGCGGCGTCATCGCGCACGCAAGTGAGCTGCACCTACTACGACGTCGGACCCACTACCTCGAAATCCGAGCCACCTTGGTACTCGAACTGAAAGCTACCGCCGCTGCTTCCCGAGCTGATCCGATTCCATGCGTCGATCAAGTCCTGGACCGTGTTGTATCCCAGGTCCTCCAAAGAACCTGAGAGACTTCCAGTTCCGGCGCCCTCGAACCAGCCGCCGACCACAACGGCCTGCGGAATCGCGATAGTGGGGTTGGTCGGATCGAGCAGTCGAACGCACGCTCCCGCAACGGCGTACACCCCGGCCGGCAGATTGCCGACGGTCCGCGTGATCGTCTGCCCAGGCGAAACGGCAAACAGATCGAGGATGTTGCTGACGGTCGGATACACCAACACGCCGGGCTGGAGCAGCTTTGCCGGATCGCGGATCACGTCGGGGACATCCCTGGCGTTGAGGATCGCCACTGTGCAGTTGATGAAGCTGAACCGCGGGTTCGGATTGGTGATGGTGAAGGTGATCGCATTGTCCGCTGCGCTCACCGACACCGGAGGCGGGAGAATCGCCGGTGATGCCGACGCCGACGCCGGAGTCATGACAACCAGTCCCACGACGGCGGCCGACGCCGCGACAATGCTTCCGAGAACGCGTTTGAATCCACGACTTCGCATTTCCGAACCTCCAGGCAAGTCGGTCAGATCACCAGATGCCTGAAGAATAGACCGCTCAGTCGGAAAATTGGGGAGACAGACGGTGAGCTACCCGAAAAGTCCTTCGAGGCTGCCGCTGCCGAACAGGTCGCTCAGGCTTCCGGTATTGATGCCGCTGAACGGTCCACCGATGACAACGAGGCTCGGCACGCCAGGAACAGGCTTACCCAACGTCTCCAGATCGAGAAGATCGGAGCAGGCACCGAGCACGGCGTAGGTTCCGTCCGGAACATCGGTCACGGTGTTGGTGACCGTCTGCCCCTTACCGACGGCGAACAGTGAGGACGGGTCGGTGATCTTGGGGTACACCACAAGGTTCGGATCGAGCAGCTTGAGCGGATCATCAAGCACGGCAGCAGAATCCGCGGCGTTGACGACAAACGCCTGGCACAACGGGGCAATGCCCGTGTTGTTGTTCGTGATCGTCAGTGCCAGATCGTTTCCGGTCACCTTGTACGAGACGACCGGTGGGACCACCTCGGCCGACGCAGTTGCAGGATTGACCATCGCGACGCCTGCCGCGGTTGCAGCGGCGACTGCCACGGTTCCCACGACGCGACGTACTCCACTCGTGCCCAGCTTCATCGAGGATCCTTTCGTACTGCGCCTTGAGTTCGGCAACAGTGCGCAGCCTAGAACGGATCTACTGACCGAATTGCGTGAATAGTCCCGGAGGGAGGCCGTGCCCGAAAGATCGGGACAAACGTCCCCTTCTCGAAGAGCTCGCTGTTCGACTCAGTTCCCACTGGAGACGAAGGGCGTTCGCACCGGTCCGCCGACCGAACCGTGCGGTGCTACCAATCCACGCTTTTCGAGGATCGGACGCACACCCTCACCGAACTGATACGCCTCTTCGAGATGGGGATAGCCCGACAATACAAAGTGATCCAGGCCGATCGCCGCGTACTCGGCAATCCGATCAGCCACTTCTTGGTGCGAACCTACCAATGCGGTGCCTGCACCCCCTCGCACCAATCCGACGCCGGTCCACAGGTTCGGCGCAATCTCCAGCGACCTCGCTCCGACGCCCTCCTTGTAAGCCGAACCGCCGCCGTGCAATTCGAGCATTCGACGCTGACCTTCGGAGCCGGATCGCGCAAGACTCGCCTGAGCCTGCTCGACGGTCGCCGGATCGAGCGCACTGAGCAGCCGATCCGCTTCTGCCCATGCCTGTTCCGAGGTGTCCCGGCTGATGACATGCAGACGGATTCCGTAGTCGAGGTGACGACCTTGGACTTCCGCGAGGTCGCGGATCCAGGCGATCTTGGCGGCAACAGCGGACGGCGTCTCACCCCACGTGAGATACGTATCCGCGTAACGCGATGCGACGGTTCCGGCCGCCGGCGACGATCCGCCGAAGAAGATGGGCGGTACCGGATCCGGAATACGCTGCAGCGTAGCCTTTTCCACGTTGACGTACTCGCCGGAGAAATCAACCGGACCGTTACCGGACCACAACTGGCGGATCACGTCGAGGAACTCGCCGCATCGTGCGTACCGTTGGTTCTTGTCGAGGAAGTCACCGAACGTGCGCTGCTCGTGGTCCTCCCCGCCGGTCACGACGTTGAGCAGCAGACGACCGCCCGACTGCCATTGGAAGGTTGCGGCCATCTGGGCGGCCAGCGTCGGGCTGAGCAATCCCGGTCGCAGAGCAACCAGAAACTTGAGCGTCTCGGTGGTCTCGAGCATCATCGCTGTCGTCAGCCATGCGTCTTCGCACCACGCGCCGGTCGGCGTGAGGACGGCCTCGAAGCCGTTCGTCTCGGCGGCCGCGCCGATCTGATTGAGGTATTTCAGCGTCGCCGGACGATCACCGGACATCGAGCTGCCGTGCCCACCCGCCATCAGATTCCGGGAATCACCGTAAGTAGGCAAGAACCAGTGGAAACGCAGTGACACGGTGATTCCTTTCGTCGACGAACAGGCAGAACTCTTCTGTCATTACAACCACAGTCCACCTCGAAGAACAGGGTTGAAATCACCCTGATCGCTACGGGTGCCCACTTTCGGCTCCGGCGATACCTTCGTGAATTTGCACCGCGACCCGGGGGCTCCGATGACCACGTTTGCCGAAGTCGAGCACAATTCACCGTTCTCGAACGAGACCGACGACGAGCGGCGATCCAGACTGAGAACCGTCGTCGCCGCGAGCCTGCTCGGCACGACGGTCGAGTGGTACGACTTCTTCCTCTATGCGACGGCCGCGAGCCTCGTCTTCAACCAACTGTTCTTCCCCAACCAGAGTTCCTTTGTCGGGACCATGCTTTCTTTTGCGACCTTCGCGGTCGGCTTTCTCGTTCGCCCCATCGGCGGAGTGGTGTTCGGTCACATCGGCGATCGCATCGGGCGCAAGAAAACGCTTGCCCTCACGATGTTCATCATGGGTATCGCGACGGCGCTCATGGGTGTCCTTCCGACCGCAGCTCAAATCGGGGTCGTTGCACCGATTCTGCTTCTGCTGCTTCGTATCCTGCAGGGATTTGCTCTCGGTGGTGAGTGGGCCGGAGCCGTTCTTCTGGCGGTCGAACACAGTCCGGAGAAGAAGCGCGGGCTGTTCGGCAGCATCCCGCAGATCGGACTGGCTCTCGGCTTGGCTTTGGGCACAGGAATGTTCGCACTACTTCAAACGGTCTTCGACGACGAACAGTTTCTCCGTTTCGGCTGGCGCATAGCCTTTGTTCTGAGCTTGGTACTCGTGATCGTGGGGTTGGTGGTCCGTTTGAAGGTCGACGAGACGCCGGCATTTCAGGCCGTTCGCGACCTCGAACAGCGCTCATCCGCCCCGCTCAGGGAAGTCTTTCAAGGAAGAGTCGCGCGAAACACCGTACTGGGCATGCTGTCTCGCTGGGGCGAGGGCGCCGCGTTCAACACCTGGGGCGTCTTTGCAATCACGTATGCAACCAAGACTCTGCATTTCGAAAAGGTTCCGGTACTTCTTGTGGTCACCGTGGCCGCAGTAGTGATGGCGATCTTGCTGCCGTTTTCCGGTTCACTCGCTGATCGGTTCGGCCCGCAACGGGTCTACATCGTGGGCATCGCCGCGTACGGCCTCGCGATCTTCCCCGCCTTCGCACTGTTCGGTACCGAGAATCTCCTGCTCTTCGGAGTCGCGATGGTCGTGGTCTTCGGAGTGATTCATGCCTTGTTCTACGGCGCCCAGGGAACGCTGTATGCGAGCCTCTACCCCACAGAAATCCGGTACACCGGGTTGTCGGTCGTTTACCAGTTCTCGGGTATCTACGCCTCCGGCGTCACACCTCTGATTCTGACGGCACTGATCGGCGCCAGTGGCGGTTCACCGTGGCTGGCTTGTGGATATCTGGTGGCCACCTCGGCGATCAGCGTCGTCGCCACTGCGGCGATCAGGAAGCGTGATCTGCATCTGTAGCGATCACATCTGAATATTCACTTCTCTTGGACATTTACTAGATACCCATAGAAATACCTGCGAAGAAGAACAGATCGAGATACGCCTACGCATCGGATACATCGGTGTATCGTTTGGGGTCCCACCCTGACGGAGGCGCCGATGACGACTGGAACGGACAACTCGCCGGCCAAGCGTGTCACCAAACGCCGTGGTCAGACCCGGCAGCGCCTGCTCGACGCGGCTGCAGATGTCTTCTCCGAAGCCGGGTTCGGGCACGCCACGGTCGAGCAGATCTGCGAACGCGCCGGATACTCCCGAGGCGCGTTCTACTCCAACTTCGATTCACTCGACGAATTGTTCTTCGCGATGTGGGAGCAGCGATCCGCAGCAATGCTCGCCGATCTGCGGTTGGCGACGGAGTCGATCACCGCCGGTAACACCGTCGACATCCATGCCGCTGTCGCCCGGATCGTGGCGGTGGTTCCGGTCGACCCGCAGTGGTACCGGATCAACGCGGAATTCACAGCCCACGCGCTCCGCAACCCGGCACTTCGCAAAGCCCTTGCCGACCGTGAAGACGCGATCCTTCGCACCCTGTTGCCCATCGTGGAGTCCGCACTCAGCGACGTCGGGCGAACAATCGTCGGCGACCCGACGGCGTTGGGACGGGCATTGGTTGCAGTGCACGACGGCACCAGCGTGCAGTGCCTCGTCGATACCGACACCAACGCCGCCTTTGCACTGCGCCGCGATATCTTCACTCGAATTCTGCTGTCCTACAGCGAAATAATCCAGAACAACCAATCGGAAGAGGAGTTGTCGTGAGCGAACAAGCTGACGTCATCGTTGTCGGGGCAGGGCTGGCGGGACTGGTCGCCACCTACGAACTGACGCGCGCGGGCCGCAAAGTCCTTGTCGTGGAACAGGAGAACGCTGCCAACCTCGGCGCGCAGGCATTTTGGTCTCTCGGCGGACTCTTCCTCGTGAACAGCCCCGAACAACGCCGACTCGGCATCAAGGACTCCCTCGAGTTGGCGATGCAGGACTGGATGGGCACAGCGGGATTCGACCGCGACCGCGAAGATCACTGGCCGCGTCAGTGGGCCAAGGCGTACGTCGAGTTCGCGGCCGGCGACAAGCGTCAGTACCTGCACGATCTGGGGCTTCGCCTGATGCCGAATGTCGGCTGGGCCGAACGCGGCCGCGGAATGGCTCTCGGACACGGAAATTCGGTGCCGCGCTTCCACCTCACCTGGGGCACCGGACCTGGCGTCGTCGATGTCTTTCTGACCAAAGTGATCGCCGCTCAGAAGCGTGGACTGGTCACGTTCAAGCACCGCCACCAAGTCGATCAACTCGTCGTCACCGATGGTGCGGTCACTGGTGTACACGGAACCGTCCTCGAACCTTCCAGTGATCTGCGCGGCGTGAAGAGCTCGCGCACCCCCATCGGCGAATTCGAGTTCGCCGCACAGGCCGTCGTAGTGACATCCGGTGGAATCGGCGGCAACTACGAACTGGTGAAGAAAAACTGGCCCGAGCGACTCGGCAAGGCACCCAAGCACATGCTGACGGGAGTACCGGCGCACGTCGACGGGCGCATGCTCGAAATCACCGAATCCGCGGGCGGAAACATCGTGAACCGCGACCGCATGTGGCACTACACCGAAGGCATCCAGAACTGGAATCCCATCTGGCCGAACCACGGAATCCGAATCATTCCCGGACCGTCCTCGATGTGGTTCGACGCCACCGGCAAGCGTCTGCCGGTCCCCAACTTCCCGGGCTTCGACACGATGGGAACTTTCAAGTACATCCTGGACAGCGGCCACGAGTACACGTGGTTCATCCTCGACCAGAAGATCATCGAGAAGGAGTTCGCACTCTCGGGATCGGAACAGAACCCGGACTTCACCAACCGCGACTTCAAGCTCCTCCTCGAACGAATCAAGAAGGGCGCGCCGGGACCGGTCGAGGCGTTCAAGCAGAAGGGCGCCGACTTCGTTGTGCGCAACAACCTTCGTGATCTGGTCGACGGCATGAACGCCCTCACCGACGAACCGCTCCTCGACTACGAGGACATCGAGCGCGAGATGATCGCCCGCGACCGCGAAGTCGACAACAAGTACAGCAAGGACTTCCAGGTCACCGCCATCCACGGTGCCCGTAATCTGTTGGCAGACAAGATCGTGCGCGTCGTTGCACCGCACAAGATCCTGGACCCCAAGAACGGCCCACTGATCGCGGTCCGGTTGCACCTGCTCACACGCAAGACTCTCGGCGGCTTGGAAACCAACCTGGATTCGCAGGTCATCAAGGCCGACGGCAGTGTCTTCGACGGACTGTACGCAGCCGGTGAAGTCGCGGGCTTCGGCGGCGGCGGAGTCCACGGTTACAGCGCACTCGAGGGGACCTTCCTCGGCGGCTGCATCTTCTCGGGCCGCGCAGCCGGACGAGCATTGGCGCGCGACCTGTAGCCCCGAAATCAGGCGAGCGAATGCGTGACCAGAATGTGGTGGGCACGCATTCGCCGCGCCTCGTGCACGGATTGATGGTGGTGATGGTGCGTCGGCCCGCGCGCGTGGCGGACCAGATCGTGAACAGTTCGGATGACGGTCGGCATTGCGACCCTCCCTCAGGAGATTGTGACTGCTGCTCTTGCCTGTGGAATCACTGTCTGGACACCGCCACTCGCGCCACCTCCTCCGGATCGATGAGGTGGGTATGGTCGTCGTCACCGACATCGATCTGCACGACGTCGATACGTGCGTTGAATGTGGTTGCGCCACTGTAATCGACACTGACAGGCATGCCGTAGTCATCCCCGATGTCGGTGGTCTCGTCCGCGGAGAAGACCATCGGTTGCGTCTGCTCGACGCGACCTGAGCCCACTTCGCGACCGTCGTGATAGATCGTGACCCCACCGCCTCTCGCGAGACCACCTCCGTCGTAGGCGAACTCAGCTCTGATCTGGTGTGATCCTGCCGGGATGTCAACGTCGGAACCGATGACGAACTCGGTCATGCCCAACAGGTTGTAGACGAATTTGGCGCGGCCTTCCCGCGCGTAAAGTGCCCAGCCGCCAAACCTGCCTCCCTGCGCGATCATCACACCGTTGGCAGTAATGCCATCCGCGACGTCGACAGCTGCTGTGACACTGAATGATCGGTTCTTGATACTCAGCACGCTGTGCTCGCTCAGTCGCTTCATTCCGGGAAACAGAACTTGCGTGTTCCCGGACACCAACTGCGGACGCCCCGCGATGTGAGGGTTGAACCTCTCGAATCTTCGGTCGTCGATCGGAAGCACGTTGTACTTGACCGCTTCGATCAACCACAAGCGTTGCAGTGCAGCGAGTTTCTCCGGCATCTCAGCCGACAAGTCTTTGGACTGCGTCCAATCCTGAGACCCGTCGTAGAGCTCCCACACGTCGTCGTCGAGTGCGGGGAGTGCCTCCGCGAACAGCCACGGAGTGCTGTGCCTGGTGACCGCACTCCAACCCTTGTAATAGATTCCACGATTGCCGGCCATCTCGAAGTACTGCAGATCGTGACGTTCGGCGACTTCGGCGTCGTCGAAGGTGTAGACCATGCTGGTCCCCTCGATGGGTGATTGCTGGACGCCGTTGACAAAGGTCGGTTCCGGTAGTTTCGCGACCTCGAGGATCGTCGGTGCAACGTCGATGACGTGGGTGAACTGCGACCGCGTCTCCCCCTTGGTCCGAATCCCTGCAGGCCAGTGCACGATCGTCCCGTTGCGAGTGCCACCCCAATGCGACGCAACCTGTTTCGTCCACTGATACGGCGTACACATTGCCCACGCCCACCCCACGGAATAGTGGTTGTACGCATCCTTGGTACCGAACTTGTCTTTCACTTCCGCCATGAACTCGGGCGTCTCGATGGCGGCGAGTCCGTTGAAGTTGGCCATCTCGTTGAAGGCTCCGTTGATCGTCCCCTCTGCGGACGCTCCGTTGTCTCCGATGATGTAGTACACAAGGGTGTTGTCGAGGGCTCCGAGTTCTTCGATCGCATCGACAAGACGGCCGACATGGAAATCGGTGTGTTCGAGAAATCCTGCGTAGACTTCCATTTGGCGTTCGAGGACAGGCTTCAATTCCTCACTCATGTCCTCCCACGCCGGAATGGCATCGGGACGCGGAGTGAGTACTGCATCCGCGGGAACGACCCCCCGCTGCTTCTGCTGCTCGAGAATCGACTCGCGTTGCGCATCCCAACCTCCTGCGAACCGGCCCTCGTACTTGTCGGCCCACTCCTTCGGAACATGGTGCGGCGCATGTGTGGCGCCGGGAGCGAAGTAGACGAAGAACGGCTTGTCTGGAGCCAAGGACTTCTGCATCCGAACCCAGTCGATCGCGTGGTCGGCAAGGTCCTCGGTGAGGTGGTAGCCCTCTTCCGGTGTCTTGTCCGGCTCGACAGGCGCTACGCCCTCGTACAGCGCCGGGTAATACTGATTGTTCTCCCCGCCGATGAATCCGTAGAAATGCTCGAATCCGCCTTCTCCCGTCGGCCACGACGTGAACGGTCCCACCGGGGATGTTTGCCACGGCGGAACCTCGTGACACTTGCCGAACTGAGCCGTCGAGTATCCGTTGAGTTTCAACGTCATCGGCAGTGCGGCTTTGGTATTCGGCCGCAGGCCGGAAAGACCAGGAGCCGAGGTAGCGGTTTCGGTGATCGATCCCATGCCGACCGAATGATGGTTGCGCCCGCTCAGAAGAGCGGCGCGGGTCGGAGCACACAGTGCCGTCGTGTGAAACCGCGTGTACGTGAGCCCATTACTTTGCAATCGCTCAGCAGTCGGTGTGTCCGCTGGTCCGCCGAAGGCACTGCTCGCGCCATATCCCACGTCGTCCAACAGGACCACCAGAACATTGGGTGCGCCGGCCGGCGGTAGTAGCGGAGTGATCGGCGGAAACTCGGTGTCCGGATCCTTCGCGTCGTACGTCACCAGACCAAGATGTTGTCGATCCGGAATCGGTAGTACGGCGCGGCTCTGGTCTGTCGGATCCGTCATGACGTCTCGCCTTCTGTCTCTCACATGGCTCTTTCAAGCGTTTCAGGATCACGACGACGTCGACATCATCCGTTTCGGGTGAAGGCGCACCATTGCCGCAGCGTGGAGGCTTGAAGTGTGGATCAGCCCGGACGTTTCGCTCCCACCCCGATCGGGCATGCCTTCCTCGTCCCCCGGCGCCGTGTACGTGCCGGCCTGACCCAGATCCTGTGCGTCGTCGTGGGACTGGCTGCCGGACTGGGGATGCCGTACGTCCGGAGCGGCCCGATGATTCCTGCCCGTCAGGTCAGCGAGATGCTCGTTGCCCTCGGACTGGGGCTATTAGGTGTAGTGGCAGTGATCTTCTCGCTGCTGTTCCTCGTCGTCCAATGGGCCGCGACCACCTTCACTCCTCGCTTGTTGTTGTTCCGCGACGACCCCATCGTGTGGCGGACGTTTGCCTTCGCGATAGGCCAGTCCGTTTTCGACATCACGGCAGCGCTCGCCATCAGCAACGAAACGGATGTGTCCGTGGTTGTGCCAAGTCTCGCAGTGCTGGCACTCTTGGCCACGCTGACGCTGATCAGACTGCTCCAGCTGCGCGCATTCTCGGCCATCCAGTTGGCTCCTGTACTGACCTCGATCTCGAGTCGTGGCCGAGCAGTCTTCGCCGCCGTGTACCCCACCACTGATCTGGAGTTGCCTCCTCTACCAACACTTCCGGTGATCACGACAATCGAGTGGCATCGACCGCCGGCCGTTCTGCAACAGATCCTCGTCGAAGATCTCCTGCAGAGCGCTCGGAACTGCCGATCCATGGTGGTCCTCCGAGTGTCGCCGGGTAGCACGCTGCGAGACGGATTGCCGCTCGCCGACGTCTACGGCGGACCCATGCCCGCCAACACGATCCTTGACGCCTTGGTCAGTGGGAGTGAGCGGACCTTCACCCAGGACCCCCTACTCGCGATTCGGTTGTTGGCTGACATCGCGCTCAGAGCGCTCTCACCCGCTATCAACGATCCTGCGACGGCCGTGCAGGCTCTGGACGCGATCGAGGACCTCCTCTCTCTGGTGACCTCCGTACGCGCAGATTCGATCCGGGCCGTCGACGAGCATGGTGATCTGCGTGTGGTGATTCCACTGCCCGACTTCACGAGCTTCGTCAGAACCGGACTGGACGACGTCTTAGCCTCGGCATCGAACTCGCCACTCGTTCTGGGCCGACTTCGCGACCTACTTTCGCACGTCGCCGCCCAATCGGAGTCTCGGAACCGCGATATTCTCGCCACGCGCGCTCGCTGGATTGATCAGCTGTCACAAGGCTTCCCGCGACTCGAACCCCCGTTGTGAACCCGTACAGATTTGCAGGCCATCGCGTCAAAGCATCGTCAAGATCAGTCTCAGAGCTACGGGAAATGACGATACTGACTCGGTGAGACATGCAGTGATACTCGGACACCGTGGAGTCATATCGTCGACCATCCGCGCCGGCGGCGAACCTGAGAAGCAAAAGCTCTCCGTCGCAACCGGACTGGCGGGTCTGTCGCTCGACGCGATGGCCTCGGTGTCGTACGGTCCAGAGGCCATCGTGTTGGTGTTGGCCCTCGCAGGCGGCGCGGGGATCGGCTTCACCGTGCCGGTGACGATCGCCATCGCAGTGCTGCTTGCAGTCCTGGTGGCGTCGTACCGCCAAGTGATCGCCGCATTTCCCGAAGGCGGTGGCGCCTACGCCGTCGCAAAGAAGCATCTGAGCCCGCGGGCAAGTTTGACCGCCGCCGCGTCGTTGATCGTCGACTACACCCTCAACGTCGCGGTATCGATCGCAGTCGGTGTCGCGGCTCTGACCTCCGCCTTCCCTGCGCTTCTTCCCTACACGGTCTGGATCGCACTGGCGATACTCGGCGGCATCACGGCACTGAATCTGCGGGGCATCGCAGATTCCGCGCGGGTATTCATGTTGCCCACCGTGGTTTTTGTCGTCAGCATCTTCACGGTGATCGGTGCCGGACTACTTCGGGAAAACCCTGCCGCCGCCACGGCTCCCTTCCTCGCCGACAACGCACACACGATCGGCATTCTCCTTCTGCTCAAGGCATTTTCGAGTGGTTGCGCCGCATTGACCGGAGTCGAAGCCATCGCCAATGCGGTACCCAGTTTCAAGAAGCCTCGCGTGCGTAGCGCTCAGCGTGCCGAAGTAGCTCTGGGAATCCTGTTGGGCACCATGCTGATCGGCCTTGCCGTGTTGATCGAGAAGTTCTCACTCGCACCTGTCCCTGGAACAACAGTCCTGTCGCAACTCACTTCCGCTGCTCTCGGAAATGGTGTGGGCTACTACGTCGTCCAATTCTCCACCGTAATTCTGTTGGCGTTGGCCGCGAACACCTCGTACGGCGGACTTCCCAACCTGATGCGGATCCTCGCGGACGACAACGTGCTCCCGCACCGCTTCAGCCGAAAGTCGACGCGCGACGTCTTCACGTATGGCGTCTTGTCGCTCGGTGGCGTCGGCGCTCTCCTGCTTGTCGGATCGGGCGGAAACATGAACACCTTGGTGCCGCTGTTCGCCATCGGTGTGTTTATCGGATTCACGCTCGCGCAGTTCGGCATGGTGCGCCACTGGCTCGCCGAACGGACACCGGGCTGGAAGTGGCGATTGGCGCTCAACGGTTTCGGGGCTGCGTTGACTTCGATCGCAGCAGTGGTGACTACCGCCATGAAGTTCACCGAGGGCGCCTGGCTGATCGCTCTCGCGCTCCCTGCGCTCGTCCTCGGCATGGAACGCATCCGCGGTGCGTACACACATATCGGTACGCGGTTAACCGTTCAGGGTGAGAACGATTCTCTGTCTATCGGATACAAACCAGCGGTCCTAGTACCCGTGTCCGAAATTACGTCGCTCTCCACCCGCGCGATGGCCGCGGCAACGGCGATGTCGTCACAGCCCATCGCAATTCGAGTCTGCCTGGCCCACGAATCGACGACGGACTTCACACGCCGATGGCAAGCCCGACACACGAATTCGCGTTTGATCGTCATCGAGGACACCGAGAATTCCGTGGGGAACACCCTCGCCCGATACATCCGCACACACTTCCCCCACCGAGAGACCTTTGTTGTCGTCGCCACCATCGACCCGGCGACCAGATGGCACCGGTTCCTCCCGAGCCAACGGACCGATGAGATCGCTCATGCACTGCGCAAACACACCGAGGCCGTGGTGTGCCAGATTCCGGTTCGGATCGATCCGGCTCACCGCGATCCCGCCCTACGCGCGTAAGCCGACGCTCAGAGCGAAGTCCCGAACAACATGCCGAGCAGATACGTCGCGCCGGCAGCGCCGTAGCCGATCGCAAGTTGGCGTAGCGCCCGCTTGAATGGCGGCCCGCCCGAGAGCAACCCGACCACAACGCCCGTCGTCAGCAACGCGATCCCCACGAGAACAGATGCGACGATCAGAGCCGTCATGCCTTCCAGGCCGAACAGATACGGCAGCACCGGAATGATTGCGCCCGAGGCGAAGAAGCAGAAACTTGCCGCCGCTGCGCCCAACCCGGTTCCGACAGCTTCATGGTCGTCGACAACGTCGGCGGCGCCGAAGGTGCTGTTCGCGAGGACCTCGGCGGCGCGCTGATCCGCTTCCTCGGCGGACATGCCGCGGGCCCGGTAGACCAGGGCCAATTCGTTCGCGTCGACGTCGAGCAGTCCGACAGCTTCGCTGGCAGCCGGACCAGGATTGGACGCTTCCAACAACTCTCGCTGCGAGCGGACTGAAACGTACTCGCCGGCGCCCATCGACAGGGCGCCGGCCAGAAGCCCGGCCATGCCGGTGATCAGAACGATCTGATTGGAGACGCCGCTACCGCTGATGCCGAGCACGAGAGCGAGATTGCTGACCAGGCCGTCGTTGGCTCCGAAGACGGCGGCACGAAACGTCCCCGAGAGTCTGTTCCGACCCCGAGTGGCCAAGGCCCGCACCACTTCTTCGTGGATCTTCTCGTCCGCGCCCATCGATGCGGTCGCGTCGGCGTCGTTCGGATAGGGGGATCGTGTCTCCGCGCGCTGGGCAAGAGCGAGCACGAAGACGGAGCCGAAGCGTCTGGCCAGAAAGCCCAGTATCCGAGTGCGGATATCGCCGCGCAGTGGTTTGCCGACGTGATCGCCGAGAAGCGCTCGCCAGTGCGCCTCATGTCGACCCTCCGCGTCGGCCAGTGCGAGAAGGATTTCGCGCTCCTCGCCGCTGCGCCTACCCGCGAGGTCTCGGTAGACGGCGGCCTCGGCTTGTTCGTCGGCGAGGTATCGTCTCCAGCGCTTGACATCTCGCGGGTCTGGATCGGGTCGTGCGGCCGGAACTGTGGACATCGTGTTCCCCTTCCGGTGAGGCGGTCACGCTTCGAGTACGCGATCCATCCACGTCGTCAGATCATTGATGACGTCGTCGCGGTTGGTCTCGTTGAAGATCTCGTGCCTGGCGCCCGGATAGGTGTAATAGGTGACGTCTTCGATCCCCGCCGAGTTGTACCGTTCGACTGCGACGTCGGTACGGCTCAGCGCGGCGTTGAGAGGATCCGAGGTGCCGACGAAGACCAGGATCGGAAGGTCTTGCCGCACACCCTCGACGTCGACGAACCTCGGTCCCGCTGCGATAAGTCCGCCCATGCCGGCGTCGTCCAGGCTGAAACCGCACAGCGGATCGTTGATGTACAAATCCACCTGCGCTTCGTCACGGCTGAGCCAGTCGTGCGGAGTACGGGCCGGTTCGAATTCGGCGTTGAACTGGGCGAGGACGTCCGGGCCGTCGTTGACGAGGCTCTCGATGAGTTGATCGACCGCGGTGGTCCCCGACAGTGCGACGGCGTCGATCAGGTGCGAATGATCGAGGATGTACTGCTGCGAAGCGAACGAACCGAGGCTGTGGCTGAGCAGTACGACGGGCAGGCCGGGGTGTTTGTCGCGGATGATGCCCGTGAGGGTCACCATGTCTGCCACCAAGCGGTTCCAGCCGTCGTCGCCGATGTTGCCTGGGCCGGCGTGCATGCTCTCACCGTGGCCGCGGTGGTCCGCCGCGAAGACGTGGAAACCGCGAGCATTCAGGGCTTCGGCAACGTATGCGTAGCGTTTTGCGTGCTCACCCATACCGTGCGCGAGTTGAACAACCCCTCGAGGTTCCTGCTCGGTGGGCCATTCGTGGACATGAATGACCACTCCGTCGTCGCTGGTGAAGGTGAACATGCGCTACTCCCGGTGGTCGCGATCCGGACAGGTCATTTCTCATGCTAGATCCGCAGCGGCAATCCATCCGGGAAGTAGGTCCTGATCACCGGCGAGCCTGATTCGTTTCTGCACATCCGGCCTCGGATTCGGATATACCGGACACGGATGTTCCGGAGCCAGTTGTCGACCAGCTTGAGGAGTTCAGAGCGATGAATCCCAACCGCATGCGCAACGTCGGCTTGTTGGCGGCTCCACTTGCTGCTCTCGCCCTTCTCAGCGGTTGCGACTCGGATGAAACGGGAACGGCCGAGAGTTCACCGGCACCCGCCTCAACCACGACCGCCTCTGCGCCGACGACCCAGACCGGTACTGCCGCACCTTCGACGACCCATACCGACCACACCCAAACCACAACCTCGACGGCACCCAATCCCGAAGGCTGCGCGATCGGGGAACTGAACGTCACCCTCGGCGAGTCGAGTGGCGCCGCCGGTTCTGTGGAGCTTCCGGTGGTCTTCACCAACACGGGCAGCCGCACGTGCACGCTCGACGGTTTCCCCGGCGTCTCCTATGTCACGGGAGCGTCCGGAAGCGAAGTGGGTGCTGCCGCCGGCCGCTCCGGATCCGGTTCACTCGTCTCCCTTGCCCCTGGCTCTGCCGCAACGTCTTTGGTGCGAGCTACGAACGTCGAGAACTACCCGGCAGATCAGTGCGGCCTGACCGACGTTGCGGGACTGAGGGTTTACCCACCCAACAGCTACGACTCGGTCTTCCTCGCCTATCCCACAAAGGGTTGCTCGATGACCGGCGCGAACATCAACCAGCTGACGGTCGCGCCGGTCGCCCGCTGAGTCACGGCTTGAGGCGTCGTAGACCCCAGAGCGCCGGCAGGAGGAACAGGCCTGAAAGGATCAGGACGAGTGCAGCTTCCGTGAATTGGAATCGTCTGACCTGGTCGACCGAGTGGTACCAGGTTTCGTAGTGGTCCACTCCCTGCGCGAGCACACACGCACGATATTCGGCGTCGAGTTGGGCCAAGAAGGCTTTCTGGCGAACATAGAAATCCACGTCACTCTCGTCGGATCGCTGATCGTATTCATTGCCGGCTGTATCGGTAGTGCACGCCTGATAGTCGATCTCGACCGGCTTGCCGTTGGCATCGGTGTATCCACTCCGTATCACCCACGCCATCGAGGAGTCCATGACGTAAGTTGCGTAGAAGGTGTCGTGCTCGATACCTTGGGTCAGCACAGTCGGCTCGGCATAGTGCGGCCGTGCCAGATTCTGAAATCCCACCATCAAACCTGCGACGGCGACCAAGGTGACGGCCACCGCGGCGATGGGTGATCGCACCAGCAGTGATACCGCAGCTCCGGCGACCAACGCCATGAAAGTGTATGCACCCAAGACGATTCCGCTGGAATTGAACAGAGGGAAGAGCATCGAACTCATTCCGTATGACTGAACGGGTCCGACGTTGACCACATAACTCCAACTCTCGAATCCAACCCGAGCGGCTTCGAGAATGAAACCGAGGATCGCGGCTGCGGCAGTGAGCGGAAGAAAGACAACAACGACTCGCATCCAGAACCATCGTGCTCGACTCACCGACTGCGTCAGACCGAGAACATGTGTTTGCTGATCGATGTCGCGGGAGAATACCGTCGCGCCCACCAGCGCCCCGAGTAGTACCGGTAAGGCGGCGGCGATCGTGTTCACGCCGGTAACGGCGGTATCCGCCCAGCAGTCCCATCCGACCCCGACACACCCGAAATACGTTCCTCGGCCCTCTGTACCCAAGCTACTTCGAGTTCCGATCCCGCCGACTATCGCTGCCATAGCCAAAGCTGCGATGAATCCAAGCGACACAACGAGCGATGTCCGGTGGTGCCGCCACGTAACCCAGATCATGCCGCCACCATCGTTTCTGCGCTCAGGTGCCCGAGCACCACGTCGTCGAGAGTTGCGTCGTCGATCACCCAGCCGTCCCGAGGGCTCGGACGCACGCCCTCCACCACGTGAGAATTCGACCGCACCCCCTTCTCGGTATGAATGACCGCACCGGCGCCGACCACGTCCGAAGGATCGCCGTCCCCGATCAATACGTAATGGGCAGCGATCAATTCATCCAACGGACCGGACAATCTCGCGTTTCCGCCGCCCAGCAGAAGAAGTCGATCCGAGACGTCTGCCAATTCGGAAACGATGTGTGACGACAACAGAACTGTGGTGCCGTACTCGGCAACGTCTTCGAGCAGAGTGGTCGCGACGGACCGCCGCGCCACGGGATCAAGATCCGCCAAGGGCTCGTCGAGTAGAAGCAACTGCGGTCTGCGCCCCAGCGCCAAAGCCAGTGCAACCCTGGTTCGTTGACCTGGTGACAGAGTCTTCGCCTTTGCATCGAGAGCAATCCCAGCGCGCTCCACCAGATCCAGAGCGTACTTCGCATCCCACTCGTCGTTGGTATATGCGCCGAATCGAAGAAGTTCTGCAACAGTGAATTTGGGATACAGAGGCTTGTGCTGAGCGAGGTACGACAGGCCTGGGCAGATGCCGTCCTGATCCGGCGTGCTGCCCAGGACGGAGATCGAACCGTGGTCAGGCATCGTCAACCCGACCGCCAAGGACATCAGTGTGGACTTGCCCGCTCCGTTCACCCCGACCAGGGCAGTGATGCTTCCCGTTGCGACCTCGAAAGTGCAGGCGTCGAGCACCTTCTTCTTGCCGAAGCGCTTGTCCACGTCCTGCATCGTGAGCGCAGATTCTTGCTCAGTCATGATGTCTCCCCCTGCTTTCCGGACGGATCCGATTCGATGAACGTCTTCTCGAGCTCCAAACTCACCAATGCTTCGATGTCCGTGCGCTCGAGTCCGGCGGCCACGGCATCTGCCACCCAACGCGCCAACTCGCGCCGTAGCGCAGAGCTTTCCGCCATACCGGGCTTGGCCAGGGACTTGACGACGAACGTGCCCAATCCGGGCCGCGGAGCAACAAGTCCGTCGCGCTCGAGTTCCTTGTAGGCCTTCAGGACTGTGTTCGGGTTGATCGCGAGCGCTCCCACGACGTCCTTGGCTGTGGGCAGCCGATCCCCGACTTGGAGATCACCGAGCCTGAGCGCCTGCTTCACCTGAAGGACCAATTGCACGTAAGTGGGAATGCCGGATCGGCGGTCGATACGGAAGTCGATCATCCGAACCCTTTCACTAGTTCATTAGTGGAATAGATATTTACCCTGCCTTGACCTCCCGGGTCAAGCCAGACGACCCCTGTAAAGTGCAGATGCCCCGGTTCACCGGGGTGCCACGCTGCTCGTGTGAAGTTCGGTGAAACCCCGGCACTGTCGACGCAACTGTGAATTCGCCCGTCACTACTCGAGGCGAACGAGTCAGGTCACCGGCCTCGTGGCGACACGATGGTTCTCGGACGAAGGACCGCTCGTGGCGCTTCGCCTCGCGGCCGCGCTGCTCGCGACCCTTCACCACTAGCGGAGGGGTGGCTGTGAGTACTCGGCCGACACGTAGATTCAGATCTGTACTTGCAGCACTGACGGTGAGCACCGCACTGCTTGCCGGTGCGTGCAGTAGCTCGACGTCAGATGCACCCGCAACCACAGCGGCCTCGGACGGCTCGTTCCCGGTGACTGTTGTTTCCGGTCCCACGGATTCCGGCACGGACATCACCATCGAGTCACGTCCGCAGTCGATCGTGTCACTCAGTCCCAGCGCCACCGAGACCCTGTGGGCCGTCGGCGCGGGCGATCAGGTGAAGGCCGTCGACAATCAGTCCGACTACCCGGCCGGTATCCCGGTCACCGATCTCTCGGGCTTTCAACCGAACGTCGAAGCCATCCTCGGCTACGCACCGGATCTGGTGATCGCATCGGATGACATGAACGATCTTGTCTCCGGGCTGCAAAAGGCGAAGGTGCCGACCCTCCTACTACCCGCAGCCACAAGCATCGACGACGTCTACGCCCAGATCGAGCGCGTCGCGAAGGCCACCGGCCACGAGGACAAGGGCACCGAAGTTGTCGACACCATGCGCTCGGACATCGACGCCGCTGTCGCCAGTGTTCCTGCGCGCCAACAGCCGCTGACGTACTTCCACGAACTCGACTCCTCGCTCTACACCGTCACGAGTTCGAGCTTCGTCGGGCAGATCTACTCGCTGTTCGGAATGAAGAGCATCGCCGACGCCGCGGGGCAGGGTGACTATCCGCAGTTGTCCGCCGAATTCGTGGTACAGGCCAATCCCGATCTCATCTTTCTCGCAGACTCCCAATGCTGTGGAGTGACAGCAGAATCCGTCGCCGCTCGACCCGGGTGGAGCGGCATGAAAGCGGTTACCGGCAACCAGATCCATGTGCTCGACGAAGACCTCTCCAGCCGCTGGGGACCTCGTGTCGCCGACCAGGTGAAGGCCGTCGCGGCCATCGTTGCCCAAGTTCCCGCGGCCTGAGCACTCGATGATCAAAGCCGGTATCTCCCAACATCGGACCGCCGTTCTGCTCGGCGCCGCGCTCATTCTGTGCGCTGCCTTGCTGATCGGTGTTCTGGTGGGGCCGGCCGGTTTGACGCCTGATCGGACCATTCTCGAACTTCTGGACGGAATACCCGGCATCCATATAGATTCCGGCCTCACCGCAACACAGCAGGCGATTCTCTGGCAGATCCGGCTTCCGCGAGTAGTCCTGGGCGCGTTGGTCGGAGCAATGTTGGCCGTAGCCGGCGCCGCCTACCAGGGCGTGTTTCGAAATCCCTTGGCAGATCCGTATCTCCTCGGAGTTTCCAGCGGAGCCGGACTGGGCGCAACCCTCGCCATCGTTTCGGGTGGAGCGCTGGGCATGTTCGGAATTCCCATGGCCGCCTTCGTCGGTGGTGTGCTGGCGGTGTTCGCAACTTATTCGCTCGGCCGAAGCATTGGCGGGCCGCAGAACGCGGTAGTCATCATCCTCGCCGGTGTCGCAGTCGCAGCGTTCACGAATGCAGCGCAGACTTTTGTTCAGCAGCGGTTCGACGATTCACTGCGCGAGGTCTATTCCTGGCTACTCGGCGGACTGTCCACCGACGGTTGGTCGGAAGTTCTCGTTGTCCTGCCGTACGTTGCGCTGGCCTCAGCCGTCATCCTGGTACACCGGCGCGTACTCGACGTGATGGCCGTCGGTGACGTCGAAGCCGCCAGCCTCGGCGTCGACCCGGCCAGATCACGCCTGGTGCTGGTGCTCGCCGCAACTCTGGGAACGGCCGCGGTCGTGAGTGCAAGTGGACTCATCGGCTTTGTCGGAATCGTTGTTCCCCATGCGGTTCGACTGGTCGTCGGCCCGTCTCATCGACTGCTTCTCCCCCTGTCACTCATGCTCGGAGCGGCGTTTCTCGTCCTCACCGACGTTGCCGCCCGCACGGTCATGGCACCGGCCGAACTCCCCATCGGGGTTGTAACCGCGATGATCGGCGCTCCGTTCTTCCTTCTGGTTCTGCGCCGCAGTCGAGTTTCCGCATGACCGACACCGCAGTGCGATGCCGCGACCTCCGAATCAACCTCGGCGGCAAAGACGTCGTCGACGGCATCGATCTCGATGTGACACCCGGCGATTGGGTTGCCGTGGTCGGGCCGAACGGCGCCGGCAAGACGACCTTGATGCATGCCCTCGCTGGATTGATTCCGTCCATCGGTGAACTCACCGTCGGGGGACTCAACCCACGCAGTTCGAGCCGCAAGGCCATGTCAGCCGTCGTCGCGCTGATGCCTCAGCGCCCGGTGGTACCCGAGGGCGCGACGGTTGCCGAACTGGTTGCGCTCGGCCGTACACCGTATCTACGACGCTTCGGAACCGAAACCGCCACAGATCGTTCGGTGATCTCTTCGGTGATCGAGAGGCTCGACCTCACCGAGTTCGCAGATCGACGAGCCACCGAACTTTCCGGTGGCGAATTGCAGCGCGTGGTCCTGGCTCGGGCATTGGCTCAAGAACCGCAGGTACTGCTCCTGGACGAACCCACCAGCGCGCTCGACATCGGTCACCAACAGCAGGTTCTCGACTTGGTGGAGGAACTGCGTGAAGCCGACAACATCACGGTCATCGCCGCGATGCACGACCTCACTCTCGCGGGTCAGTACGGTCGACGAATCGTGTTGCTGGACAAGGGCAGCGTGGTTGCCGACGGCACTCCCTCATCGGTGCTGGAGGCAGACCTCCTCGGCCGCGTGTACGGCGCTCGGGTCGAAATCCTGGACCGGCCCAGCGGTCCCATAGTTGTTCCGATTCGGCAGGAAGGCACCCGCTGATGGAATTGGTGATGCTCGGCACCGGTGCTGCCGACGGTTGGCCGAACCCGTTCTGTACCTGCCCTTCCTGCCTGGCCGCCCTGTCGAGTGAAACCATCCGCGGGCACACTGCCGCCCTGGTGGACAACAGAATCCTGTTGGATTGTGGTCCGGAAGTACCGCGTGCCGCGTCGCGATTCGGTCGCACGCTGGCACACGTCGAACACATCCTGCTGACGCATTCGCATCCCGATCACCTCGGCCCGATGGCATTGCTGTTCCGGTCCTGGGCCTCGCGCACCGAACCACTACAGGTTCTCGGACCACCCGACGCGCTCGATCTCTGCCGAGACTGGGTAGGCCCGGACGATCCGGTGACCTTCACACCGCTCGAGACCGACCAGTCGATCATGTTGGGCACCTATCGTGTTCGCGCACTCGAGGCCGCGCACGAAGTACCCACCCTTCTCTACGACATCACCGACGCATCCGGAACCCGAATCTTCTGGGCCACCGACACCGGGCCTTTGCCCGAATCAATTGTCGACGCCCTTGCCGACGCGCGTTTCGACGCCGTCTTTCTCGAAGAGACCTTCGGCTACAAGACCGACCACGGCACCGGGCACCACGATCTGTCGAGTTTCGCGGAGACGGTGTTGCGGCTCCGCAACTGCGACGCGATCACCGATCGAACCGATGTGGTCGCCGTACACCTCGGGCACCACAACCCCGTCGAAAACGAACTCTCGGAAGCACTTCGTGTGTCAGGGGCGCGAGCGGTTCCGGATGGAGCTGTGCTCGAGATCGGGGTAGGACAGAGCCATCGAACTCTGGTCACCGGTGGCGCCCGCTCGGGCAAGTCCACTTACGCGGAGGGCCTGCTTGCCGGCTACCGGCACGTCACGTACATCGCCACCGGGGATCCGCTGGACGACGATCCCGACTGGATCGAACGAATTGCGTCGCATCGCGCGCGGAGGCCGCCGACGTGGACGACGGTAGAGACCTCCGAGGTCGCCGAAATTCTCGTGGCCGCAACAACACCGATCCTGATCGACTGCCTCGGCACGTGGCTGACCGCACGTCTGGACCGACATCAGGCGTGGGCGACAGAAGATCTCAGCGACGTCCACGCAGATATCGACCGGTTGGCCGACGCCTGGACCGCCTGTCCGGTTCCGATTGTCGCCGTCACGAACGAAGTGGGAAGCGGCGTCGTCCCGGACACGAAGTCCGGGAGACTGTTCCGCGATCTACTCGGTCTGGTGAACAGCCGCATCGCCAGTGAATCGGAGTCCGTGGTCCTGATGACCGCCGGGCTCCCCCTGAGCCTGCGCGTGTGACGTCAGAGCAATCCGGTGAGCTGACGCGCGCAATCGAGTAGGAAACCGACCAACTCTCGATCCTCGTCCGTCACTCGCCCGCTCGCTCCCTGAACACACAACCCGCCGGCCACCTGGTCTGCGTGATCTCGAACCGGTACTGCGACCGCGGATCGACCCAGGCGACATTCCTGGTTCTCGAATGCAAAACCCTGCAGGCGAACAGACCTCAACTGCTCATACAACGCATCGAAATCACCGAGGGTGAACTCCGTGACCCGGCGAAGTTCCAAACCCGAAAGCAGCCGCTCGTCGTGCGCCAACAGAACCTTCCCCAGCGCATTCGCGTGAAGGTTCTTGGCCAGTGCCGCTATTCCGATGATCTCGTGATCCGGATCCTTGTCGACGAACCTCAAGCGCCCACCAGCGAATGAGGCGACGTGCAATCCGAACCTCGTGTGTGTCCGCATGTCCTCGACGCGCTCGTGCAGCGTCGGCGCCGGACCACTCGACGACGCCGCATGCGAGAGCTCGGCAGTCCGACGCCCCAACGCGAACCCTGACAGGTCCGGCACCCGCACGAGAAAGCCCTCCGCCACCAGCAGATTCAGCATCCGGTACGCCGTGGCCGATGGAACGCCTGCAAAAGTGGCGATCTCCTTCGCGGTTGTTCCCGGTCCCAGATGAGCCACCGCCTCGAGCATCCCCAGCGCCTTCTGGACCGCACGCGGTTGTTGTCCACTGAAGTGGGTCTCGTCGCCGATCTGTTTGCCTGATCGTGGACCAGCGGTTGCACGGTCCGCGGTCACCGCCCATGCTCCGGCGAGTCACCCTCGGCGGTCCCACGATCCGGAACGAGTCGCCTTCGCCCGTCACCGTCGATCAGCAGAGTGCCCGCACCGGGCAACAGGTCCGCCGTCTCGACGCTGTCGAAAGCGCCGACCATCAGAAGGCTTTCCGGTCTGGCTCTTCGAAGCAATGAACTCCACACTGTCCCCGACACAGCAACAGCAAGAGCAGCGATCGGCAGTGCCCACATCCCGTGAACCGCACCGTCGAGAACGATGTAGACCAGTAGACCGGCACCGGCGACGCTCACGGATACGGTGCATATCCGGGTCAGCGAAGTATGTTCCCCGATTCGGCGCAAGAACTTCCACGAAGCAAAGGCCACCAGCGTGTAAGCGCAGACCAACGCGGTCTCCACCACGCCGTCGAAGGATCCCGAATCGTCGCGAACCGTATCCGAATAGATGAATACGCCCGCCGCACTTACCGCGACGAACGCAAGTACCGCAACGTACGGGGTGCGGAACCGTCTGTGTACGCGAGCGAGCGGCGCAGGCAGTACCCGTTCGATCCCCATCGAGTACAACAACCGCGAACCCGCCTGCGCACAACCGAGAGTGGATGCGAACCAGGAACACGTCATTCCGATCTTGACTGCCAGAACCACTTCCGCGCTGGCTCCGGATGCCGTTCCTTCGAAGTACGCTCCGACGATCGTTGCGCCGTGGCCGGTCATCGCCGCCCAGGCCGCAAAAACGAAGAGGACCCCGCAGATGATCGGCGAAATGAGAACCGTGCGTGTGACGCTGATGAGTGGTCGTTTTGCTTCCGGGCCGAAGAAGGCCGAGCTTTCGAAGCCCGCCATGCTGAGCACCGTCAGCATCGCGAGAAACGGAACTGCACTCAGCGACGGATTCGGCAGGGCAACAGCAGTTGTCGTGTCACTGTGCGTCGCCAGCATGACCACGACGATGAGAATCAACGAGCACGCTTCGACGACCAGGATCGCTCGGGTGGCGAACCGGACGCCTCGCAC
The DNA here is from genome assembly GCF_058793255.1 of Rhodococcus sp. MPR-R1B. Taxonomy (NCBI): domain Bacteria; kingdom Bacillati; phylum Actinomycetota; class Actinomycetes; order Mycobacteriales; family Nocardiaceae; genus Rhodococcus; species Rhodococcus sp. MPR-R1B. The sequence goes on from NZ_JBXAFO010000001.1 coordinate 446,152, forward strand.
TGCAATCCACGCGACGGCCAGGGCAATCGCCACCGTCGTGATCACCGTCGCGGCAGGCCCTCGCACGTCGGGGCCGACAATGGCGATGGTATCGAGCAGACTCGGAACTGCCTGCGAGAAAACCGAAACCGAGATTCCGAGATACCCGAGTACCAGTGCGGCACCCGCCGTCAGTGTCGCCCGGATACCGGAGCCTTGGAAGACGAAGCTGTACAACGATCCTGCTGCTGCCAGTCTCCGCGTGAACTGAGTGATGCAGAACGCAACGATAAACACCGCCGAAGTTGTCGCAGCAATCGCAGCCAACCCGACGTAGCCGGGACTGTAGGTGATCATCCACAGGGCGATGAACACCATTCCCGTTGCCGGAGCGATCGTGGAAAGTGATTGCCCCAACAGGTCGATCGGGGTCAGACGTCCTCGTCCGAGACCACGGAGCGGGGAGAACACGGGCTCACTGTGTTGATCCGCATTCTGCGCTCGCGTGATCGCCGCACGCAGTGCCGCACTCACGGCCATGTGTCACCGTCCGTCGCGTCCAGGCCCGAACCTACGAGCGAATTGTCAGAATTCGGTCAAGTTAGTCCGCTTATGTTTCCGCGCAGTTTCCACGATGGCGCGCACAGAACTTTCAAGTGAGAATCCGACTCTGTTTCCCACCCAGCGTCATGCCGGATCAAGGGCGGCCGACGGTATCCGGCCCCTCCGGGAGCACCTTGACCTGCGAGTTCTCCGATTCTCACACGACAACTGCTCTCTCAGTTGCACCTCGTCCAGGCGTAGCGCGGTCGACGCGGGTTCGCAGCATCGCCCGTACAGGATGTGTCCCACACACCACCGGCACTACCCGAGAGGAACGGAGGAAGCATGCACTTGGTCAGCGCCACCACTTCGGCGATCATCGGATTTGTTCTCCTGCTCGCCGGCATTCCCAAGCTGAACGACCACGACGGGGTCCTTCGTTCGGTGCGCGGATACAAAGTGTTGCCGGTGCGACTCGAAGTACCGATCGCTCGCATCCTTCCCGTCGCGGAAACCGTCGTAGGCATCCTCCTGGTTCTCGGCGTGGCCCATCGCCTCGCCGCCTTGGTTGCTGCCGTCATGTTCGCGTCGTTCTTCACGGGCCTCACGATCAACCTCCTGCGTGGGCGACGCGATCTGGACTGCGGATGTTTTGCATTCGGAGTCGGCGAGATTCCGCGTATCGGATGGTTCCACGCCGTTCGCGCCGGAACACTCGCGGTGATCGCTGTGGCACTGTCGGTCACCGCCGGACAGGCTGAGATCGGCGTCCAGGTCGTGGCGGCGACCTTCGGATTCCTCCTCGTCCTGGCTGGAGTTGCTCTCGCACAGATTCGTTCGGTGGTCCACCTCGGACGACGCCCAGTCGACGACTATCTGTCGAGCGCCTCCATCCGCCTACGAACCGCCGAAACCGCGTCCCGGTACGGCTCGTGACTCACATCCCCACCACTGAAAACTCGAAGGCAGGACTACCACGATGACCACTTTCCTCCTTGTCGCGACAGTGATCCTGGTGATCGCCGTAGCCGTACTGTTCTTGATGGTTCTTGCTCTGGCTCGTGAAATCGGCCGCGTACAAGTACGTCTCGGACCTCTCGGTGCCCGGATGATGGATACCGGCCCCAAGGTCGAACAGGCCGGCCCGTCGTTTGCCGGTCTCATCGATCAGGAAGGACGGACCGTCGGAGTCGGTGGTCACCGCGACAAACCTCAACTCCTGCTGTTCACAGCACCGAGTTGCTCGACATGCAAGAGCCTTCTTCCCGGCGTAAGGGCAATGGCCCGAGCCGAATCGGATCTCGACGTGATCATCATCTCCGACGGAACACCCGAAGAGCATCGCGAGTTCCTGGCCGGCAGCGGGATCGGTTCCGAGCTCAGTTACATCGACGCTCGAGACGTCGGTATCGCATACCAGGTGGGCACCACTCCGTACGGCGTGATTCTCGACGAGCACGGCAAGATCCGAGGAAAGGGCCTGTGCAATCACATGGCTCAGGTGGAAAGCCTGCTCAATGCGCTCGAATCCGGCACCCCCTCACTCCAGCACCTTCATGCCCAGGCGAAATCCGGCAGCGTGGCCTGATCTTCCTGCACAGTTCGATCCTCTTCACGAATCAGGAGAAAATCGTTGGACGACAATGAATTCCCGCAGCACAACATGACGGAGAATCGATATCCCGTCGACGAGGCGACAGTTCAGGCCCAGGCCGAATGGATGGCGGGCCAGGGCGGTTCGCTCACCAGTCGAACCGGACGCAAACTCTCCGAACGAGTTTCGCGGCGTTCCATGATCAGTCGGATCGGCAAGTGGACCATGGGTGTGTCAGGAGTGGCACTGATCAGCACACTTCCTGTGACACGTAGTGCCTTCGCCCAGGAACCCGAGGTTCCTGCGCCGGCACCTGGCCCCGAACCTCTTGTCCCTGTCTACGACGGTAAAGATCCGGCCGAGTGCGAGTACTGGCGCTGGTGCAACATGGACGGAACGTCCTGTGCCGCATGCAACGGCGGCGGTGTCACCACCTGCGCCCCCGGCAGCAAGCCCGGCGCAGAGTTCTGGGTCGGATGCTGCACCAACCCTGATACCGGCAAGACCTATCTGATCGCCTACTACGACTGCTGCGGTGCGCCTTCGTGTTCCAACGCATTCTGCGGCGAACCGGACATGCAGGCCGTGATGTACAACCCGGTCTCCGGAAGCTACGACCAGGAAATCATCTGGTGTGTCTCCGACGAGTCCCAGGCATACACCTGCACGATGGCGCCCATCATCGGTGAGGACTGCCAGACTCGACCGGCCGAGCGCCCCAAGGTCGGTGCCGGATCATGAGCAGTCCGCGAACCCGAAAACTGGCGCGACCCGCCGTTGCCGTCATCCCACTCACCGTCGTACTCGCGCTGGCCGGTTGCAGTTCGTCCGACAACGACGAACCCTCGAGCGCAGGCGATGTCACCTATCCGACAGTTCCGTTCACTGCTCCGGGCGAGGGGATCTCCCTCGGTCACGACGACCAGGAAATCGGCGATACCATTCCCGAGCCGTTGCACGTCGGTTCGATCACCCCGATCGCAGCTGACCGCTTGCTGGGCGTCGAAGGTGGATTCGGCCAACTCGAGCTCAGCGTCAACGTCATCGATCCGAAAACCGGTGTGGCCGAGAGCCGGATCACCGTCGGCCCTGGTATCTGGGATCCGGTCATTCACGGATTCGTCGGGGATTCCGCCGAGGATCCTGCGGTGCTCGCTGCCGAGGTGTGGCGGCCCCGAGGTTCCCGCGGCGCGGCAGATTTCACGGTCAGCACCTACTCCGGAAACCTGCTGGAACCAGCCGAGGTCATGCTTCCGGACGTCGCACGCGTACATTCCCGTCCCGGCTCGAACGCCGTGACGTCCGACGGCAAGTTCTTCGTCACGTGGGACGACGGTTTGTACGGCATCAGAGTGGTCGACCTCGAGAAGAAGGAAGCGACCGGTGCACTCCAGATAGTCGGCTGCGGTCCGTTCACGTGGATGGTCGATCACGAGCTGTACAGCGTCTGCGAGGACACCCGGGAACTGCTGCACGTCACGATCGGTGACGACGGTGTTCCGAAGGAAACCGCCCGAAGCAAGGTCCTACCCGAGGATTTTGTCTCCACCCGCAAGGTCACGTGGGCCTCGGAAGCACAAAAAGCCTTGCTGGTCAGTGAGAACGGCGATGTGTACGTCTTCGACTTCTCCAACGGACTGCCTCAGGAAGGTGTCAAGCCGATCGGAAACGCCGGGCAGGACTCCGGTCGATTCTCGGAGAACGTCATCAACGCCGACGCAACCCGGCTCGCAATCGCGTACACGGACACGGCTATTCATCCGGACTCTGCTAGGGGAGGCTCACTGGTCAAGATCGACTTGTCCGATGCAACGACCTTCGCCCCGGTGAAGAGCTTGACGCTTGCAGACCTCGGCTTGACAGACATCAAGAGCATGACCTTTTCCGTCGACGGCGCCACGTTCTACGTGCTCGGTACCGGACCTGAGGTCGAAGGCTCCGCTCCGCAGAAGATCGTGGGTTACAACGCGAGCACCGGCGAGCAGGTCAGTTCCGTCGATGTCTCGGGCAACGTCGGGGATGTCAGCGGGTTGATCACACCAGAAGTACTCCGATGAGTCGTCCCGGATCCGGTGTGGTGATGGGCCGGCGCCGCTTCCTGAGTTTGGGAGCACTCGGCGCCGGAGCACTCGGGCTCGGCGCAATGGGGACGATTGCCGGATGCAGTTCCACTGCAGCATCTCCGACGCCGACGACCGATCTCGACTACATCCTGCCCACCGACCCGGAAGTTGCCGCCGCAGAATCGGCGCGAGCCTGGAACGGGACCACCGCTGCGTTTGCCCTTGCCGCCGGATTCTCGACGGTAGATCTTGGCGGACGCCTCGTGGACACGTGGACGTACGGAGGCGCTGCGGTGGCTCCGGAACTTCGCCTGAAGTCCGGTGACCGGGTGAACGTCAGCGTCCAGAACGGCCTCGACGCCGAAACAACACTGCATTGGCACGGAATTCGAATCCGCAACGACATGGATGGCGCGGCACCCACCACGCAGGCTCCCATCGGCGCCGGTTCGAGTTTCGAGTACAACTTCATCGCACCGGATCCGGGAACGTACTGGTACCACTCGCACAGCGGATTACAAGCCGATCGGGGGCTGTTCGGCGCCTTGATCGTCGAGAACCCGAACGACATCACCGGGGCCGACATCGATGCCGTTCTGGTGCTCGACGACTGGCTCGACGGATTGGGTACCACACCGGATTCCGTCCTGATGGCCCTGAACCCGGCAATTTCGGGCGGGCACGGCGGACACGGCGGTGGGGCAACAACTCCGGCGGAACACTCGGAAGCCGACATGTCCGTCGCGCAACAGTTGGTGAGCGGCGGACACGGTTCTTCCGAACCACTCGGCGGGATGACTCAACACATCGCGTATCCACTGCACTTGATCAACGGGCGGCCACCCAACGATCCTGCTGTCGTGACTGCAGCGCCCGGTTCGACCCTGCGACTGCGAATCATCAACGCAGCCGCCGAAACTCCGTACCGGTTTGCTGTGGCCGGTCACGAGATGACAATTGTCGCTACCGATGGCTACGACGTGGAACCAACTCCCGCCGACACCATCATCGTCGGAATGGCGCAGCGCTACGACGTGCTGGTGACGGTGAAGTCGGGAACATGGCCGGTGGTGGCGAAGGTCGAGGGCCGAGATGGTTATGCGTCGACCGTCCTACGCAGCACCGACGCGTTGGCGCTGGCGAACCCGGATGTCGGCGGAAACCTCTCGGAACTGGCCGGCCGACTGGTCACCGAAAGCGAACTCCGGCCCACGGAATCCGCACGGCTCGAGACGAAATCGCCTGATCGCGACTACCGCATCGAGTTGATCCAGGCCGGCGATCGGTACGTCTGGGGAATGGCGGGGGCCGATGCAGGCAAGCTCGTCATGAAACAGGGCGAACGGGTCCGGATCACGATGAAGAACGCGTCCACGATGTGGCACCCCATGCACACCCACGGCCACACGTTTGCGGTACCGGATTACGGCGGACTTCGCCGCGACACCGTCAACGTCCTACCCGGCACCGAGCTTGCCATCGAGTTCGACGCCGACAATCCCGGCGAGTGGATGTTCCACTGCCACAACGCCTACCACTTCGAGGCCGGCATGACGGCAAATCTGCGTTACGTCCGCTGACAAGTCGAAGAATGGAGAGAACACCTCATGAAGAAACTCGTTCCCGCTTTCCTGGCCGCGTGCGCTGCCCTGAGCCTCACCGCCTGCAGTAGTGATGCCGGTGCGTCGTCGGACGAACCTGCAGTCGTGATCGAGGTGAAGAACATGGCGTACACACCGGCATCGGTCGCAATCGAGAAGGGACAGACCGTCGAATGGAAGTTCGACGACAGCGGACTCCCCCACGACGTGGTCGGCAACGGTGATCTCGACGGGAAACTGAAGAGCGAGTTGCTCACCGAGGGAACCTTCTCGTACACGTTCGACGACGCCGGAACCTTCACCTACCACTGCACGCCCCACCCGATGATGGTGGGCACCGTGATCGTTCAATAGTGAGGAGGTGGATCGCCGGCTTCGGCCTCGCTGTCGCGGCGACGTGTGTCCCAGCTTGCGGCACAGAAGATCCCGTCCCCGACGTGGTGGTCGAGATCAGCAATGTTCAGTTCAGCCCGATGGACGTCACCGTGGAACACGGCGGCACCGTCGAGTGGCGCTTCGACGACGGTGGACTCCTGCATCATGTGGAATCACCCGGCCTGTTCGACAGTGGTATCACCGGAGACGGAACGTTCCGGCACACGTTCGAGAGCGTCGGCGTCTACGAGTATTCGTGCTCCGTGCACCCGTACATGATCGGAGTCATCACAGTGCTGTGAACACTGGCTCATCACTTTTCGCTGCGACTTCGACTCGACACTTTTCCTGAACCACAAACACTTCGGAGGATCTGATGACTACTGTTCTCTCACACGGCCCACTGCAGACCGATGTCCCTGACATCCGGCCGACCCTTCAAGGCTCGGTCGGCACCGCGACCCGTGTCAGCCTCGTCGCGGCGGGCGCCGCTGCGGGTGCCGGCCTCGCACTCGTGGCCACGCCATCTGCGACAACAGCTTTGACCACAGCTGTTATCGGCGCCGGACTGGTTACGTCGCTGGCCGCGAACTGGTCGACCTGCGGAATGTCCGTCGCCGGAGTTGTTGCCGCGCCGAAGCAAGTCGATCGGAAGGGATCCTCGACTCCCGTCCGCCGACTCGGCTGGCACGCTCTGGGTTCGGTCACGACGGGAGCCGTCACCGGGGCATTGATCGGCGCTCTCGGTGCGGCGATGTCCGGGTACGTGCCGATCGGCTGGGCGCTCGGCGTCTGGGCCGTCGTCGCGGTTGCCTACGGGCTGCATGAATTGGGTGCGGTGAGCATGCCGACTCCGATGCGGCGCCAACAGCTTCCGCGCCATCTGCGCCGCACGATGGCGCCGTGGAAGGTCTCGCTGATCTTCGGCGCGATCATCGGTCCGGGATTTCTGATCTTCATCCGCTCGAGTGCGTACTACCTCTTGGCACTCGGCGTCATGGCTTCGGGTACACCGGCTCTCGGGGCGGCGCTGTTCACGGTCGTATCCCTTGGCCGCTGCATGCCCAGCCTCGCGGCAATCGTGCACACCAAGCGCGGTGGCTCGATGCCGGGATTCCTCTCGATCATGTGCGTCGTGGACCGTCGCGTGCAGAGCGTCACCGGCGCGGCATTGATCGCACTGGGAGCATTCGCCGCCGCAGCACTGATCTGACTCTCGACCGAGCACCCTTCACCTCGAGTGAACACACGCTCCGACTCTCCGGAGCGTGTGTTCGCTCGACAGAAACCGTGCGCACTCACCCCGCGTCAGGGAATCGACAGCGCCACCTGGACCGAGTCCTCCGACGGCGACGTCACCTTTGCGTCCCGACTCCACAGCATGTCCAGCGCTGCCTTGGGCTTGGCAAGAACCCACTCCCGGGCGGCGTTCTTGATCAGCGTCGGAGTTGCGCACCCGCAATCGCTGTTCACACCGTCTGCGTCGATGCCGACGTCTCGGCACAATGCAACAGCGCGGGGCACGTGATACCCCTGAGTGACGATCAACGCCTTGGTCACCCCATACGTATGTATGGCCCGGAAGCAGGTGTCATAGGTGTCGAGGCCGTACGGATCCCCCACGATGCGACGCTCATCTATTCCCTGCTCCACCAGGTAGTTCGTCATCGCCGCGATCTCGTCACCCGAGCCGCCGTTCGCGTCGCCGGAGACCAGGACCGCTTTAGCCTTTCCCGCTTCCACCAGTTCTACTGCTGCGTCCAGCCGCCCTTTCAGGAAAGCCATCGGCTTACCGTCCTTGATCTGCGCGCCCAGCACGATCACGACCGGAGCATCGGGAGCATCGGCGGCGTCCGACGTGTGGCCGGCCGACGCCACGGAAATCCACACGATCGAGCCTGCGTAGACAACCGCTCCGAGCACCGCAATGCCTGCGACCCAACGAGGCCACCGGCGCTTGCGCGGCGGTTTCACTGGATCTGCAGCAGCTTCGTCCATTCGTCGATCAAACCACACGGTTTGCTCATGGCTCGAGCGCTCGGTCGATCCTCCATCCCTCCGCGCCACTGCGCTCGGCCCACAGATCCGAGTACTTTCCACCTCGCGCGATCAGGTCTTCGTGGGAACCGACCTCCTCCACCCCACCGTCTTCGAGGTAGACGATGCGATCTGCTCCCTCAATAGTCGACAGGCGATGAGCGATGATCACCACCGTTCGACCACGGGCCAATCGGTGAATTGCCTCGGTGATGGCGACTTCGTTCTCTCCGTCGAGGGCTGAAGTCGCTTCATCGAGAAGAACAATCGGAGTGTCCTTGAGGAATGCCCGCGCAATCGAGACCCGCTGACGTTCACCGCCGGACAGCAGTGATCCGCCTTCACCTACCCTGGTCTCCTCACCGCTCGGCAAACGGTCGATCACTTCGCCTAGCCTGGAATCCACCACTGCTTGACGGACCTCCGACTCGGTGGCATCCGGTCTCGCCAACCGAACGTTCTCCAGGATGGTTCCGTCGAACAGGTAAACCTGCTGTGAGACAGTCGATATCCGAGACATCAATGCTCTCGTTCCGATGTCGCGAACATCGGCTCCCCCGATGGATACCGCACCTTCGTCGACGTCCCAGAATCTGGAGATCAGCCGAACCAGAGTTGTCTTTCCGGAACCGGAAGGACCGACCAGAGCAGTGACCGAGCAGTCCGGGAATTCGAGACTCACGTTACGAATCACGCGATCCGGGCCGTAGCCGAAGGAGACCGAATCGAACCGAATATCATACGACGTAGGCTCTTTCGGCACCTCAGGTTCCGCCAGCACCGGTACATCGATCATCTCTCGGACAGATCCGAGCGACACCCGGGCCAGTGAGATACCTTCACCGAATCCTGCGAGCATCTGCATCGGCTCCACGAACCTCACGGCCAACACGAGAACAACGATCACGCTTGCTGTGTCGATGGACCCGGTGGTGACCAGCAGTGCCGCCAGTGCCAGGACGGTGAGAAAGGCAACCTGAACGACGATCATGAAGCGCAGCAGATACTTGTCGACCGATCCGATTTCCTGCAGGTGTGCGTCCCGGTTGGACACAAGAGCTTCGTCCAACCGAGTCCAGCCTTCGCCGCTCTTACCGGCCGAACGTAGAACTTGCTGCGCCTGTGCATATTCGACGACGCGCGATGCCAACTCGGATTCGCTCTTGCCGATCGCCTCGTATTCGGGAACAACCGCCCGCTGCACGTTGCGGTAAGCCCGAATCCCCAGTGGAACGAAGACGACCATCGCGAGAGACAGTCGCCAGTCCACAAACAAGACAGCGATCGCCACTGTCGCTGGAGTCACCGTGACGGTGACGAGTTGCGCGATGATCATTCCCGGGATGCTCATCAAGATTGCCGTGCCCTCGGTGACCAGGCGAGTGAACGCTCCACGATTTGCCTTGCTGAACCACCCGAGCGGAACCTGCACCAAGTGCTCACCGAGGCGATGCATGATTCCACCGGCAAAACCATCGATTCCGATGCGGTACGCCCGATTCTCGGCGATCCACCGTACGGCGGCACAGGCTACCGCCACGAGAGCAGCAGTGACAACCCACGGAACTGAGGCGTCGTAATCGCCGCGAACCACCGCTTTCAGGATCGGAATCATCAGTGCAAAGACGACACCCTCGAGTATCCCGGCGAGCGTGAAACCTGCTATCTGACCTCGCATCCCATTGTCGCGCCCGAGGATTTCGTCCAGGTCTTGAATCATTGCGGCGCCTTTCGCGGAGAGATGTCTTCGACGAGGGGGTTCTGGAGCGCCCACATCCGCGCGTAGGTTCCGCCGAGCGCCGACAACTGTTCGTGCGTACCTTTTTCCACGATCCGTCCGGCGTCGAGAACGAGTATCTGATCTGCGTATCGGACGGTGTGCAGTCGATGAGCGATCACCATCAGGGTGCCGCCGTCTGCACTGATCTCGCCCAGTGCGCGTTGAACGGCCGATTCACTGTGGGGATCGGCCTGCGAAGTCGCCTCGTCCAGGATGACGATCGGCGGGTTCTGAAGGATGGCGCGGGCGATCGTCAGGCGTTGCTTCTCCCCACCCGACAGCTCACCGCCCGAACCACCACCGATCTCGGTGTCATACCCCTCCGGCAGTCGCATGATCACGTCGTGAATCTGCGCCCGCCTCGCCGCTGTCTCCACTTCCAGATCCGTTGCATCCGGTCGACCGAGCCGAATATTCTCGCGCACGCTGTCCCGCAGGAGCACAACATCTTGGAAGACGATGGCCATCGATCTCAAGACTTCGCGACTGGACTGATCTCGTAAATCGCTTCCGCCCAGTCGAATAGACCCGTCCGTGACGTCCCAGAACCGCGGAAGTAGACGCGCCAAAGTGGTCTTTCCGGAGCCGGAGGGGCCAACGATCGCGGTCACGGTGCCCGGTTGCATCTCGAAGGAGATGTTCTCGAGGACGCGCTGCCCAGTGGTGTATTCGAAGCCGACGCTGTCGAATTCGACCAAAGTGCTGCGAGCAGGCACTGCATCCTGAGGTTCGGCCAGCTCTGGTTCGCCGAGGATGCTCTCGACGTGAGTCGCTCCCAGTTGGCCTTCGCGGTAGAGGTTGGCCATCGTTCCCATGTGCAGAACCGACGACGGAACACCGATTCCGACGACCAGAAAGGCAACAAGAGCTACCGGGGTAATCCAACCCCCGGACAACATTGCAGTTCCCGTCGCCGTGATGACCACGATGAGTACCGCCGGTGAGAGGAGGATCGACATCGCGACCACCGGCCTTCCCATCCCCGACATCCATCGCGCGCACACCGCAACCATCGAATCGACAGCGCTCGAGTAGCGCGCGAATGCGCGACTCCCACTCCCGTACGTCTTGACAACCTCGATACCGTCGCCCAGTTCTACTGTCGCAGAAGTCAATGTCGACATTGCAAGATTCCAGGAGTCGACGTTCGTTCGATAGGCTCTGCGCATCGACGGCGCGGCGAGAGCGAGACACACTCCGATGTAGCCGACCAGGACCAGGCTGAACTTCCAGTCCATCGCCACCAGATAGATCAGGGCCACTATCGGCGACAAGATCGCGGGCACCACGTCGGCGGGAAGGTGAGCGACGAGAAGATGCATCCGCTTCACGTCGTCCGTCATCGCCTGCTTCACTTCACCGGTGCCACCATTTGCAAACCACCCCAGAGGAACTCGGGACAGATGCCGAGCGATACGTGAGCGGATCGAGTATTTGAAATGCGCGTCGGCGGTGTGACACACGGTCAGTGCTGCGTTGTAGACGACAAAACCGAGAATTGTGCCCGCTGCACCGATTGCGGCCCACATCCAGACCAGGTTCAACGACGAGCCGGTCAGGAGCACCCGCGCGATCTCGACCACCGCAACGTAGGGCAGGAATCGCAACGGCACCGACAGTGCCGACAGACCCGCCCCTAGGAGGAGTTGATTTCTCACCGGCGCGATCATCCTGCCCAAAGCGTCTCGGTCGACGAGTCCAGGCGAGTCTTCCGGGGCTGCGGATTCGTTCACTTTCATTGCCGCACTCACTCTTCGACGATGATCGTGCCGGTCATGTTCGGATGTGGTGTGCACGTGTAGGTGAACGTTCCGGCTTTGCCGAAGGTCTGACTGTAGGTTCCGCTTCCTTGGAGATCGCTCTTGATCCCCAACTCGGCGAACACGACATCGTGCGGCATTCCCTGGTCCTCGAAAATCCACGTGACGGTCTGTCCTGTGTGCACGGTGACGGAGTTCGGTGTGTACGCAAGGTTTTTCACCGAGATCTCGACCGGCGCTTGCTCGGTAGATCCCGTCGAATCGTTGCCGCACGACGTCAGTGTGAATACCGCTGCAACAGCGATCAATGTGGTCAATCCGGTGCGAAATGACATTCTGCTCTCCTCATCGAACGTAGTGGAGGTCGGCAGTCATCCCGGCCTCGAAGTGGTACGCGTTGTGACAGTGAAACATCCACCGTCCTGGATTGTCGGCGTCGAAGTCGATCGCCATTTGTGTACGCGGAAGTACGATCACGGTGTCTCGGCGAAGCCCGCCGTAGGAGGGAACCGAGAAGGTGTGCCCATGGGTGTGCATCGGGTGCCACATGTCGGTGTCGTTGTTCATGACGATTCGTATTCGCTCGCCCTGCTTCATTCTCAACCGACCTGCATCGGCGCCCGCCATTCCCCAGAGGTATCGATCGCCGGCCTGAATGAGATCCACCGAATACGCACGATCCGGTGCCCTCTGCTCCAGCGCTCCTGACGGGCGAAGCTCCGATTCCAGAACGAGCCGACCGCCGGAACCTGACAGCACTGCAGGCGAAGTCAGGTCGACGACCGCTACCGAATCCGGCGTCCGAAGCAGGCACGCGACGCCACCTGACTTCCCTTCCACCTTCGCGGCGATGGGCCACGAGCCGGACTGCACCGTCACCAATACGTCGTATCGCTGCGCGGGTGCGATCAGAATCTCGTCTCCGGCTGTGTAGGCAACGTCCTGCCCGTCAGCACTGACAACGGTCATCTCGTGCCCGGCGACCGAGAAACGGTACGGAGTCTCCGCCCCGGCATTGATCACCCGCAATCGAAGCCGAGTTCCGGCCGTCGCACTGACGACGAAGGGATCTTCCACAGGCCGTCCGTTGATCAGGTGCAGTGGATACGTGATGTGCGTTGCCATTCCACCGAGCGCCTCGGAATTGCCGTGACCGCTGGCGAGAAGTTCTGCGGCAGAATCAATCTCTGCATCATCGACTTCCGGTGGAGCTCCGCCGTGCCCGTGGTGTCCTCCCTGCACGTCCGGTGACAATGCGCGAAGCACTGCATCCGGGGTTGTTCCCAGCCCGTCGAGCCAGTCGTCGATCACGATGACGACGTCCTCGTCGGCTCCGGTCCGGTCGTTCGGGTCCTCGACCACGAGTGCACCGAATAACCCTCGATCGGCCTGCAATCCTGAATGGGAGTGGTACCAATATGTTCCGTGATCCGGGGCCACGAAGTCGTAGGTGAACTCGGCACCTGGTTGGATTCGTTCCTGGGTGACCGGCGGGACGCCGTCCATGTCGTTGCGGATCGCAATGCCGTGCCAGTGCACCGAGGTCTCCGTCGGAAGGTCGTTCTGCAAAAGAACGTTGAGCCGGTCTCCCTTGGAGATTCGAAGCTCCGGGCCAACTGCTTCCGCACCGTACGACCATGTGTCGACCTCTCTGGCGCCCAGACTCACCCGAGCCGGTGCAGCTGTCAGATTCCGTTCGACTGTGCGCCCGCTATGAAATCTCGCCTGTTCGGCAGCACGAACTTCGTCGTCGAACGGTGAAATCTCAGAACTGGATTCGTTCGCCGAGCCACGGCTGCACGCACTCAATGCCACAGAACCCAAAGCCGCAGAACCCACAGCCGCAGAGCCGAGCGTCACCGCTCCCCATCGCAGAGCCAGGCGCCGACTCAACGCACTCGAACTCATGCCGTCAGCGCCGTGAATTCCTGATAGCGCGTCGCGGCAACAGCTTCGGTTCCGGTGCCGGTCAGATTGCCGGCAGCCATGGCATCCATGTCCTCGATCATCCAGAAAGTGGCGAAGGGATGAGTGGCGAGCCACATGTCTCCGTTGACCTTGGCCACTCGGTTCTCCTGCACCGCTGAAAGACTCGAGAACCCGGGAACACCGGCAACCTTGCCGAACTCGTACACGCCCTCGTCGAACACGGCCACGATCCGAGCATCCTGCGCCGGGATCGCCTCGTCGGACAGGGGCGCATACGGCAGTCCTCCAGCGGCATTCGATCGCTGGGATTCCGGACGCCCGAAGCCGCTCTCCGCCAACAACAAGGACGGCGGCGCCTGCTCGGTGGTGGTGGCAAGGATTCCAGAACTGCTCATCAGCACCGACACGGTGTTCGCTTCACCACCGGACCGAGCAGAGACGTCAGCGATCTTGCCCTCCAAGGCGACAGTCAGCTTGTCGGCAACCGACTGACGATCAAAAGCGCGTCCGAAGAAGGCAAGATTCTCACGCCACGGAGTGGTGACGGCCGGGACCGGCACTGTGGGGACGGTCGATGCGAGGGAGTCGTAGTAGCTCCGATCGCCCATCGACGTGAAGATGACCAGTCCGGGATCCTGGGCGAGGACCTGCTCGATCGGGGGTGCACCGAGCGGCGGCACCGTGACCACCTCGGTACCAGCTGACGCCAAGATGTCCTGGCCGATCTCCGATCCCCACGACGTGAAGACCACATCAGGGGTGATGCCGACGGCAAGGAGACCGAGTGCGGCGTATTCGTCGAGGGAAACAACTCGCCCGAGGTCGCCCGGAACCGACGTCTCACCGAATTCGTGGGACACAACACGCGTTCCCTCGGCAGGTTCCGTCGTCGGTCCCGCCTCACTCGAGCTACAGGCGGCCGCAGTCAGGGCAACGACACTGACCAGCAGCGAAGCTCCCAGCCTCGATAGGTAACCGGGTCGCGTTTTCAACTTCATAATGTCCTTCAGCTTCGAAAAATCGGGGGATCGATACAAATCGGAGCACTGCTCGGATTTAGCAAGTAAACCTCACCTAAGTTCATCCGTCAATCGGTTGCGTCGACTACGCGACGCGATCCGACGCCACTAAGCTCGGTCGGACCATGACTGCGCCATCACCTGACAAGAAGTCCGCCGCGAAATCACAGCGCCGCCGGAGTTACAACACCGGGATCACTGCGGACGCGGTACTGACCGTGGCGTTCGGGCTCAGTCGCGAGCACGGAGTCGAGGGCTGGTCGCTGCGGCAGCTGCTCGGCGAACTCGATACGTCGTTCTCCGTCGTCTATCGACTCGTCGGAGATCGGGACGCACTCTCGGCTGCGGTGGTCGACAGTGCGGTGTCGGCCGTGAACGTGCCATCCGCACAGGAAGATTGGCGTCAATGGCTGACGCATCTGCTCTTGCAGATGCGAGAGGCCTTGATCGAGTGTCCAGGCGCGGCACAGTGGCTGCTGATGAACGGAGTTGCCACCCAGCGCAGCCGGGAACTCATGGAGGCCGGATTGGCATCGCTGATCGACGCCGGGTTCGGGGAAGAAGCCGCTCAGGCTTACACCGTCGCCTTCACCTCGACAATCACACTGATCGCCATGAACGACGCCAGGCGCATTCCCAGCGGACAGCCTTCACCCGATCACAGCGCGATGCTGGAACGACTGAGTAACGACGGACCCTCAGATCCTCGTTCATCGATGGAGACACTGATCGGGAAGTTCGCCGGTCCACCGGATGCTGCGGAAGCAACACGGGCAGAACACTATCGCTACACACTCGACCGTGTCCTCGACGGCCTCGAGGCGCGGCTGAACGCAATCAAGGAGTCACAGAAATGACCGAGGGTCGCTGTCGCAGTTGTGCGACAGCGCCCCTCGGATGAGTTGGATTCTCGATATGTCTAACGGAACAGGTTCGCGACGAACGGAATCGTGTCAGCCTGTGATTCGACCAAAGCGCCGCTGTGGTCGGTGTTGTATGTCTTGAACGTGACCGGTTCACCGTTGGCCACCAACGCTGCAACCAGCGAAAGCGCAGACGGTGCAGGGACATCCACGTCGAGCAAGCCCTGGCCGATGAAGATGGGGCGATCGTATCCACTGGTCGGTACACCCATGTAATCGTTCAGCAGACCCTGGAAGTTCGGGATCTGACTGAGCGGGCGGGAGAAGATGTCACCGAGGACCAGATCCTTGGATGCCTCGTCCAGGTCTGCGGCGCAGAGCTTTTCGGCCGAGTCGACCTTTTCCCTTCCCAAGTCGTTCAGGTAGGAATTCAAGTCGATCTCGGGGTGCGCTTCCCGCAAGCCCGCGAGGATGTAGAGCGCGTACGACGTCAACCCGCCGCCGAGGGCGATGGGAGGGAAGCCCGGACCGGCAGGCAGGAGGGTCAACTCGATGTTGGCCGGCACTCCGGTACCCACGCCACCGCGGTAGTCGAGCGAATCCCCTCCATACTCGGTTGCGTAGCGGGCCGTCGTGATGGCCGCACCGCCGCCCTGCGACTGCCCGACCACTGCCCAACGATTCGAGATCGAGGAGTCGATGACCCGTGCCGCCTTGACCGAGTCGACTACGCTGTGCGCCTCCACCTTTCCGTCGAGGTACGGCATCAGCCCTGGTGTACCCAGACCGACGTAGTCGGTGGCGACGACGGCGTAGCCCTCGGAGAGCCAACGCCCCAGGTAGGGGTAGTCACGCTCGGGCAGGCCAGGACCGACCAGCGAAGGGGCACAGGAATCGTCGAGTCCCGTGGTGCCGTGCGCCCAGGCGATGACGGGCCACCCGCCTTCCGGTGCCGGACCGGCCGGGACGTAGTACGCGCCACTGCTCAGCGCAGGCCCGCCGTTGGAACCGATGGTCCAGTACGTGAATCGCTTGGCGTCGGCGGTACCCGGAATCCACAGATCTTTCGGTAGCGGCTCACTCGACACCACAGTGCCGGTGGCTTGCGACGCGCTCGGTGCCTGTGCGGACGCGATGGGCGCAGCAACGGCGGAGCCGATCGTTGCAGCACAGAGGGCTGCGATGGATATGCGGGCAAACGACTTCGACTGGAATTTCACGTCTGACGACTCCGGTTCGTGCGGTGGGCGACCTCGTTGGACGTTATCGTAGATTTTGTTTAACCGATCGGTCAAGCAAAATCTTGCAGCTTCGTGAAACGTATATGTCGAGATTCCGGCCCCAACTCCGACCTAGCATCGAACCGCACGAAAAAACAGTAGGAGGATGTGTCCATGGCACACGTACAGCGTTTCGACCACATCGGCATCACCGTCGCGGACCTCGAATCAGCGACGGCATTCTTCGTCGGTCTGGGTCTCGAGGTGGAGGGCACCGGATCCGTGGAGGGTGAGTTCGTGGAAACCGTCTGCGGTATCCCTGGAGCCAAGTGCGAAATCGCCATGCTGCGCCCGCCGGGCGAAGGATCACGGCTCGAGCTCTCGTCCTTCGTCACGCCCGAGCACGTACCCGGATCGCCCGCTCCGATGGCCAACGAGATCGGGATACGCAACGTGTCTTTCGAGGTGGGCGATCTCCAGGTTGCGGTCGACGCGGTGGCTGCGGACGGTTACGGACTCATCGGCGGGATCGGCGAGTACGAGAACAGCGTGCGCATGGCCTACGTCCGGGGGCCTGAAGGGATCATCGTGTCCCTGTTCGAGCAGATCGCCTGAAGCGTCACGGCATTCGGAGCGTCAGATCGCCTTCCAGGAGCTGGCCAGAGCGCCCATCGCAGCCGCGAATTCGGCGAACGCCGCGTCGATTCTGACGCGGTCACCGGTGGTCACCAGATCGAGCGTCAACCCGCGAATCTGCGCCAACACGATCGTCGCGTAGCGATCAGCGCGATCGGGTGGACATCCGTGCGCGAGCGCAGCTTCCGCCAAACCACCCAACCAGTCCCCCACCACATGGTCGAGAAACTCGCGATACCGCTCCGGATGCAACAACGCCTGTCCGTAGATCTCGAACATCAAGCGAAAGTTCGGCAACGATTCCGCTGATGTGCGCCCATTCCAGTAACTCGTCAACATCTCGACGATGTCGGTCCCGGAAGAGATGTCGAGAGAAGAACTGTCTCGCAGGGTGGCAACTACTTCAGTGAGCAGTTGTTCCTTCGAACCGAAATGATGGATGAGTGTCGCATGACTGATCCCCAGATCCTTGGCCAATGGCCGCATGGACAGTTCACCGACGCCGTTCGCCGTGACGTACGCGGTTACCTGCTCGAGCAATTCGGCACGGCGATGCTGGTAACGCAGTTTCCGGCCGTCGACCGGCGTGCTGTCCTCCACCTGCAGGAGCCTACGCAGTACCGGAAACACAGCAGTACCGGAAACACGGCAGAACCGGAAACACGGCAGAACCGGTTACACGGTGACGTGGTGGCGATCCGATCGACTGATCGTCACAGCGGCGACGACAACTCCGATCACCACGCCGATGAGAGTGTCCGCGACGCGAGCCACTGCCGCTTCGGTCCCGATCGGAGCACTGAAACCGATGAGGAGCAGTGCCATCGGGGTGACGGCCAGTGATGTCAGTGCATAGTTCTTGATCACGAGCAGCTCAGCAGCAGTCTGCAGAATCACGACCACGGCAACCGCTTGCCAGTAGCCGAGCGTCAATGCGATGAGAGCAGCAGCGACGACGGCGCCACCGACATTTCCCACCAACCGCTGAATCCCACGCTGGACGGTCTGCTTGTAGTTCAGCCCCTGCATCGCGGCGATGGCACCCATCGACGCCCAGAGCGGATGCTCCAACCCGGCTCCCGCCGCGAGCCAACCGGCCAGAGCCGACGCTGCCACGATGCGGAGAGCATTCATCCGCACCGGGCGCGAATACAGCCGATTCAATCCTTCGAGAAAATAGCCTTCGGGCGCGGCCAGGTTCTTTGCCGGTGCGAGATCGTGTTCGATCATGCTGGAACGCTTGAGCTTCCGAAGCTCCTTCTCGTGCCGAGCAATGCTGCGAATCAGGGTGGCGTCGCCGTGCAACTGCCACTCCTGAACTGCCGCTTCTGCTTCGTCGAGCACCGCCACCAGTTCGCGTCCGTGATCGACGGTCGACTTGATCCGGCCACTCGACGCAATAACCAAGCGGGCGTTGGCAATCGATCCGAGCGCCGGTTCCACTCCGCCTGCGCCGGACTGTTCGAGACGCCCTACCGCAGAAACTGCACGGGCAACTGCCAGGCGGGCAGGTCCCATCGGCAGTACGAGCGCTGGGAGCATCGCGGCCGCCCAACCGACCAGAACTCCGAGCGCACCGGCAATGACCAACCGCGCCAAATCATCAACGCTGGAGGCATATCCGGCTGCACCGGTCGCCGCGAAGACGAGGATGACGGGCCCTGGTCCGGTGATCCGGAAGCCCGACATGAAGCAGTACGACGCACCCGCAAGCAAAGAGAGGATGCCGATCTGCAACCACATCGGAACGCCCGCGACACCCATGGCGCCGCCGAAGGCAATCGAAACCACCAGTGCAGCACCCACCATTGCCAGCTTGCCGGCCAACCGTGGGTACGGCTCGTACCTGCCGAACGCGGCACACAGCGCACCCAAGGCCGCGAAGCCGGCCAATTCCCGCTGCCCGAGCAGTCCGCCGACCACGAGGACTACGGCGGTGGCGAGTCCGACTCTGATCGCCGGGGCGATGGTCGCGTCCGCGGATCCGATACGAAAAGCCGCTCGCCACGTCGCCCCGGAGACGGTATGTGCAATGGCCTCACTCGAATGAGTGAGACGGCTGGGCGTCCTGGCTGCGGTTTCGGTTCGGGTCACCCACCCAGCATACATTTATTTCACTAGTAAATTACTTGTGAAGTAATGTGAAATCTGTCGCTAAGATGGGGCCATGGGCGCGGCGAACAGATCCGAAGACGACTTCATCGACAAAGTCCGTCGCGAATGGAAGCGCGCCTACCCGGAGTTCGACACCGCCCCCGTCGAAGTGATGGGCCGGATCGCCCGCATCAACGCGCAGTCTCTTCACCAGCTCGACCGCGCACTGGCGTCCAGCGGGGTCTCTCGCGCCGAATTCGACGTGATGAGTGCACTCGCTCGCAGTGACCGTCCCCTGCGGGCGAGCGAAGTCACCGCCGTCACGATGGTCAGCGGCGCCGCCACCACAAAACACGCAGACCGCCTGGCCAAGCTGGGCTTTGTCGAGCGTCAGCGCTTCGAACACGACGGACGAGTGGTTCTGCTTCAACTCACCGATGCCGGTCGCGCATTGGTCGAGGCAGAGTTTCCCCGACGCGTCGAGCGAGACCGTCAAGTACTCACCGGACTCGACGAGGACGAACGTGCCCAACTGACGGCACTGCTCAAACGCATCTCACTCAACATCGACTCGGGGATCTGGGACTGACCTACTTCGGCAGCGGTACGTTCTGCAAACGCACCTGACCGCGCGCCACCTCCTTGCCCGATTCCGGATCGGTGATGACCACCGACCACAACTGCTGAACCCGGCCCTGCTGTATCGGCACAGCCACGACGTCCACGCGCCCACCCGTACGCGCCCGCAGGAAATCCGTTCCGTTGTGCACTCCGACGGCAAATTCGCCACGGTCCGCCACTGCAGTACTGGCCCCGATGCTCGCGGCGGACTCGACGGCGGTCGTGTAGACACCGCCGTGGACTACGCCCCACGGCGTGTGATGCTCCTCGGACAGATCGATGTGCCCGACAACCTTCGTGCCGGACACCTCGTCCAGTTGCAATCCGGCAGCGCTGACAAATCCGCTTGCTGCCTCGAGATTCAATTCCGTCATGACGACCCCTCATCTGCTCCGTTGGATTTCTCGACCTACCTTCCGCCCTCGAATACATGCCGTCAAGTGCTAAGTTGGAATTCCCAACTAACATTTCCAACTAACAGGGGCCCAGAGATGACGGCGACAAAAGGACGCAACTGCTCCATCGCCAACGCCTTGGAGGTCGTCGGCGAGAAGTGGTCACTGTTGGTGCTCCGAGAAATCGTCCTCGGGCAACGACGGTTCGACGAGATCGCCGCGGGCACGGGTGCGAGCCGCGACATCCTCGCCGCGCGTCTACGCACCCTTGTCGACGCCGACGTCCTCACGAAGCGACGCTACGAAGACCATCCACCGCGCTACGAATACGTCGCCACCGAATCAGGGAAGGCGCTCTATCCCATTCTGATGGCGCTCATGGAATGGGGGGACGCCTTTGCGACGACGGGTCCACCGCCAACCGTCGTCGAACACCGTTGCGGTGAGATCCTGCACGCCCAAGTTGTGTGCGCGCACTGCAAAGAGCCGCTGGCCGCCAAAGACGCGCATGTAGTCGAACTCTCGCCGCCTGCTCGATAACGTCAGCGTCCGGGCGGAAACCCGCCTGTTGCGATCGGACCCCAGGAGTCGACGGTGACGCGGATCAGGCTCTTACCCTGCTTGCGCATGGCTTCGCGGTACTCGTCCCAGTCGGGATGATCACCGGCGATGGATCGGTAGTAGTCGACCAACGGTTCCACCGAGTCCGGGAGGTCGATCAACTCCGCGGTTCCGTTCACCTGGACGTACGGGCCATTCCACTCGTCGGAGTGGATACACAGAGACACCGCCGGGGTGCGGCGGACATTCGCGGCCTTGGCCCGTTCCGGGTACGTGGAGATGACGATCCGACCCTCGTCGTCGACCCCGCACGTCACCGGAGAGATCTGCAGCTCGCCGGATTTCTTCACCGTGACGAACGTGGCCCGATGGCGCGGCCTGATGAACTCGAGGAGTTCGGCAAACGACACACGATCTGCGCCGGCGATTTTGGACATGACCTCAGCCTAATTCGATTTACGAACTGACGCTCAGGGCATCTCGATGGTCTGTGCACGTGCGATTTCGTCGATTGCACGAATAATGTACGCGCTCTGAGCTTTCTTCACTCCGGTCGACAAACTCCCGATGACCAGAACCGCCGAACGCAGGTACGCGCCGTGCCCGATGCGGAATGAATCGTCTTCCAGATCCGAAATCCCGAGCGCCCCGGTGTAGACCGCAGCGAGCGCCTGCACGTCCAGATCCGGCAGCCACACGATCGTGGACTTGGCGCAGGCGGTGAGCGCATCCTGCACGTCCTCGCTGGACAAGCCGTCCGGATGCGTGTCCTCGAGCAATTCGCGCACGATCGCCGCGTGAACCGAGCTGACCTGCTCGAACGAGAGCCCGCGCAGTTCCTCGACAGCCACGAGTAGTCCGTCACGATTTGCCGCCCGCACCGCGGCGAGTGCGTCGGCCGTGGCATCGGCGATGTCACGGGCGACCTTCGGCCAATGCGTCGGCCAGCTCTGTTCTGGCGTCCGCTGTTCTGGCGTCATCGTGGTATCTCCTCGGTCCTCGTGTTCATGCGGAAGCCTTCCACATCCCACCGACATGAGAGGCGATCCGTCAGCGCAGTCGCTCCAACAAGGACATTGCGTTGTGCGGCGCAAAGCCTTTCATGTCGTTGTCGAAGTAGACGTACACGTCGAGGCCCTCGTCCATCCAATCCCGAAAGCGCTTGGACCACTTGTCCAGAGCTTCGTCGGTGTACCCACTCGCATACAGTTCCTTGTCCCCGTGCATCCGCACATAGACAAAATCGGCAGTAGGAGTGGTGATGCGGGGATACCTGCCGGCTGTGTCTGCGACGACAAAACCGATGGAGTGCTCGCGCATCAGGTCCACGGCTTCGTCGGTCTCGAAGCTGGCGTGCCGCGCTTCCACCGCGTAACGAATCGGCACGTCCCTCTCGGTCTGGGCGAACACTCGGTCTTCGGTGAGTTTGTCGTCGTGCTGTGCTGCCAGATCGGCTGCAGCCTGAGTGGTACGGGGAAGACCGTCGAAGAAGTCGGCCAATCGCTGCGATTCGAACTGCAGCGTCGGAGGTAGTTGCCACAGAATCGGCCCGAGCTTGGGGCCGAGGGCGAGTGTTCCGGCGGCAAAGAAGTTGGCGAGTCCGTCACGGGCGTCGAGCAGCCGTTTCATGTGTGTGATGTACCGGCCGCCCTTGATCGCGAACACAAAATCTTCGGGAGTTTCGCTGCGCCATTTGGTGTAGCTTTCCGGCTTCTGCAGCGCGTAGAACGAGCCGTTGATCTCGATCGACGTCAATCTCTCTGCGGCATAAGACAATTCTTTGCGGTGAGCAAGACCTTTCGGATAGAAATCTCCGCGCCACGCGGGATACGTCCACCCGGAGATACCTACCCGAATATCTGCCATCGATTCAGACTAAGCGGCACTCGAGCGTTTTGGCACTCCGTGTTTCAAACTCCGGCGCTGAGCGCGACGGATACCGGTACGACGGTCAGGCACACCACCGCACCGATGAACAACGCGATCACGAGGCGACGGTCCCACTTTCCGCGTGCACCACTGGCAGCGAGCATGAAGATCACAAAACCTACACACACGGACACGATAGTCACGATCACCGGAGTTCCAACCATGCCGTGATTGTCCCCTACCCATTGCCACCGAGCGCCCTACGGGTACACGATCGAAGTACCCATCCCGAGCTAGGAGTGGAAATGCCGAAATACCTCTGGCAAGTGACGTACTCACCCTCCGGCGCCGCCGGTCTACAGCAGGAGGGAGGCACTGCGCGGCGCGACGCGATAACGCGAATGGTCGAAAGCATCGGTGGCACTGTCGAATCCTGCCACTTCGCACTGGGCGGTCACGACATGTTCGTGATCGGCAACCTGCCGGACGACGTCGCGGCAGCCGCATTGAGCATTCGCACGGCTGCGGCAGGTGCAGCACGCTCGGAGTCGATCACACTGCTCACGCCGGAGCAGATCGACGAGGCAGTCAAGCGACCGACTGACTACCGCGCGCCGGGCAAATGACGACGGAAGGAATAGATCCCGGCAGCAGCCGAGTTGCACCCGCTGTGACGGAGACTACGAAAACACCTGACCTGGGCACCTACGGAATCTGGCGAGGAGCGGCTGGTTTGCCGCCCGAGCTGGGAACTGCGATCGAGAAACTCGGTTTCGGCACCATCTGGATCGGCGGCTCCCCACGCGCCGATCTACGGATCGCCGAGAAACTTCTCGACGCGACCGAGCACATCACCGTGGCAACCGGAATCGTCAACATCTGGTCCTCACCTGCGGCTGAGGTGGCGGAGTCCTATCACCGACTCGAAGCGGCGCACCCGGGGCGATTCCTGCTCGGCGTAGGCGTCGGACATCCGGAGGCGACCGGCGACTACACCAAGCCGTACGCCTCACTCGTGTCGTACCTCGACGAACTCGACGCGGCCCAGGTCCCGGAATCGCGGCGCGTCCTCGCCGCACTGGGGCCGAAGGTGTTGAAACTGTCCGCCGCTCGCGCCGCCGGCGCGCATCCGTACCTGACCACCCCCGAACACACGGCCGAAGCTCGCGAAATCCTCGGCCCTTCGAAGATCCTGGCCCCCGAGCACAAGGTTGTCCTGGAAACCGATCCGGAGAAGGCCAGAGCAATCGGTCGCCCCGCCGTCGCCAACCCGTATCTGTATCTGCGCAACTACACGAGCAATCTCGAGCGCCTCGGTTTTGCGCCCGAAGAGTTGGCCAACGAGGGGAACGATCGCGTCATCGACGCCCTGGTTGCGCGGGGTACCGCGAAGTCCATCGCGGATCGACTTCGGGAGCATGTCGCGGCGGGTGCCGATCACGTTGCGATCCAAGCACTTCCCGCCGAAGGTGATCCGATCGCGACCTACGAAGCACTGGCCGCCGAACTCTTCGACTGACCGGACAACCCTTGACTTGGATAAGTAGCGTCCGAGTATACTTGGACACTACTTATCCAAGTAAAGGAGAAAACATGAAGATCGTCATTTTCGGAAGCGGACTCATCGGAAGCCAGGTCGCCGCCAAGCTCGCTGACGCCGGGCACGACGTGAAGGCGCTCGGTCGCGGCGACGGGATCGACATCACCACCGGCGCAGGTATCGCCGAGGCAGTCGAGGGTGCCGACGTCGTCGTGGATCTGACCAATTCCCCGTCGTGGTCTGACGACGACGTCTTGGCCTTCTTCCGCGACGGAACCGGCCACATCCTCGCCGCGGAAGAGAAGGCAGGCGTCGGGCACCACGTCATCCTGTCCATCGTGGGTGCCGATCGACTGCCCGATTCCGGGTACATGCGAGCCAAGGTCGCCCAGGAAGACCTGGTCAAAGCGGGCCCGACCCCCTACACGATCGTCCGATCGACCCAATTCTTCGAGTTCGTCGCCGGAATCGCCGACGCGGGAACCACCGACGGCGCCGTCCACGCAACGCCGGGACATCTGCAACCCATCGCGTCTCGAGACGTCGTGTCCCACGTCGCCGAGGTAGTGACCGCCGCGCCGCGAAACGGCACGGTCGAGATTACCGGACCCGAACCGCTGGGCATCGACGAACTGGTCCGGCGCTTGTTCCTCGTCACCGGCGACAAGCGTTCGGTGATCTCCGATCCCGAAGCCGGCTACTTCGGCGCGAAACTCGACAACTCGGCACTGACCCCGACACCCGGTGCAGATGCATGGATCGCGCCGACAACATACGACGCGTGGCTTGCCGAGAAGGCCTGACGTCGACAACTCGAGCGACGTCCGGCCCTCACCGATTTCCGCGGCGTCGATAGAGTCCAATCATGAAGCTTTCCGGAGGCGTGGAGTGGTCACTCCACTGCTGCGTGGTTCTGAGCCAGTCCGAGGGGCCGGTACCCACAGCCAGACTCGCCGAACTTCACGGGGTGTCGAAGACATACCTGGCGAAGCATCTGCGAGCGCTCGCGCACGCCGGTCTGGTCAATCCGACCGAGGGCCGAGACGGCGGGTACGTTCTCACCCGGGCTCCCGAGAAGATCACCGTTCTCGACGTCGTACAGGCCGTTGACGGCACCGAACCTGCGTTCCGGTGCACGGAGATTCGACAGCAAGGAATCCTCGCCGCCCCACCGGAACAGTGCCGTTCCGCCTGCGGAATCGCCAAGGTCATGGCCGACGCCGAAAAAGCCTGGCGCGCATCACTGTCGGGGGTCACTATTGCAGATCTTGCTGCAACCCTGGACCTTCCGGCACTCAGAAAGATCCTGACCACACCGATCACACCCTAGAGCAGCCCACACCCCACGAGACGGCAATCCATCGTTCAACTATCGGGTACCTTGTTCGGGGATCAAATCTTGACGAAGAATCTTCCGGGAATTTTCGCAAGATCTCGGAGGGGGTTTCATGGGAGTCAGTGGCGCTGCGGGGTTGGGGCAGAACATTCGTCAAACAACTGGACTGTTGAGTCGCTGGTGGTCTCTTGCATACGACGGCGAATGGTTCCCGAGGTTCCTGGCTGCTCGATCGATGTTGGGGACAGCCAGGGTGGTCGTCACCTTTTGGTGCGCTGTGTTCGTGGCACTCGCCGTACTGGCTCAATTCGTGAAGGGTGGCGCAACCGAGCTCCCTGAACGGCTCGCGGCGGGCGCAGCATGCATGATCGCGCTCTACTGCATGATTCGCTGGTCACTCGGACGGTCTTGGCCGAGTCACCATCAATCCGTTCGTTTCGTTTCGCTCACCAATATCTGCTTGTCCTTGATACTTCTCGCCGGAATCCATTCGAGCTTCCTGGCATTGACCGGCACCGTTCTGTTCGTGGTCGTCGCGAACTATTCGTCGGTATTCCACAGCCCTCGAATAGTCACAGCACAGATCACCGGCGCGCTGTTCGTCGTTGCGCTACTGACAATTCGAGCTGTAACCGATCCGGATACCGACTCTTCGCTGTCGGTGTCCACTGGATTCGTCATCGGGTGTGTTATCGCTTCAGCTTCGATGACCGTGCATTTCCTCGTCCTGTATTTGACCGACGACGCACGACACTCTTGGCGCGATCCACTCACCGCTGCCCTGAATCGACGTGGGCTGCACAATGTCTGGCAACAGTTGTTCGGTGTCGGCGAACTCCAAGGACACGTAGTCCTTGCGGTGGTGATCGATGTCGATTCGTTCAAGAGCGTCAACGACAAACTGGGTCACGCGGAAGGCGATCGGATGCTGGTGACAGTCGGCCGGCGCCTGAACTCGGTGGTCGGAGAGGTCGGGCTGGTTGCGCGGACTGGCGGCGACGAGTTCGTGATTCTCATGCCCGTGGAGCCACGTCGCATCGAACAAACCGTGGTGGACATTCACAATTCGATATCGCGGCCCGCCGGCCGGCAGTCGATTTCCGTGAGCGTCGGAGCCAGCGTGTGGCTGTCCTCGACAATCCCGGACGCTTCGGGAACCATCGATCGGATTCTTGCCGACGCCGACAACGCGATGTATCGGGCGAAACGACGAGGTGGAGACCAGGTAGCTTGGGCAGTAACGCATCTGAGCTGAATCGGCACGATTACCTGCCGATCGAATTCAGAGCGCCGCTTCGCTGTCGTTCGCCGGATCCAGCTGATCCTGGGTTGCCGCCCAACTCGCCAAGAGTTTGAGTGCGTCAGCCGTGGGCGTCCCAGGCGCCGCGGTGTAGACCAGCAGTGTCAGCCCGGGATTGGACGGCAGTTCCATCGCCTCGAAGTTCAGCTCCAGGTCTCCGACGACGGGGTGACGAACCTTCTTGAATCCCGTCCGATGAAAGCGCACATTGTGTTTCGCCCATCGGGTGCGGAATACCTCACTGCGAGTGGCAAGTTCGCCGATAAGCTCGGTCAACGCCTTGTCATGAGGATTGCGCCCCGCTTCCGAGCGGAGCATCGCAGCGATGTCGTCTGCCGCGCGCTCCCAATCCACGAAGAAGTCCTGCGATGCCGGGTCCAGGTACACGAACCGGGCGTTGTTCGCCGGCCTACGTGGATCGGCCAACACCGGCGAATACAACGCGCGCGCCATACGATTGGCCGCCAGCATGTCGTGCCTGGCATTACGTACCCACGCCGGCGCGTCGGTGATGGCGTCGAGTATCTGCTGAATCGCCGGGCTCACGCCCTTGGGGGCGGGCCGCTTTCTACTCGGTGCGCCTGCACTGGCGGCCTTCGCGAGGTCGTACAAATGGGCAGTTTCGGCTTCGTCGAGTTGCAGTGCTCGGGAAAGGCTTTCGAGCACCGAGTCCGACGCTCCCGCCAGATTTCCGCGTTCCATGCGCACGTAGTAGTCGATGCTCACACCGGCGAGCAGAGCGACTTCCTCACGGCGCAACCCCTTGACGCGACGGTTTCCGCCGTAGGCCGGCAGCCCTGCCTGCTCGGGTGTGATGCGAGCACGACGGGAGCTGAGGAATTCGCGGATCTCGGCTCGGTTGTCCATGCAGTTCACGTTACTCGAGCGGAGAAGACCGAGGGAGGTACTGCCGTTACCTGGAACAACAGACACTCCCGCGCCCGCGAGGCGCGGCGTTGACTGATTGCAGTCGACCGGTCCACGCCGAAACGTCGACTTCGAAGCACGCGACACCAGAAGCAAGAGGGGACACCATGCGAGCAACCATCATGTACGGCGCCGGAGACGTTCGAGTCGAGACCGTGCCCGATCCGGCACTGCAGCAGCCGACGGACGCGATCGTGCGGGTCGTCAGGGCGTGCGTTTGCGGCTCTGACCTGCACCCGTACCACAACATGCCGGCCACGCCCGGTGGTTCCCCGATGGGCCACGAATTTGTCGGAGTGGTGGAAGAGACCGGTCGCGAGGTGTCCACGTTGAAGAAGGGCGACTTCGTCATCGCCCCCTTCGCCTGGTCCGACGGGACGTGCGACTTCTGCCGCGAAGGCTTGCAGACGTCTTGCCGACACGGTGGATTCTGGGCCGGAAACGGGATCGGAGGCGGTCAGGCAGAGGCCATCCGAGTGCCGTTGGCAGACGGCACCCTGGTCAAGGCGCCGGTCGGTGAGGATTCCGAACTCCTACCGTCACTGCTCACACTCTCCGACGTCTTCGGCACCGGCTATCACGCGGCGGTCAAGGGTTGCGTCAACCAACGCACGACGGTCACGGTCATCGGCGATGGAGCCGTGGGGCTGATGGCAGTGCTCTCCGCCAAACGCCTCGGCGCCGAGCGCATCATCCTCATGGGGCGCCACAAGACCCGCACGGATCTCGGTCTCGAGTTCGGAGCCACCGACTTGGTTGCCGAACGTGGAGACGAGGGCATCGAGAAAGTCCGCGAACTGACCGGAGGCGACGGCACTCATGTCGTCCTCGAAGCGGTAGGTCACATGCCTGCCTACGAGCAGTCGCTCGGAGTTGTCCGACCGGGCGGCATCATCAGCCGAGTCGGAGTACCCCAATACGAAGAAGCTCCAATCGGATTCGGGACACTCTTCGGACCCAACATCACACTCACCGGTGGACCGGCCCCGGTGCGCGCGTACATCGAAGAGCTGATGCCGGATGTGCTCGATGGAAAGATCGAGCCGGGCAAGGTCTTCGACCACACCGTCGGACTCGACGACGTAGCGGAAGGCTACCGAGCCATGGACTCCCGTGAATCGTTGAAGGTCCTCGTCCGCCCGTAGTCCACCACTTGCGAAAGTCCACCACTTGCGAAGAAGATGCGCGTGACCCACATTGCCACCCGTCCTGTTGCCGGTCGCATCAATCCCACCGCGATCCTGGCGATCATTCTGATCAGCTATTTCATGATCCTGCTCGACAATTCGATCATCTTCACCGGGCTACCCAGCATCCAAAGCAGCATGGGTTACTCGGCAACCGGGCTGTCCTGGGTCCAGGACGCCTACACCCTGGTGTTCGGCGGGCTTCTCCTGCTGGGTGCTCGTCTCGGGGACATCTTCGGCCGTCGTCGCGTATTCGTGGCCGGTCTCGCGATCTTCGCGATTGCGTCGTTTCTCGTCGGGGTCGCGCCGAACGGTTGGTGGCTCATCGCAGCGCGCGCTCTCCAAGGCGTCGGAGCCGCAGTGGTGGCCCCGGCGTCGCTGTCACTGCTGACCGCCAGCTTCCCGCCCGGCCCGGAGCGAACGCGCGCTGTTGCCTGGTACGGCGCTGCTGCGGGAATAGGCGCCAGCCTCGGACTCGTGATCGGCGGCGCCCTTGCCGACTGGGTGTCTTGGCGCGCAGGCTTTTTCATCAACGTTCCGATCGGTATCGCGATGATCGCTCTCGCTCCCCGGTTCATTCCGGAAACCGAGCCCAACTCCGGACGTTTCGATGTGGCCGGCGCTGTTCTCGCCACACTCGGGATGACCGCGCTCGTCTTCGGCACCGTCAACTCGGCCGAAGTGGGGTGGACCTCACCGATCACCGTTGCGACACTGGCGGCCGGGGCGATACTACTGACCTTGCTCTTCCTCAACGAAGCGAGAGCGGAGCAGCCGATCATGCCACTGAGGTTGTTCCGTAGCCGGGAGCGATCCGGGGCGTACGCCGCCCGAATGCTCTATCTGGGTGCCATGATCGGATTCTTCTACTTCACGACTCAGCTACTCCAAGGCGTCATGGGCTTCAGCGCGTTCCAAGCAGGCATCGCCTTCTTCCCGATGACGATCGTCAATTTTGCTGTGGCGATGCTTATTCCGCGACTGACACCGCGATTCGGAAATTCCGCAATTCTGTCGGTTGGCATTGCCGTCACCCTGGCCGGGATGGCGTGGCTCAGTCTGGTCCATCCCGGCAGCACGTACCTCACTGCGATAGCACTTCCGATGATCTTGATCGGCGCCGGACAGGGGTTGGCTTTCGCCCCTCTGACTTCTGCCGGCATCTCCGGGGTACAGGCCGAGGATGCCGGTGCCGCATCAGGATTGGTCAACACTGCACACCAACTGGGCAGTGCTCTCGGACTCGGCATCCTCGTCGCAGTTTCCGCGGGCGCCGGAGCCTCTGCCGACGACGCTACAACGGCACTCACCGATCACGTATCAACGGCTCTCACCGCAGGCACCGCCCTGCTGGCCGCTTGTCTCGTCATCGTCCTCGCACTGATCGTCCCGGCTACGAGAACGCGAAGTACCAAAAAGCAATTCGAACAGGAGAAAGGAAGCCGAGATGTCGCACTCGTGGACCGAGGCTGAACTGACCAAGATCGGCGACGCCGAGGAGTTGCAGATCTCCTCGTACCGCCGAGACGGAACCGCAAGGCCGTACGTCACGATTTGGGTTGTCCGTACCGACAACCAACTGTACGTTCGCTCGGCCTACGGAACCGACAACCCGTGGTTCGTCCGAGCAACGGCAAGTGGAACGGGCCGAATCCGAGCAGGAGGAATCGAGCGGGACGTGGCGTTCGAGTCCGCCGCACCCGATGCCCACTCGTCGATCGACTCCGCCTATCACACCAAGTACGACCGCTACGGCCCGCAGATCGTCGGCTCCGTCACCGGCCGCGCCGCCGCACCCAACACCATTCGACTTGTTCCGCTGACGCAGAACTGAACCGCCCCTTTCGATTCCGAGGAGACCTCATGGAAATCTTGAAGCCCCAGCCCACCAGCAAAGCACCCAGCGACTGGTTCACCGGCGACGTCTGGTGGGACGTCATCTACGCCGGACAGGAGCCGTCGAGGATGCGCGCCAACATGGTTCGCTTTGCACCGTGCGCGCGAACCGACTGGCACTCCCATGCAGTCGGACAGACCCTCCACATCGTCTCCGGTACCGCGCTGGTTCAAGCTCGCGGCGGCGAGATCGTCGAAGTCCACCCGGGTGAGACCGTCTACACCCCAGCGGGAGAGGAACACTGGCACGGCGCGGCACCCGACCGTTTCATGAGCCACCTCGCACTGTGGGAAGGACCCGGCGACGGAGGCACCGAAACTACATGGGGCGACAAAGTCACCGATGAGGAATACGGCGGTCCCCGCGCCAAACGTCGTTGAGACCGGACACCTCTCAGATACGGCGCATCACGGAAACAACTTTGCCCAGGATGACCGCGTGATCGCCGTCGATGACGCTGTACGCGGGATTGCGAGGCTCGAGGTACACGTGACCGTCGCGACGCCGGAGCACCTTCACCGTGGCCTCGCCGTCGATCATCGCGGCGACGATCTCACCGGAATGAGCTTCGTCCTGGCGGCGCACCACGACGACGTCACCGTCACAGATCGCTGCGTCGACCATCGACTCACCACGCACCCGAAGTCCGAACACCGTGCCGGAGCCGACGAGCTCGCGAGGAAGCGCAAGCACCTCGTCGGCGTGCTCCTCCGCGAGGATCGGCGCGCCGGCCGCGATGTCACCGACGACCGGAACCGTCACCGTATTCGACGACGACTGTTCCTTCGCGCTTACGAGGAACGGCCGCACGTCCAGCTGCCGAGCCATGGCCGCTCCCCTACGGAGGAAGCCCTTCTCTTCGAGACTCTTGAGGTGCTTGGACACCGTCGACGTCGAGCGCAGACCAACCGCGTCTCCGATCTGCCGTGTGCTCGGCGTGCACCCGTTGGCAGCCACGAGATCCCGGATGGTCATCAGAATCTGCTGCTGGCGGAGCGGCAGGGAGGAGGCGTCGAGGCCACCGAACATGTCGAGATCGTCGTAATCGGTCACGACGAGAATCGTAGTGAGGGGTCCCGACATCCAGGCCAGGCAGTCGGAGTCCGCCAGAAACGGCACAGGCAGTTTGTTTCCCGAGCGGCGCATGGCACGCTGAGCTGATGGAGCCTCTCGAACCGATGCGCCCGGTCAGTGTTGCAGTCGACACGCGGACCAAGACTCCACTCTGGAAGTTGGTGGTGCTCTATCCGGCAGTGACATCGGTGTTCATGTTTGCCGCACTCACCACCCGAACGGGAATTGGTCTTGTCGTCCTGGGACTGGTCATTTTCGCAGTCGGCGCGAGCACTTACGCGATGTCGGAGCGACGGATGCTTCGAGAGAACTCCGGGGTTCGAGTTCCATACTTCGCCGGACCTCCTGTCGCCCCGCGGCACGTCGATCTACTCGCGGCAGCAGGGATGCCCCTGCTTACGAGTGGAGCTGTGTTGACCGTCCGAGCATCCGAAGCAGCGCGCCCCTGGGTCTTCATATCGGAGTTCGTGATAGCGATGGTCCTGGCAATAACTGTCCCGATGGTTGTGCATAACGCGCGGGTCAAGCGGACAGAATCATCCTGAGCACGTCAGGACACTCGACATTTCGCAGCGTGATATTCAGCTGTGTACGCCCACTTCCAAACAGCGATCGACAGCTGCACCGCGTCAAGCGCTGAACGGGCGATGCAGCGAGATGTCGAAGTCGCCGGAATCGGCCTCTTTGGCGACCTGGTTCTGATCAGCGGCCCCGATAATGTACTCATTCATGACTGTCGCGCCGAAAACATTCGATGACGGGCCCATCCAGGGCCTGGGCCTGATGCGATTGACCGACAGCGGGTGGGGTGATGCTGACCGCGACCCCGCCGCACTGGTTCGCGCCGCGATCGACTCCGGGGTGCCCATGCTCGACACAGCCGAGATGTATGGAAACGAAGAGCTGGTTGGTCGGGCAATTGGCACCAACCGTGAACACATCACGTTGTGCAGTAAATTCGGTGTCTACCGCGGGCCGTCCGGTCGTCCTGATGACTGGAATGTTCGGGCGGACTCTGCAACGGTGCGCGCGGCCATCGACGGCTCACTCAGGCGCCTCGACGTCGATCACCTCGATCTTTACTACCTGCATCACCGCAGCGAGGACACACCAATCGAGGAGACCGTCAACGCTATGGCCGAGCTCCGCCAGGCAGGGAAGATCCGGGCTCTGGGGCTGTCCAATGTCACGCTCGATGACATCCGACGAGCTCATGCCGTACACCCGATCACTGCCGTGCAAGAGCAATGGTCCCTTATACGGCGAGATGTTGAACTGTTCCTCCCAACGCTCGCCGACCTCGGGATCACACTGGTCGCACATTCGCCGATGGGGCACGGCGACCTCAACCATTCCACCGGCAATCTTGTCGCTCGGTCCCTTGCCAGCATCGCTTCTCGTGTCGGAGCGACGGCTGGCCAGGTCGCTCTTGCGTGGGTCCATCAGCGCGGGCGCGGGGTCGCGGCCACCGTCATTCCCCTGCCCGGCACCACGAGCATCGCTCATCTACAAGCCAACATTGCTGCTTCGCGAATTGATCTCAGTGAGACTGACTTGGCGGACCTTGATGATGTCACGCAGCAAACAAGGGAGCAGTAAGGCAGTTTGTTGAGAAAGTTTGAGGTGCGGGAGGTCAGCGGACCATACCGCGCTCCGATCGCGAATGACCGCACGCGAGAAACCCGGCGACGCCAAGGCGCATCCCAGCCATACTGACCGACGTGACAGAAGTCGAGGTCGTCGTCGCCCATACCGAGCGCGCGACTCTGCGCGTCGGTGAGGTGTTCCTCAAGATCGACGCCGATCAGTCGAATACCGACGTCGAGGTCGAAGCAATGCTCCGGGCCCCAATCCCGACAGCGCAGATTCTGTGGCGCACACCGCCCGTGCTCGCGCTCGCCGCTCTGCCGGGACACGCGCTCGGTCGCCTAGGCAGACCGTCGACCACGTCTTCAGCGGCGTGGGCCGCAGCGGGTGCCGCCGTTCGAACGCTGCACGACGCACCGTTGCCGCCCTGGCCCGGCCGTAGTCTCGACGACATCGCCTCAGAACTGGACCGCGAATGTGCATGGCTGACCAGGAGCGGGGTGGTTGCCACCGGAGTGATTACATCCAACCGTCGGATTGCCGAGATTGCGCTCAGGTCGTGGACACCGGTATTCACGCACGGCGATCTCCAAGCCTCCCATGTGTTCGTGACCGATGACGAAGTTGCCGGCGTCATCGACTGGTCCGAAGCCGCTCAGGGCGATCCCTTGTACGACCTCGCAACACTGACCCTCGGCCACCCGGAACATCTCGATGACGTGGTTGAGGGCTACGGCACTGACGTCGACCTCGAGGTCATCCAGGCGTGGTGGTCGTTGCGCAGCTTGAGAGGCGTGCGCTGGCTGGTCGAGCATGGTTTCGATCCAGCCGCGCCGGGCTGCGAAGTAGACGTGCTGAATCGACAAGCGATGCGCGACCGACAATAACCGAACCATCAGGACGTTCTCCCCCGATCTGCCAAACCTTCGACTCGCGCCAAAATTGCTGCAGCCAAAAGCATTTCGTGTCGATGACGGCACGGTTAGGCAGGTCGCGACGCGTTCGCGCCGCCGTTGATTGCCGTCAGCCGGCAAACGCCTGGATATTGTCAGCGAGCGGTGGTCGTCTCAATCGAGCTTCGGACCGCGGCAAGCATGCCCAGCCGCCCAGATGGCAGACCGAAGTCTGGACTCGCTCTTCCTGCAGCAACTTTCGAAACGCCGCGAACGCGAACCTCGACTCTCCGACAAAACGAAAAGATCACGGATTCAGGCAAGGGGGCGCATCCCCGTTCATTCGAGTGGAGCCGGCTCAGGCGCTGGCGACCTTGCTATCAGGCACGACAGCAATATCGACCTTGCTGAACTGCAGCACACCGTCTTCGATCTCGGCGTCGTGCATCAGCTTGCGGTCGCGGTAGTAATTGTTGACCACTTTCCACGCACCGCGGGCACCCTGACGCGGCATTTCTCCGTCGCCGCGCTGGATGTAGCCCGAGGTCAGGGCTCCGCCCATGAGAGATTCTTCGGCGAAGTCCTCAGGTTCGGCGTGAACCTCGAAAGTCGTGTAGTCGCGCTTACGCATGATCTTGAGTACGCGACACAGATAGGACGCGGCCAGGTCTGCCTTGAGCGTCCAGGATGCGTTGGTGTAGCCGAGGATCATCAGGAAGTTCGGGATGTCGGAGTAGAGCACGCTCTTGTAGGCGACCGTCTCGTTGAGCTTGACGGGCTCGCCGTCGATGCTCATGGTCGCCCCGCCCAGGATCTGTACGTTCAAGCCGGTCGCCGTGACGATGACGTCGGCCTCGATTTCGCGGCCCGACTCGGTCACGATGCCCTTCTCGGTGAACGTGGCGATACGGTCGGTGACGATGTCGGCCTTGCCGCTCTTGAGCACCTTGAACAGGTCCCCGTTGGGAACCACGCACAGGCGCTGATCCCACGGGTTGTAGTTGGGGGTGAAGTGACGCAGGTCCACGTTCTTGCCGAGTTGCAAGCGGATCTGGGTGAGGAACAGCTTCTTCGCCAGCTTCGGATTGGTACGTGAGAGCTGAAAGCTGGCGCGTTGCAGTGCGATATTGCGGGCTCGACCGATCTTGTAAGCGATCTGGTCGGGAACGCGTGCAAGCTTGAGACCCTTGGCAACAGGGTCCTCGGACGGAAGCGCCTGGATCCACGTGGGCGAGCGCTGCAGCATGGTGACGTGACCGGCAGTGGGGGCCATCGACGGGATCAGGGTGATCGCGGTGGCACCGGAACCGATGACCACTACCTTCTTTCCGGTGTAATCGAGATCCTCCGGCCAGTGCTGCGGGTGCACGATCTGACCACGGAAGTCGTCCTCACCGGGGAAGGCGGGGCGGTATCCCTTGTCGTAGTTGTAGTAACCACAGGCGCCGACGAGGACGTTCGCGGTCCACGTCTCGGTCTCCCCCGTCGCCTCGACCAGGACGGTCACGGACCACTGAGCAGTCGCGCGATCGAAGTCCATTGCCACGACCTTGCGGCCGAAGTTGATGTGGTCGGTGACGCCGTATTCCTTGGCGGTTTCCTCGACATAGTCACGGATACTGGCGCCGTCTGCGAGCACTTTGGTTCCGATCCACGGACGGAAACCGAATCCGAAGGTGAGCATGTCGGAATCCGATCGGATGCCGGGATACTTGAACAGGTCCCAGGTGCCACCGATGTTCTCGCGGCGTTCGAGGATCGCGTAAGTACTTCCGGTCTGCTCACGAATGAGGTGGCAAGCCGCGCCGATTCCGGACAAGCCAGCGCCGATGATCAGTACGTCGACATGCTGTGTCATGAGGAAACTCGTTTCGTCGGTCGTCGCGAAGCTACTTCTGGCGTCGGCAGTGACCGAGAACGATCGGCCGGCTCAGGCCGGGTTCCCTAAGGTCAGCGCCAATGAACAGGGTATGTGCAACTGACGGTAACAGTCAATATCTCGACCCGGCCGCGCACGGAACATTGAGGCGCGACGCACCGGCCTCGCGGAAACTCGATCGAGACGCCTGAATGCCTCGAGCCATTGGGGAGTCGTTCACGTCGTCGACGGAACGCCCAATGGCTCGTCTACGCGGGATACTCATCGCCCAAATATTCAGCGCCCTAGCATAATTCGAAGGTCCACGATCAGGTGTCGAACGCGCGAGTTTCCATGGGAGGACGGGCAACTGCGATATCGCCGTAACCTTCGTGCGCATCAGCGGAAAGGTCACTGCGATAGCTAACCTGCTGACGAAACCACGCTGAAAGCAACGGTTTTGGTTCCGCAGCGAAGAGAGCGGGCGGAGTGGACCTCCACCGGAGATGTAGTCGCTATGACACTCTCCAGCACAGTCACCGTGTACACCACTCATAGCGATCGAGAGTTCGCCAATGCAATCGCTGCCGGAATCAGCGCCAGGGCTTATTCCGAGCCACAAACCGCAGACATGAGCCTGTTAAGGCATCACACCAGCGATCACGGTAGAGCGCTCGTTCTCCTACCACTCGGGGGCGTCGATTGGCAGGTGAAGGAGCTCTCCGCGCTCGAGGGATCGGTCCTGGTCGGCGATCTCAGTAGCGGCAACTCCATGATTCGGGGGCTCGCAGCGGGCGCCCACGCCGTGCTCAACTCTCAACTGCCATTCACATCCCTGCTCGATGAGCTGCAGGCCGCGATCAACCCCAACTCCGCTCGGTCTGCACACGACAAGTCCTCGCTCGTACAACGCATCCGGTTGCGCACCGAAGAATTCGCACGAATCAGCAGTCTCACCGATCGCGAGTTCGAGATCGTGGGCCTTCTCTACGGAGGCTCGAATGTCGACTCGATTGCTCGAACCGCCCACATCGCACCGACCACGGTTCGCGCCCACATCCGAAGCATCCTGCAAAAACTGGGGGTGCATTCCCAGCTGGAGGCATGCGCGATGCTCCGCCGCTCTGGTCACGACGCACGCAGACACCCACTGGAACTTCGGATCGGACGCTTCTAGCAGGAAGTGCCCCAGACACACTCGCCGAGATGGGGTGCCGCCCCTGATCGAACTCGACCTTCGAAAAGATCGTCAATTTTGACGATTCGATGACGCGCCCGGACGTCGAATATTAGGTCCTACACGACACCGAAGACACGAGTGAACATCGAAAGGTGCATTCAATCAATGGAATACACACGCACAGTGCCGCGGCATCTCGTCCACAGACATGCTGTTGCCGAGGTTTTCTTGACGGACTACCGGATCGAATCGGACTCGGCGTACCAGGTTGCTGTGCAACTCCCGGTCTCGCACCGGATATTCGACGTATCGAGCGAGCAACACGATCCGCTCGGGGTGGCAGAAGCATTTCGACAGGCAGTGGTGCTTCTGTGCCACACCCGATACGAGATTCCACTGCACTACAAGTTCCTCATGGAAAGGTTCAGCTTCGAGATGCTGGACGCGCTCGACGTGCAATCAGTCGCGGAGCCGTTGAGTTTCTCGATGACAGTGGACAACCTCACTCATCGCGACGGAGCGGTTTCGGGGGTCGAAGTGTCGGGGATCCTCAGCGAGGGCAACCGGCACGTCGCCAGATGCAACGCTGTTGCGCGAGGAGTCAGCCCCGAGGGATACCGTCGAATTCGGCAAGGACGAGAAGACCACCGCCCGAGCCGGCGCATCCTTCCTTCCGGAGCCGCGGTGGTCGGATCGGAGCGAGTCGGACGCCTAACCGATGGAGATGTGCTCATCAGCACTGATCCTGCTCGGCACGCGATGTTCTGCGCTCCCGATCCGCGCAACCACTCCCTTTTCGACCACCCCGTCGACCACATCCCAGGAATGATACTTTTCGAGGCCGCCCGACAAGCGCTCCGATTTCACATCGGCAACCCAGCAACAAAGATCGCCTCACTCTCGGCGGTCTTTCCGAGGTTCACTGAATGGGAAACGCCGTGCGAGGTGTCAACGATCCCCCTTGACGCGTCGGGCCATGTGCACCGAGTTCAGTTCACTCAAGAACTGGAAACCACCGCGGAACTCGAAATTACAGTTGCGGACCAATCATGAGAGGGAACGAACACGTTCTTCTCGTCGCGTCTACCACGTCAAGCGCTCGGTGCTTCCCACTCTCTCGGTGCAAGCGCCGCCAGTTGCATGACGTGCGCCAACTTGTCCTCGCGGACGATCGTTGGCAGCACCAGGTTCCACATCTGACTCAACCGCTCGTACAGATCGGTTCTGCCCGTC
Source organism: Rhodococcus sp. MPR-R1B (assembly GCF_058793255.1). Classification (NCBI taxonomy): domain Bacteria; kingdom Bacillati; phylum Actinomycetota; class Actinomycetes; order Mycobacteriales; family Nocardiaceae; genus Rhodococcus; species Rhodococcus sp. MPR-R1B. The sequence continues at coordinate 485,103 of NZ_JBXAFO010000001.1, forward strand.
AGCATTTCCGAGAGAATCTGCACTCCGGTGAACGACCCCACCACAAATCGAGCCAACGCGTCGATATCGGTGCCCGGGACGATATCGCCGGCTTCGGCCGCTTGGGTTGCCACCTGCTTGATAGCCTCGATCCAATCGAGGTACGGCTGTTCGATGGGGCCTTGAATACTGCCGATCTCCATCGTCAACCGCATGCCACCTCGCGCGATGGGCTCGGTCACAAGCTGCCGAGCCATCTCCTGCGAAACGAGCACCAGGGTTTCGACCGCGATGTCGGAGTGCGCAGCAACCCGCCGGGTACCCTCCATCGCCATACCGTGCTGCGCTGCGATGACCGCGTGCGCAAGCTCCTCCTTGGACGCGAAATGAAAATACATCGCCCCCTTCGACACACCCCCGTGCTGCAAGATCGTGCCCAAACTGGCGGAGTACCCGAACTTCTCGAAGCTCTTCGCAGCACCCAAAATGACGGCCTGGCGCGTCAGGACAGCACGCTCCTGCATGATCTACCCAGCTCTCGTTGCCGACGGAATGAATCTCAACGATACGTCGAAAGAGCCCGCAGCAACGCTCTCGACACGGACACACCGTGACGACTCTGGTACTCGGGGCCACTGGTTTCATCGGCTCCGCAGTGATGAAACAGCTGGTTTCCCGCGACGGAAACGCTGCAATCGGTTTCGTTCGCACGGCCACCGCAGCCAAACAGTTCGGCCGTGAAGGAATCGCCACCGTGATCGGCGATATCAACGAAAGTGCTTCTCTACGAATTGCAATGAGTCAGGCGTCGACCGTCATCTGTTGCGTGTCGTACGTGGGCGACGACGAACAACAGTGCGTTCACGTCAACCAACACGGCGTACAGAACGTTGCGTCGATGGCCGCCGACGTCGGCGTCGAACGCTTGCTCTACGTCAGTACCGCGGCCGTGTACGGGCCGGGACCGTTTCGAGACTTGCCGGTCAACGGCGCACCTCTCAGCCCCTTCTCACCTGCCAGTCGCACGCGCGCTCTCGCCGAGAAGTTCGTGCGCGACGCCGGAGGCCTGGTCGTCCGGCCGCATCTCGTGTACGGACCCGGCGACAGATGGTTTCTTCCGACACTGACGCGAATTGTCTCTCGCCTCGACTCGATCATCGACGGCGGTAGCGCTGTCCTGTCGGTAGTCGACGTAGACCTACTCGCCCGATCCATCTACGAGTTGTCGATAGAACAGCAATTTCGCTACGGCTCAACACTTCACGTCAACGAGCCTGTCCCGCGGACAGTCATCGACCTTCTCGAGCAACATGCGCGGGAGACCAACTGGACTCTGCCCCAGAACTCTATCCCCCGCGCCGACGCGGTGAAAGCTGCTGCCCAGCTGAGTCTCGACATGCACCAGATCGACATGATCAGCCTCGATCACTGGTTCCGGTCGAGACTGTACTGATGGCACACGGATCACTCTCGCCAAAACACCTGTCTCCCAACCTTTTCAGCCCTCTCCATTGTTCAGCCTCAGCAATCAATACGACCTATTTCGCAGTCACTACAGGCAAACAGAGAGCTCTGATCGACGAAAACCACGGCTACACAAAGACGGCAGTGATCGCGCACACCAAAGAAGCGGCGTTCACGCGACTGGCAGCAGCCTGGGGCTCCCTTCCGTCCGCCTTCGCCGCCGAATGCAGTGTGTGGCGATCATGTCGTGCGCGACGGGACCGTCGGGATTTCCGACATCAAAGGAGAAAGTTCTCCGTCTCAACGACCTCGGCTACCGTCATCTGAACCAGAAAACGGGAGAACAGATGCTCACTGCGGATATTTTGCTGTCGGGCCCGCGCGGACGCCGGATGCTGCTCGCGTATGCGATCGACGCCGAACGCGCCCTGCGTCCCGAGCCAGGCGACGACATGTTCCGCATCAACGCTCACCGGGCGGCGTATCACCTCGACATCGGACAAGGAACCTCCCAAGTGTTGTTCGGCCCGGGCGCCGAAGAGGCCCGGCAGACCATAGTCACCGCGGAGGGCGTGGCGCGCAGCCTCACGGAAATATCGCTCCCCGACGTCACCGCCGTCGATCTACGCTCCGCCCTCGCAGAAGCGGTCGATGCGGCGCGTTACTGGCAGGATCCCGACGGAGAAGACGTCCTCGTCGCCACCGAAGTTATGCGAGATGAGCTTCGACGCGTCGCCGAGCACATCGCCGGCTCCGAATGCGCGCGGTGGTGGTCAACCTCGCTCGCCTCATCCGACCAATGGTCGATTCTGAGCAGAGGTGAGGAATCTCCGGACACAGACGAAGTGCCTGCTGCGCAACAACTCCTCAGCGAGTGGCGCACGAGCACCCTGGAATCGGAAGCGAGAGCTGAACGTGACCGCCCGGTGGACCCCGCGGCGAACTGGTCAGGTTATTGGTGGTCGAATCCACCCACTCAGGGTTCGACGAGGGCGCTGTTCGACGGGACTCCGGCGGGCTTGTGGTTCGTCGAAGACAGCATGGGATGGGAACGGGTCGTCGTCCGAGCATTGCGGCCACCGACTGGCGCACGCATCTACGAGATCGACAGCGCGCAAGCCTGGTCGGAGCTGTGCAGACGGTTCCCGCTCGAGGTCACCGCAGAAACGCGGCAGGTTTGGTATCGGACTACCGGCCGATCAGGCAGGTGGGTCATCCCCGACTGGGTGCAGGTCGCGGAAAGATTTGAGGGAGTGCACCTTACCGTGACGGGATACCTCGCGGCAGCAGGAACCGCGATCGAGGTCGATACCGAGACGGCGAGCGTCATCGCGGGCTGGGCACCCGACGAAACATACTGGTTCACCGATGCTGCCACCTACATTTCCGAGCCGTGTGCTTGGGTGCTGCACGACGGCCCGGAAGTGACCGACCAGCCCGCATGGACGCTGGAATCGCAGCAATGACCCGCACGTGAGGGTCTGCTAGGCATGAGGTTCCGTGAGGAATCGATCGCAGTTGCCCTTCGAGTCGAGTCAACTGCCCCGTGCGCGGTCGGCAGGAGCACTCACGTGCACGCAGACATGCGGAAGGGCGGTACCCCGCCCAGGCCGATCCGAACCCGAGTGCCCTAGATCACAAAGGTAAACCTATCCACAAATCGCCAAATGTCCTACATTTGACTCATGCCGGATTCCCGTATCGCACCCACCGCACGCAACATCCCACTTTCAGTGCAGATCGCGGAACAACTGCGGTCCCAGATCACTTCTGGCAACTGGGAATTAGGGGAGAAGATCCCCGGCGAGCATCAACTTGTCGAAATGACCGGCGCGAGCCGCAATACGGTCCGGGAGGCCATTCGCGGCCTCGTCCATGCCGGCCTCCTCGAAGCACGCCCGGGAGACGGAACCTACGTCTGCGCGAGCTCAGAACTCGAAATTGCACTTCAAAGACGTGCAGCGGCGGAGAACGTGCTCGAAATCTTCGAAGCCCGTGAAGCTTTGGAGCTCTACGCCGCCCGACTCGCAGCCGAACGAGCCCTGCCCGAAGACATCGACCGAATGACTCGGGCTTTGGATGGCCGAGACGCTGAGCCCGACGTCGCCAAATCCGTCGAGTACGACCTCGACTTCCACCTGGAGATGTTCGCAGCGAGCGGGAACCAACTGATCACGGACATCTACCGCAGTCTCGATCGCTCTGACACCATGAGCATCCCACAAGGTAAGTCCGACAAGGAGACTCGACAGCTGTTCATCGGACCTTGGACCGACGACGACCCACACCGGCAGCTGCTTGCGGCCATCCGTGACCGCGATCCGGACGGCGCAGCCGCCGCAGTGGTCCGACTGATGGACCACAGCCGATCCCTCTTTCTGCAAAACATGCCGAAGTAGCTGACACACAAGAGGTTCAGCGCACAGACAATCTCAGAAGGGCACACCTATGGCTAACGTCATCTCCGACACCGAAAACGTGGCGTCTGCCCCGAGCGCGATACCGATAATGCGCCGAGGACTCGTTATCGCTGGCATTCTTCTCATCGCAGCCAATCTTCGAGCCTCAATCACAGTCGTCGGCCCGCTACTCGGTGAGGTACGCACCGATCTCGATATCTCGTCGACAACAGCATCAGCGCTGATCAGCCTTCCACTGCTGTGCTTCGCAGTGTTCTCCCCCGTTGCCCCGGTCATCGCAGCTCGGTGGGGAATGGAACGGACACTCGCAGCAGCACTCGGCATGCTCGCCTTAGCGATCGTGATCCGCTCTGTTCCGTGGATGCCTGCGCTGTGGATCGGTACCGTATCGCTCGGCATGTCCATCGCAACAATGAACGTTCTACTGCCGGCGCTCCTCAAACGAGACTTCCCGACCGAAGCCGGCCGTTTGACCGGCATCTTCTCGGCGGTCTCTGCAGCCGTCGCCGCAACCGCATCCGGACTTGCCGTGCCGATCGCCGGTCTCACCGATCACGGTTGGCGGATCGCATTCGGAATCTGGGCTGCTATGGCTCTCATAGGATTTGGGGTGTTCCTTCCCCAACTTCGCCGACGCACGCTTCCGAAACACGATCATGCTGCGGCTTTGGATTCCCATCCAGGCGGCCATCGCTCCCCCTGGCGCTCAGCACTCGGGTGGCAGATCACAATATTCATGGGCGTCCAATCTCTCTTCTTCTACACCGTTCTGACATGGTGGCCCACCATTGAAGAATCACACGGCACTACCGCGGCTACCGCCGGACTGCATCAAGGCATCATGCAAATATTCTCGATCGTCGGCAGCCTCCTCACAGCAGTGCTCCTGCACAAACTGCCCAAGGATCAGAGAGGAGCCGTCCTCGGGCTGGTGTCGGTCGCCGCAGTGGCAGTTCTCGGCCAACTCCTCCTCCCCTCCTGGGCCCTGCTGTGGAATGCATTCCTCGGCATCGGCATCGGCGGATCGATTGTCATTGCCTTGTCCTTCTTCGCAATACGCACTGTCAATCACGGTCAAGCAGCGGCACTCTCGGGTATGGCACAGTCCGTCGGATACCTTCTGGCCGCCACCGGTCCTCTCGTTTTCGGTGCACTGCACGACGCCGTCGATTCCTGGACGACTCCGCTGATCGCGTTGCTGGTGCTGCTGGCCGTGCAACTCGTCTTCGGCTCCCTCGCCGGCCGCAACAAGACACTGGGATAAGCGAACCACGGTCGCCTCGAATCCACCCACCAACCTCCCCAGACCCGTGCCGCGACCCGAACTGTCGTCGACGTGCTGAGGTCCGAGGATGTCGACGAGACAGCGGGGCGCTCAACGGCCTACCGAATTGCACCCGGCCCATCCCCGACTGGTGGATCGGAGCCGGAAGTCGATAATGAGGGCATGAACGAGACACAACCCCACAACCTCGAACGAGAGCGCTGGCGCACGCTGCCAACTCCACCGTCGACCGAGTTGATCGAGATGGTCGGGGACGGACCTTCGAGCGCAGACTTCGACCCTGCTGCACCAGTGGCACAGCAGGGGTGAGACAGTCACGACATTCCGGTATCCCGCAGGGTGATGTTCAGCCGCCCGGACGGCAGACCTATGTCGGGACTTGCACTTCCCGCAATAACTTTCGGCACTCCGTGATATGCGAACCGAGACTCTCCACCGAAGACGAAGAGATCACCCGAATGGAGTTCGACGTCGGTGTACGGCTTGTTCCGGTTCTCGGAATTCCCGAATCGAAAGACACAACTCTGCCCGACGCTCAGTGAGACGACGGGAGCGTCGCAGCGCTCGTCCTTGTCCTGGTGCATGCCCATCCGAGCGCCCTCGTCGTAGAAATTGATCAGCGCGGTGTCCGGCGTGTACCGCTCCCCCGCAGTCGGATCATCATAGGCAGCGGCAACTGCGGCCCGGCCGAGGTCGACGAGCCAGTCAGGCACCGCTGCGACAGGCGCACCGTTCACGTCGTCGGCGGTGCGCGTGTACTTGTACGGCTGCCAATGCCAACCGAGACAGACTGTTTGCACCGACATCTTGTGCCCACCAGGGACAACAGCGGAGCGCATCGGTACGGGTGCGGTCGCCCACCGTCGGCACTCGGCCACCAAGAAGCGTTGCTGTTCGACGCTGAGCCAATCCGGAACGAGGATCGCCCCCGGCGCCACTTCCAATCGTGGCCGAGGAATCAGAGCGTTCATGGTTTCCACGCTAATCGGTTTCGAAGCATTGACACCCTCGGCATGGGCTCGTATCGTAATCAACAGGTTGGTTGATAAAGGAGATGGTTGACAAGTGATCGTGGATCCAGGGGCAGACGAGCGTCTCGACAAAGCGTTCATGGCACTTGCCGACCCGGTACGACGGCGGATCATCGCCCGCCTGAGCACCGGCCCCCAAACGGTCAACGAGTTGGCCGAGCCATTCGAGATCACGAAACAGGCCATCTCCAAACATATTCAGGTACTCGAAGCCGCGGGTTTGGTCACTCGCAGCCGCGAAGCCCAGAGGCGGCCGGTACACCTCAACGCCGCAACTCTCGAGGCTTTGACCGCCTGGATCGACCGCTATCGACTGATCCACGAACAACAGTTCCGCAAGCTCGATCACCTACTCAGCACCACACAGAAGGAGACTTAGCCATGGCTACCACCAATCCCGTCACCATCACGGCTCCTGAGGGCGTGCCGTACATCGACATCACCCGCGAATTCGACGCACCCGTCAGTGCCGTCTTCGCAGCTCATTCGAATCCCGATCTGGTCAAGCAGTGGCTCGGCCCCAACGGATACGAGATGGAGATCGACGAATACGAGTTCGTGAGCGGCGGTCGATACAAGTACGTCCATCGCAACCCCGAGGGCGAAGAGTTCCGGTTCAACGGTGTATTTCACGTCGTTCGCGAGAACGACTTTGCCATCCAGACCTTCGAATACGAGGGATTTCCCGACGTCGTCAGCATCGAATCGATCACGTTCGAGGATCTGGGCAACGGACGCACCCGCCTCTCCGGCCATTCCGTATATCCGAGCCTCGAAGCGCGAGACGGAATGATCGAGAGCAATATGGAGCTCGGCGTCACCGAAGGTTACGAACGCCTGGACAAGATCGTCGCGCAACTCTGACCACCTGTTTGCCCGAACCTCCTCAGCGAAAGGCAGTTTCATGGACTGGACCCTCGAAGTAGTCATCGTTCCCGTCAGTGACCTCGACCGCTCCATCGAGTTCTACCGTGACAAGGTCGGTTTCGATCTCGACCACCACACCGTCAACGAACACATGACGGTCGCCCAGCTCACTCCGCGTGGTTCGGGCTGCTCGATCGTCATCGGGAACCTGCCGTCGCAGACCGAGATGACCCCTGGTTCGTTGAAGGGATTGCAGTTGGTCGTGGCCGACGCTGCAGCGGCTCGCCAAGAGCTCATCGGCCGCGGCGTCGATGCCAGTGAGGTCACCGTCTTCGACGAGCGTGACGGGGGCACCTTCTTCGGATTCGCCGACCCGGACGGCAATACCTGGGCTGTCCAGCAGCTGAAGGTCCGCGGCGACAAGCCGCTCATTCCGAAGGAGTACCGCGACCGCTTCGGCGCGTAGCAACTGCCTTCCAGGCTGCGTAACCTTCGGGCATGCAGACGGCACAGGGGCGATAGCCGGCCGCAATCGCGGTCGGCTCGTCCGCGAAGAACACCCGACTGGCGACATACCCGCCACGCGCGATTGCCTGCGCGGCCCCTCGACAGTCGAGTCGCCCGTAGATCTTCGTTTTCCGGTGCCCGCCAAGCACACCGGGCGTCGAACTCTCGTAGGGTTTGTTGCGAGCGTCGCGGAGAATGTACGTCTTACTCGGCATCGTGAAGCACCAATCCCAATGTTCGACGCGTACCCGAGTGCACCACGCTGACACCATGTCGCACAGGGGCTCTCGACCACCCACGAGAACTCTGCACCGGTCGATCCCGCGTGGTGAAGATCAAAGCGTGACCTTGCCCGAGAACTGTCACCGTCCCTTTCGACTGGGCGCGCGGCCGCTGTTCCACGAGCAAGAACTCGCCGCCGACGTGGTCGATGCGAGGTCTGTCGAGCCCGATCACGACTTGCAAGGGAAACAGCAACTCTCCGTACAAGTCCCGATGCAATGCATTCCAGTCACCAGGTCCGTAGGACAGAAGGATCGGGGTAGGGCGATTCTGACCGGCGTCGTGACACTGATCGATCCATTCTTCGAAAGAATCCGGCCACGGTGCACCCTCGCCCAGCTTGAACGCCCACTCCCGCGCCACGGGCAGGAGGTGTCGGTAGAAGGCGGATCGCATAGCCGTGATCGGCTCCGGTACGGGATCACCGAAGTACCGGTACTCCCCTTGGCCGAAACGGTATCGAGCCATGTCGACGGTGCTCCGGAACCGGTCGACCTCCGAGTACCAGGAAGCAATTTCGCGACATTCCGACTCGTCGAGTATCGGCGTCGTCTGGGCACACCCACTGGAGTCGATTCCCTCGATCAGCGCAGGCCAATCGAGGGATTCAACACGAGCAGACAGAGCGGTGAAGAGGTCCATACGTCGTAGACGACGCGGCGGTCAGGAATGTGAGAATGCCAGCAGCTGGTCAGCCAGATCGTTGTACGTACGGGCGATCCCGGCATAACTGAGCACGGGTTCCGGATTCCAGGTCCCGATCTTCCCCGCCTTCACCGCGGGCAAGTTGGACCACGCAGGATTGGTTCCGAGCGTATCCAGTTGCAAACTGGACGGGCGATCGTCGAGGAAGATCATGTCGGCCGGATAGTGGTCCGCCATCTCCCAAGCCAGTTTCTCGACGTAGACCGACGATCCCGCGGCCGGATCGACGACGGCAAGGCCCAATCCCGCCAGATCTGCAAGGATCGGGAATCCCGAACGACTGACACGAATCGTGTCCGGATCTGCGGACGCGAACAAAACCTGTGAATTATTCAGCGAAGAAGCAACTTCGGAGATCCGTGCACGCGCAGCGTCGTATTCTTTTCGCTGAGCCTCCATATCCTGGTCCGCCCCGAGTTCCACGGCGAGTTCCACGATCTCTTGCACGGTTCGGTCGATGGTTCCTGCTGCCGTTTCCACGAACAGTACTGTCGACAAGCCTTTCACCGCATCCAAGTTCGCCTCGTCGAGTAGTGCCGAACCACGCAGCTGAGGGACTATGACGACGTCCGGCTCCAGCGAAGCGATCTTCTCGAGTTCCACTTGTCCCCAGAGCTGCCCGACCATGTCGGTCTTCGCGAAATCCAAATTGCCGGAGATGCTGGTGTCCGTTGATCCCGGCGATCGTGTCAGTGCCCCGAAAACTCCGACAGGCACCAGTCCGTAATCCCACAGAGCACCCGCGATACCGGTGTAGGTGACAAATGTCCTTGGTGGTGAATCCAATTCGATCAGATTGTCGCGATCATCGGTGAAGGACCAGCCTGCGTCGCCTTCGCCCCCGGCGTCTGCGTCCGAACGCGAGCAACCGGCCGCTGCCAGCGCAGCAGCCAATCCTGCTGCAGCGCCGAGGAACCTGCGGCGATTCCAGTCCATCTCGATACGCCGGTGCGGTCGTGGAGTGAACAGCGTGGTCATGTGTGTGCCCTTTCGGCGATTGGTTGAACTGTTTCAGGAGTTGACGAACGAGAAAAGAGAAGGATCGACACCAAACCCGTGAGCATTCCGACGCCGGCACAGAAGACCAACGGCCACAGCAAGGCGAACTCGTCCGGACCGACGAAGAGCGAGCCGCACAACGCAATTCCGACGGCAAGCCCGAATTGACGCGACGAGTTGGCTGTTGCCGAAGCCGTCCCGGCGCGCTCTGCCGGGGCGTCCGACATCGCGGCACCCGGCAGCACCGGCGACACCATCGCCGAACCGACACCGGTCAGAATCAGCCCGGCGATCAGTGCGGGCCAGACCGGCTCGGCGAGAACGTACAGCATGGCCACGCAACCGATTCCGCAAAGGATCGTCCCGAATCCGAGCGACAGTCGAAGGTCGACGCGCTGAAGCCGTGATCCACACAAGGCCGATACGAAGACAAAAGCGAGCGGTTGAATCGAGAGCACGAGTGCGGCCGCCGATGCCGACAGTTCCAGCCCGTTCTGCAGCCACAGTGAAAGGACTACGAGCGGGCCGTAGGCCGCGAGGTAGTACCCGAAAGCAGCGACGAGGACGCCGTCGAATTTCAGGGATCGGAACAATGCCGGATCGAGCATCGGACTGCTGCCTCGACGCTGCCAGCACACAAACGCCGTCAGCGCACCGATTGCGATCAGGAAGGCAAGAGCTGTCGACGACGAAGCCCACCCGATGTCGCCGCCCCACGTCACGCCGAGAACCGCGGCAACGGCAGCGAGGGTGAACAAAACGATTCCGGCCCAGTCGATGTTGTCGTCGCCGCGCTCACTGTCGGCGAAACAGAACACAGCCATTGCGAGCGCCACTGCGGCCACGGGGATTCCGAAATAGAAGACCGCACGCCAGTCGAAGAACTGCGTCAGCAGCCCTCCTGCAACGTTGCCGATTCCCGCCGCCAATCCAGCGACGGCACCCCACGCGGCAAAAGCCACGTGCCGATCGCGGCCCGAATAAGCGTCGCCAAGCAGAGGCAGGAGTGTCGCGAACATCGCCGCACCGGCAATTCCTTGCGCGCCGCGAGCAACGACCAGAACCGTGATGTCCGGAGCAATCGCGCACACGGCCGTTGCAACCAGGAACACGACCAGTCCACAGATGTAGAGGCGTTTGCGTCCCCACGCATCGCCGAGTGCGCCCATGCCCACCAGAAGCGCGGCAAGAGCCAGCGTGTAGGCGTCGACGACCCATGACATCGCGCCCGTACTGCCGTCCAAACCGACTGCGATGGCCGGCACCGCGATCGTTGTGATCGTGGCGTACGTCAGTAACAGGAAAGTTCCGATGCATGCGGCGATGAGCGGCAGCCATCGTCGTGCCGACATGGTCAACCTCCAGATAGGGCGGTAAGTGCGCCCTAACTATGAAGGTTCAAGTCAACTTGAAGTCAAGCGCCGCTTCGACACGAATGTCGAGCTGCTCGAGCAACCACGGGCACTGCATCGGACGCTCTTGCCGACACGTCAGGTGATGCTCGAGGATCAGCTTCGCTCGCGTAGCAGCGGCGATCTGTGCCTCGAGTGTCGACACTTGATCTGCGAGAACCGTCGAGAACTGGTCGGACGTGGTGTCGGTTTCGATGAAGGACCGCACCTGTTCCAAGGACATTCCCGTCTCGGTGTACATCCGGATCAATGCCAGCCGGCGCAGCTCACGCTGCCCGTACCAGCGTTTGCCGCCAGTTCGCGACCGCGCGGACAGCAGTCCTTCGTCCTCGTAATAACGCAAGGTCGACGCCGCAATTCCGAACGATTTTGCAACCTCGCCGATCGGGATCAAGTGCTCACGCATTCACCGATCGTAGGCTGAACGCGTAGGCGGTTCCGGCAGTTATGTGTGACTTGGCATACTGACTAACGGAAGGGGTCGCGTAAGTGATCTCACGGCAAAATGCTGGATGCGCTCGTTGAACGAGGGAGAGCTGTGCTGGATCCAACGCGACCTGTCGGGCCGTACTCGTCAGGAGTGCCCGCCACTGCCCTCGAAGTCCACATGCCGGACCTCGAACGCTTCGGCCTCGCCCAGTTGTGGCGTTCCGCGATCATCGCCGTCGTGTTGTCCACGTCGATCATGCTGGCACTGATCGTGTGGCCTTTCCGCAAGCGTGGCCGCACCTGGGCAGACGCTGCTTCCGACGGGATGGTCGACGGCTTCATCGCGCTGGGGCCCACCTTCGTCAAGCTCGGCCAACTGGTCGCGTCGTCGTCCGGCCTGTTCCCGGCCCCCGTCGCCAATGCATGCCTACGCTGCCTCGACGATGTTCCGTCTTTCCCGGCCGAGCAGGCCAGAAGCGTCGTGCAGAAGGACCTCGGTTACTCCGTGGACGACCTGTTCGCGAAATTCGACGACGTACCTCTCGCGGCCGCATCGGTAGCGCAGGTACACGCGTGCGTTCTGCACGACGGCCGAGAGGCGGTCATCAAGATCCAGCGTCCGGACATCTATGCGCGGATGCTGATCGACCTGCGGGCGGCGTACTGGGGCGCGAACATCCTCGAGAAATTTGTCGAGTTCCTTCGAATTGCCAATGCCACCGCCATCATTCGCGATCTGCACAACGCCACGATGACGGAATTGAACAGCGCGGTCGAGGCCGACCGGCAAACCACTTTCCGGAACAACATCAGTGCGTTCGGCGACAACAAAGGAGTCACGACACCGGAGGTGTACTGGGACTACTGTGGTCCCCGAGTCATCTGTATGGAACGCATGCGCGGCGTTCCACTGGATCGGTTCGTCGCAGGTCCGGACGGCATCGACGAAGCCCGCATGCTGATCCGGCGCGGAGTGAAGGTCTGGCTCGAATCAGTCATCGTTCACGGTCCGTTCCACGGAGATGTACACGCGGGAAATTTGTGGGTCCTCGACGACGGCCGGATAGCGATGCTCGACTTCGGCATCGTCGGCGTCCTTCCCGAGACCTGGAGATCCATTCTTTCCGATATGTTCCGAGCCACCCTCATCGACGGTGATTTCGCCCGTGTCGCCCGCGGAATTCGATCCTTGGGATATGCAACCGACTACGAAGTCGACGACGATCAGCTCGGTATGCAGGTCGCAACGGCTCTGGCCCCGATTCTCGGCCGTGACCTCGGTGAACTCAAGCTCAGTGAATTGATCATGGCACTGATTCAGTTGGGCAAGCAGTGGGGTGTTGCGAGTCCCGAGGAATTGGTTCTTTTCGGTAAACAACTCGGATACTTCGAGCGATATGCGACAGCGTTGGCACCTGGTTGGGTGATCGGACAAGACCTTTATCTGTTCAAGAACGTTTTTCCAGAGGCAGTCGCCGAAAAGGTACAGGAACTCGGCATCACCATGCCTGACGAATAGATTTGTCCCCTATTTCCTTATTCTGCATTTCGTCTGTCGGGGTTAGCCTGTAATGACCCACCGGCCGAGGAGCAAATGTGCAGCCACTTTCTGTAGCCCTCCCGCAAGCGTCGACAGGTCCGAGGAATAACGGGCCGAGTGTCGGCACCACCCTCGGCGCCCTCATGCATTCCACGGACAAGTCCGTGATCGAGCTTCTGGAAAGCCCGGACGGACTCGATGTCGAAATCCGTTCGATCGCCCTCGTCGAGTCCTCCGATATCGACGGCACCGACAGCCGTGGTGCGATCTCCGACATCTACCTCCCCGTGGGGGTTCCCGAATCGACGTTGACGCAGTGGTTGCGAAAGTTCGAAGGCAGGCCGGCGAGGCGTCGTCCGAAGCTCTTGCTCGTCAAGAATGCGCGCGAGGCGACGACGCTTCTCACCGCCGCACGCAACATCGGAATCGCAGTGGCCGCGGTACATCCGCAGGCTAGTTCCGGACACGTCTATTCACTCGTACAACGACTTCTGACACAGAGCATGTACCGTTCGCGGGCCGTCTCAGGAGCTGTGGCCGGTGGCGATTCGGATCTGTTCGCGCTCTCGGAGACGATCGCCGAATTGACCGGCGGACTCGTGACGATCGACGACACGGCACTCCATGTCATCGCATATTCAGCTGCTCACGAAGGTGAAGACGAACTCCGTCAGCTCTCCATACTGGGCCGGGAGTGGCCGATCGAATACACCGAATGGATAGAGCGCAGAGGCGTGTTCGAGCATCTCAGGCGATCGGACGAGGTCATCAGTCTGCCCTCCGAGCCGAGCATCGGAGCCGCGCACAGGTTGGCTGTGAGCATCACCCGCCCGGACCTGTCAGCGCCGACGGGTTCTGTTGCACACCAACACAATCTCGGCAGCATCTGGGTGCAGCGCGCCTCTGAACCTCTTTCCGACGACGCCCAAGCGGTATTGCGGGGTGCAGCGGCAGTCGCCGCACGCATTCTCATGCGAACCTTGGACGCCTCCAGCCGCGAGAATGCCCAATTGCAAAGGCTGTTCGGCGTTCGCTCCGGCGGAGTCGACATGCACTCGCTGGCCGGCTCCTTCGGCATCAACACCGACGGACCGTCTGCGGTCATCGGATTTGCGACATCACTCGCGCCCGGATCGAATCTCGATCGAATCACCAACGCCTTGCGCCTGCGCGCCAGCGCATTCCGCAGCGACGCGGTCACAACGATCATCGACAACCGGATCTACGTGCTGTTTCCTCAGGCCGAACACGAGGTCGCGATCAGCGACTGGGCTTACGACACCGTGGGAGTAGTCGAGGCCCGTGCGGGCATCAGCGTGCGCGCCGCCGTCGCGGTCCCGATCGCGCGATTGCACGGCGTACCCGAGGCGCGTCGAGAAGTGGACCGCGTGCTCGATACCACCGATGATCACGAAACCTCGAAGGTCACCACACTCGCGGCGTCACGCACCGCGGTGTTGCTGGGCGAGATACTCGACCTCGTTGCTGATCACGAGCGATTGCGGGACCCTCGTATCGACAGACTCGTCTCCTACGACGACAAGAACACCTCTGACATGCAGTTCACGCTCACGGCCTACCTGACAGCTTTCGGGGATGTGAAGAAGGCCGCCTCGTCTCTGAAAGTACATCCGAACACGCTGCGCTACCGCATTCGGCGCGCTGAACAGATCATGGGCATTTCGTTGGACGAGCCGGATACGCGACTGCTCACCGAACTGCAACTCGCCATCTTGGGACGCACCCCGGACGAGTCTGAAAGATACGAAACGTCCGATCAGTGAGATAGGCCTCGAGCCCGTCCTGAACTCTCGAGTAGACAACTGAGGAAGCCGAAGAACAACTCTGACCTCAGGAGATACCTTGCGCACTCGTGGAGCCGTCATTCGCCAAGCACCAGGCACATACGAGGTGGTCGATCTCGAACTCGATTCACCCCGCAGCGGCGAACTCACTGTCAAAATGGTCGCCTCAGGCCTGTGCCACTCGGACGATCACATCGCCAGCGGCGACCACGGAGTCGGCCGCTACCCCATCTGCGGCGGACACGAAGGCGCCGGAATCGTCGTCGAGGTCGGGCCGAACACGGAAGGATGGTCCGAGGGCGATCATGTCGTGTTCTCGTTCCTCGCCGCCTGCGGCCGTTGCCGTTGGTGTGCAAGCGGAATCCAGAACCTCTGCGACAACGGCGCCGCCATCATGACTGGCAGCAGACCCGGCGAAACCTCGAGTTACAGAATGTCTCTCGACGGTCAGCCCGTCGCACAAACCTGCGGCCTGTCCACCTTCAGTGAATACACCACGGTCAGCACTCTCTCGGCTGTGAAAGTCGACAAGCACCTGCCACTCGACGCTTTGTGTCTGCTCGGCTGCGGCGTCGGAACCGGTTGGGGCGCCGCGGTCAACTCCGCTCAGGTGTATCCCGGGCAGACGGTCATCGTCATGGGCGTCGGCGGAATCGGAATCAACGCGGTGCAGGGCGCCTCGCATGCCGGCGCCGCCCACGTGATCGCGGTGGACCCGGTTGCGTTCAAGCGCGACAGTGCATTGAAGTTGGGCGCCACCCATGCCGTGGCCACCATGGAGGAAGCCACCGACATAGCGCGCTCGTTCACCAACGGCCAGGGCGCGGATTCGGCCATCGTCACCGTCGGTGTCACCACCGGAGAACATGTCGCGCAGGCATTCTCGTCGATCCGCAAGGCAGGAACCTGCGTCGTCACCGGCCTCGGGAAGATGACGGACGTCGGAATTCCCGTGAGCCTGATGGAACTCACGCTGTACCAGAAGAGAATTCAGGGATCCCTGTTCGGTGCATCCAATCCCACCGCCGACATTCCCTGGATGATCGATCTCTACACCAGCGGCAAGCTCGAACTCGACGGACTGATCACCAACCGATACACCCTCGACCAGATCAACGACGGTTTCGCCGACATGCATGCCGGTCGCAACCTCCGTGGAATCATCGCCTTCTGAGCGAGTTCTCTCCGGACTTTCGATCGAGAGCAAGTCCGGAGAGATCCTAACTACAGCTTCACCAGGCGTTCATGGTGTCGAGGATTTGTCCTCTGGCCATCCACAATTCAGCAGACCAATACGGCCACGAGTGAATTCCGGCGGGCGGAAAGCTGTACGTCGCTGGGATTCCCAAGGATTTCAGGCGAATTTCGAATGCACGCGCGTGCACCCACGAGAGCGCCTCGAGCCCCATGCCCGTCGCCGTGTGGAAGTAATCGATCGGCGCAGAGGGATGATCGTACGGTCCCGGGATGCCGTTGGACGACGAAATGTACATCGACAGTCCGCGAAGCGATTCCGCGTTGACGAACGGGTCGTTGCGAAGCCATCCGGATGACCACGGCGGGCCCCACATCGAATCGACGTTGTACCGGCCGGCGTCGAACATGGCTACGCGGATCGCTTCACGCATACCCGGACCCGAGATATTGATGTAGCCGGACAGCGAGCCGGCGAACTTGAACTGATCCCGATGATGCCCCGCCAGGTTCAACGCGGCACTGCCGCCCATCGACAACCCGATGATCGCATTGTTGGTTGGTGAAACGCCATACCCTGCAAGGAAGTCCGGAAGCTCGCGGGTGAGGAACGTTTCCCACCTGTACGTTATCGGCTGAGCGTTGAAATTGGACGGCGCGTACCAATCCGTGTAGAAACTCGACTCACCGCCGACCGGCATCACCAACGTGATGTTGTCATTGCGGTACTGATCGAGTGCGTTCGTTTCGAAACTCCAAGCATTTCTGTCGTTTTGCGCGCGAAGACCGTCGAGCAGGTACAACGCGGCGTTGCCACCGCGCGCGGCCCACTGCACCTGAACCTTGATGTTTCCCATCGAAGACGGGACCCACAACTCGTCGTACCCACCCCATGGCGCCGAGCGCGCCGGAGTAGCACTCGCAGCGGTCGGACCTAACATACCGCCGAGCAGGAATATCGACAACAACGCCGCTACGAGCACCCGCACCCGCCGTGTATTGCGTTCGGGCAACGTGAATCTGATTCTCTGCAAGGTTGTGTCTTTCCCCGAAACTGCGCATCAAGAAACTCGCTTCGGTAAGTGCATCGTCGGTTCCACTGTCGACGTGTTTGTCCCTTTCCTGGGGCTCCGGTGTTACAAAGTCGAGGTCATCGCAACAATCGGACAACTGTCGTGCCGAGCGAATCCAGGTGGCGAAAAGCACAATTCACGAAGCACGCTGAATGCGCTCACTCAGCCGAGTGACGAAGCGATCGCATCACGACCTGCGGCAGCACACGCTTGGTCCTGCATTCCGTCTGGAGCGCCACCGACACCGATACCGGCGATCGACCCGGCTCCAGCCTTCAATGTGACTCCACCTGCAAGGAAGAGAGTGCCGGGAAGGTCGGCGATGGTTGATCCTTCGCCTTTGGTACGCTGCGAGAGGTCACTGGTGTCGGCTCCGAAAGCTGCAGAGGTGTATGCCTTCTCGCGTGAGGCTTCCACCGTGTGCTGGGCTGCGTTGTCGCCGCGCACCATGGCGATGACATTTCCCGCGCGGTCTACGACGGAGACGGTGACGAAGCCGAGACCGTCGGCGCGGCATTTCGCCAGGGCCGCACCAGCAGCCTTCACTGCTGCGTCGGCACTGAGTCGATTCTGAGTGACAATCGCCGAATCACCGGTCGCGGCAGGCTGCTGCGTGGCAGAAATCGACGTCGTGCTCGATGCGTTCGCCACCGGTGTGTCGGTGGTCGAGCATGCGGCGCTGGCAAGGATTGCGACAACCGGAACGGCGACAGCGAGCGTACGGGGAAGTCGTGTGTAAATGCGGTGGTTCATGTCGGGCACACTTTCAATCGAATGGTTCGAAACCGTCCACTACAGCGTCGCGTCCGGGTGCGGGTGCGCACATCGGGCGCTCGGGTGACGAACCGTGCCCCCTACGGCTACCCGGATATCATCCGAATGGTTGATACGACGGCCTGGTGCCCTCCGTAACATTCGAGGGATGAGTAACGGAGCCATGAACGCCGACGCCGAACGCGGCCTACGCGGCCCGTTGGCGTATGCGATCCACGCGTCGTTCTTCGTACTGCTGTCTACATCGGGAGTTCGGTACGTCACAGTCCACGGGACCAGCGGTCGGTTCGGGGTGGTACTCGTCCTGGCCGTGGTCCTCGCCCTGCTCTACGCCGTCATGGCCACGGTGTCCTCGCGAGATGTGGTTCGCCAACGGCTGTGGATGTGGCCGGTACTGAGCGCATGGGCAGCGCTGGTCTGGCTTGCCCCGAGTTTCGCGTGGTGTGCGTTTCCCGTTCTCTTCCTCTGCATTCGTCTGTATCCGAGCAAGATCGCCTACCCCCTCGTCGGGATCCTGGGCGTCCTCGCCGGTATCGCGTTCTACCGGGTCACCGGTCGTGCCGAATTGGTGACACTTCTCGGGCCGCTGTGCACCGCGGCACTGGTCGCGGCCGCGTACGGGCAGATGGAACGAGATGCCCGAGAACGCCTTCGGCTTCTGCGTCAGGTAGCAGAAGCGCAATCTGCATTGGCAGATACCGAACGCGCTGCCGGCGTTGCCGCTGAGCGAGAGCGCCTCGCGCGCGAAATCCACGACACAGTTACCCAGGGACTGGCGAGCGCCCTTCTACGGCTCGAGGCAGCCGAACAAACGTGGAATACAACGGGTTCGCCGTCTCGAGCCGATGTCGATGCCGCAGCAGAGAACATCCGAACGAGCTTGATGCAGAGTCGCGACCTCGTCCACGATCTGGCGCCGACCAAGGGCGGTACGGGCGACTTCGACGCCTTGGTCGTGGCCGCCGCCCGCCAGTTCGTCCCGGCCGTTCGGATCCGCACCGTCGGTGAAGCCGTCATCTTGCCCTCGGACGTAGCTCATGCCGTCGTGCGAGTGGTCTCGAGCGCGTCCTCCAACATCGCCCGCCACGCTCGCGCCGAAACGGCGGGCGTGACGATCACGTATCTCGACCACTCCGTCTCCGTAGACATCTTCGACGACGGCGTCGGCTTCGATCCGGGAAAGCTCGCCGACCATTCTCGGTACGGTGGATACGGCCTGCGTGCGATGCGAAGCCGCGTCGCACAGCTCGGCGGATCGTTCACCGTGGAAAGTGCAGCGGGAGACGGCACCGTCGTCGCGGCCCAGTTCCCTCTCGAACGGAGGATCCGGTGACCACCACCATTCGCGTGTTCCTCGTCGACGATCATCTGGTCGTGCGAGCCGGGCTGAGAGCGCTGCTGAACACTCAGCCGGACGTCGAAGTAGTAGGCGAAGCATCGTCCGGCGAGGAGGCGGCCACGGCGATACCGTCGGCCTCACCGGATCTGGTGATGATGGACCTGGACATGGGCACCGGCATGCACGGTGCAGAGGCGATCAAACGCCTGCGAAGCGACAGTGTCGACGTTCCCGTACTGGTTTTCACGACGTATGACACCGACGCCGACGTCGTGCGGGCCGTGGACGCCGGTGCCATCGGTTACCTACTCAAGGACTCGACGCCCGACGAGATCTTCGGCGCGGTGCGCGGCGCGGTAGCCGGGCGCAGCGTTCTCTCTCCTACCGTGGCCTCTCGTCTTGTCCAGCAGATGCAGCGCCCGCAGGAAGCGCTCACCGCGCGTGAGTCCGAACTGCTCAGTCTGCTCGCCGAGGGGATGACCAACCGCGAGCTGGGTAAAGCACTCTTCATCAGCGAAGCGACGGTGAAAACACACCTCGGGCACATCTACGCCAAACTCGGTGTCGATAACCGCTCTGCCGCAGTGTCCGTCGCACTACGTCGCGACGGAATACGCTGACCTCGGTGGCGGCCGAACAGCTCAGCCGCCCATCGCCTTACGCACTCCGTCGATCAGTTCGAGGAATTCAGCCTTGGGAGCAAAGTCGACATACTCCGAGTCGTCGATCGCTCCGGGAACGTGACCGGGTGCCCAGTAGAACACGTCGCCGGCATCGTAGGTTTGCCGACCTGCTTCGGAATCTGTGTAGATCCTTCCTTTCAAGACGTATCCGTAGTGCGGACATTGACAGCGCCCGCCTTCCAATTGTGCGAACGGTTCGGCAAAGTCTGCACCAGCAGGGATTTTGACGAAGTTGACGATCATGTCGCCTTCTTCTCGCATCCGCAGTTCGAATTCGCCGTCCTGCAACACGGTGGGAAGATCATGAGCCGAGATGGTGTGCATAGGAGTACCTTTCGGCTTCAGAAGGGGAAGGTCTGCGCTGCTGGCCGGCTGGTTCGCCACTGCCAGGTGGTGAATTCGTCCCAACTGCTTTGAGTTCCGAATCTCGCGCCGTTTCCGGAGGCACCCGTGCCACCGAATGGTGCATAGGCATCGTTGTTCAAAGTCTGATCGTTTATGTGCACGATGCCGGTACGCAGTCGGTCCGCGATCCGCTCGCCGCGTTCAACCGATCCTGTTTGAATGGCAGCAACCAGACCGTATTCGCTGTCATTGGCCGACCTGACTGCCTCGTCTTCGTCCTTGACGATCACGACGGGCGCCACGGGTCCGAAGATTTCTTCACGGAACGCGGGCATATTCGAGGTGACTCCGGCCAGGACGGTCGGCTGATAGAAGAGCCCTTCGTATGTTCCACCGGCGCGGATTTCGGCGCCGGCCGCCTTGGTGCCCTGGACGATTCGATCGACGTTCGCAATCTGCCGCGCGTTGATGAGCGGTCCGAGAGCGACGTCGCCTGTATTGGGATCCCCGACCGGCAGGACCGCTGCGCGCTTGGCCAGCAGGTCCAGGTACTGATCGGCGACCGATTCCAACACGATGTGGCGGCCTGCGGTCATGCAGACCTGCCCCTGATGCAGGAACGAACCCCACGCGCCCGCCGAGCTCGCGGCATCCAGGTCTGCGTCGTCGAGGACAATCAGCGCATTGTTCCCACCCAGTTCCAGCGAGACACGCTTGAGCGTGCGACCGGCAGTTGCCCCGACCTGACGGCCGACGGCGGTCGAACCCGTGAAGGACACCATCGCGATGCTCGGGCTCTCGCACAATGCCTGACCAGGTTCCGCGTCACCGGCGAGCACATGCAGGAGGCCTTCGGGAAGACCTGCGGACGTGAACAATTCCGCGATGACCGCACCCCCGCTGATCGCGGTTTGAACATCCGGCTTGAGAACGACGCCATTTCCGAGCGCCAAGGCGGGGGCGACAGCGCGCATGGCGAGGAGAAGCGGGAAATTCCACGGGCTGATCACGCCGACCACACCCAGGGGCACCCGGCGACCGATGCTCGTGCGCCCCTCCTGGCTGGCGGGCAGAAGGTGCCCGAACGGCTGTGTCGGCAGTGCCGAGGCTTCCCACAGTTCGGAGATGACAAGATCAACTTCGAACGCGGCTTTCCCTGGTACGGAACCACCTTCACGAATCAGCCAGCGCTCCACCTCGGCTCGCTCGGCTTCCAAAATCTGCGCTGCCTTACGGATCACCGAAGCGCGGGCCTGCCCGATCGTGGCCGCCCACGCCGGCTGCGCGGCCGACGCGATGTGTGCCGCTCGATCGATATCCGCAGCAGTCGCCGTGCCGATCACACCGAGCACCTCGCCGGTAGCCGGTTCGAGCGACTCGACGGTGTCACCGCCTCCGTCGATCCATTGGCCGTCGAAAATCTTTCCGTGCCATTGCTGATGAGCGAGCAGATTCGTCATGAGTTCCTCGATTCGTAGCTTTCGCTGCGGCCCTCGCTGTTCGTGGACCTGAGCTCTTCGCGAGCTTGAAAAAGCGATCTGAAACACACTCTGCCCCGGTATTCGGGCTCCCAGTTGTCGTGATCGGACACGTTTGTTGTTCGGATGCGACAGATCAGTGACGTTCGCGGGCGTTCGGATCAGGCGAGTTACGTACTTCCGACGGCGCCGCACCGAATTCCGCTTTGAACGCACGCGAAAACGCTGGTGCGTCATGGAAACACCATCGTGCGGCCAGGATGGAGATCGAATGACCCCGCAGTGAGACGTCGGTGAGATCGCGGCGTACGCGGATCAACCGTTCGCGGCGAATCAGCGCACTGAGGGTCAGATCCCCGTCACCGAAGTGACGCTGAACGGTTCGCGGCGACAGGTGCAACGCACCGGCGATCGACGCGACCGAGAGGTCTGGTGAGTCGAGATTCCGAAGCGCATATCGCAAGATCTCCTCTCGCGTCGAACGTCCGGGTGTCGCGGGCGCAGATCCTTGCATCAGAACTGCCGAAGCGAGATTGACTCCAGCATCTCCGAGAAGCCCGGCTGCGCTGCCGTCGACCTGGGATGCAACAGCGCCCGAGATGAAATTTTCCAGCAATGCACCGGACCCACGCCGACCGTCGTGGGTGCGCTCGAGCGCGCAATTCAGTTCTCGCTCGGTCAGACTCACCGCACTGCGCGGTAGGGTCATGACGGTGCACGACCAGTGACCGTCGAAACGCAGCGCGTACGAATGCTCGACGTCGTAGAGAATCATCGCGCCGGGCGGGGCCGTCAACTCGCGGTCCGATTGGCGCAGTATCGCGCTCCCGGTTCGGACCGTGCAGATCTTGAGCAGATCACTACCGTGTCGCTTCGCTGCGCGTGCGCTCCGCCGCAGTATCTGCGGCGAACCGGAGATGTCGAAAGCGCCTACGTCCCCGAGACTTACGCCGCTGACCGTACCGACAGGCGCGGCATCGACAGAACTCTCGGGGCACAGGCCACCGAAGGTCTCCGACATCTCGCAGTGCCACTGCTGCACAGATTCCGGCAGGCTCGGAGGCGTGGCAGACACGGCAGACATGGCGGGCTACTTGATCGAAGATCCGTGCTGCGTCAACGGCATGACCTCGATGGTCATGTACGGGAACAGGGGCAGGTTCCAGAGAATCTCATGGAGTTCGTCAGCCGACTCGACATCGAAGATGCTGATGTTGCTGAACTGTCCCACAATTCGCCACAGATGTACCCACTTTCCCTGTCGCTGAAGGTCTTGCGAGTACGCCTTCTCCGTTGCGACGGTATCGGCGCGTATTTCCGGATCCAGGTCGCGCGGAATATCGACGTCCATCCGAACGTGAAAGAGTGCCATGTTCTTCTATCCTCTAGTTCCTGGTCCAGGTCTTGACGGCGTCCATGTTCAGTTCGACTCCCAGGCCAGGTCCGGCGGGGAGGTGCAACTGACCCTCGGAATACTTCAGGGGTTCCTGAAGCAACTCTTCGCTGAAGAGCAGTGGGCCGAAAAGCTCTGTTCCGAAGTTGATTCCGGGCTCGGCGCACGCGAAGTGCAACGAAGCGGCGGTGCCGATCGGGCCTTCGATGGACGTCGCACCGTGGCACGCGATACCTGCGGCCTTGGCAATCGCGACGATGTCGCGGCTGCGCTGGAGGCCACCACATTTGGTGGTCTTGAGGGCGATGACATCGGCGGCGCTCCGGCGGGCGATTTCCAGAGCATCGTGGGGGGTCTGCACACTCTCGTCGGCCATGATCGGAATCGGTAGAAGCCTACTGAGTTCGGCGAGGACCTCGATTTGGTCTGCCGGAGTGGGTTGTTCGATCAGTTCGACTCCACCCTCGGCGAGTTGTGGCAAGTACCGCAGGGCAGTGAAGCGATCCCACCGTGCGTTGACGTCGACACGGACTCCGGCGTGGCCGTCCAGCGCCTGCGCGATGTTGACGATGCGCGCAACGTCGACTGCTGGATCGAGTGCTCCCATCTTGAGTTTGAAGCTGAAATTGAGCCGGGATTCGAGCTTTTCGTGAGCTTCCTCGATGATCTCGTCCGCCGGCGCAGCACCCAGTGCCCACGTGACGTCGACACTCTCGCGGAAAGCCCCGCCGAGGAGCGTGTGCACGGGGACTCCCAGGCTACGCGCCCAGGCGTCGTGCAACGCCACGTCGACGGCGGCCTTCGCGAATCGTGCATTGGCAACAACTTTTTCGATGTCGGCCATGATCGCGGTGATGTGATCCACGCGCCTGCCGACCACCACCGGCGCGATGTACTTCTCGATGATGACCTGCATCGTCTCCACCGATTCGCCACCCCACCACGGCCCGCCCGGAACGACTCCTTCGCCGTATCCGATCACCCCGTCGGAGGTGCGAATCGCGACCAGCAACAACGGCTGCGCCGTCATTGACGTGGTGGCGAACTTGTGGGGGCGAACCAGCGGAACGTCGAGGATGGTCGTCTCGATGGAGACGATCGACAGGTCTGTCATCAAATCACTTTCTTCAGAGCAGTTGTGGATCAGGCCGGATCGAGCACGAAGTCGTATGTGACCCGGTTGGTTCCGTCGGCACCTGGCTTCGGATCGAGAATCAGTTCGGGCTTCGTCGCCGTTGCCACGTCGTTCTCGATCCACTCTCCATCCTTGAAATAGAGCTGGGTGGTGATGGTGCGCTTACCGGGAGCCTTCACCATGAGGTGCAGGTGAGCCGGACGCCACGGGTGCCAGCCGGCCTTCTCGATGAACCAGCCGGTGGGGCCGTCGGTCGGGATCTGGTACGGCGCAGGCTGAATCGTGGTGATCTCGAAGCGTCCCTCGTCGTCGGCGACGATCGTTCCGCGGAGGTTGCCGTCGGGGATGTGCGGCGCGAAATGGGAGTAGTAGCCCTCGTCGTCCGCGTGCCAGAGTTCGACGGTTGCACCGCCCAACCCCTTGCCGTCGAGATCGCGAACCTGGCCCTCGAAGACCAGCTTCGATCCAACCTCGTTGTCACGCATCGGAAGTTCACACTTGGCAGGCAACGTCTTGGCATCGGCAACGTAGTACGGGCCCTCGATGCTTCCCTTGGTGCCGTGCTGACCGCGGTACGCGACCTCCTCGACGTTGTGCTCGAGGAAGACGTCCAGCCACAGGGGCCACTCGCCGAACTGGCCGATGTCGATGAGCCACTGCTTGAGGACGCGGTACTCGGGGTAGGTGATGCCGTGCTTGTCGATGACGCCTGCGAGTGCCTCGAGCACGTCCTTGGCGATGGCCGAGACGCGTTCGGGCGGGGTGTCCGCGCTGACTCGTTCCTGGAGGAACTTGTCGGTGGCGGCAGTACCCGAACCTACTGCGGTGGGGCTCTCGGAAGTGGTCATGTGGTCCTCCTCGGGGCCGTATGTGGCTGTTACCGGGTGGGTGCCGTACTGCTGGGCTGCGTCGGCTCCCCAAGTTTGGGTTGTACGCTCTGCGTACATCTGTTACGCTGTGCGTACGCTTGTACTGTGCGCCCAGTCACAAGGTTTGTCAACCTTCGAAGGCGCCGATCGGGCATACCCGCAGATGAAAGGCCATTCCGTGAGCGAGAACGATCGCGATTACATCCAGAGCATCGAGCGTGGATTTGCTGTGCTGACGGCCTTCGACGAGAAGAACCCCAACCCGTCGCTCGCCGATCTTGCCGCCGAAACGGGTCTCTCCCGCCCAGCGGTCCGGCGCATCCTCCTCACGCTGCAGAAGCTCGGATACGTCACCGGCAACAACAGTCGGTGGTCGCTCACCCCACGCGTTCTGAGCATCGGGCAGCACTTCTCGGCATCACATGCCTTGACGGAGGCGGCGCTCCCTCGTCTGTTGGAGATCGCAGAACACACCCACGAGTCGGCGTCGCTCGGGGTGCTCGACGGTGTCGACGTGGTCTACGCCGCGCGTGTACCCGTCCGGCGGATCATGAGCATCAACGTCAGCGTCGGCACCCGAGTGCCTGCATATGCCACCTCCATGGGTCGAGCCCTGCTAGCTTGGGCGCCAACCGAAATCGTCGACAACGTCATCGCGAACTCCACGTTCGACGCCCTCACACCCACCACGATCACCGACGAAGGCGCATTCCATACCGCCCTCCGGGTGGTGCGCGAGCAGGGATACGCGCTCACATCGGAGGAACTGGAAGACGGCCTGATTTCCCTCGCTGCTCCCGTCCGCGACGCCGGTGGAAGCGTCGTCGGAGTGACAGCGTGTTCGACCTCGGCCGGACGAACATCCCCGGAAGCTTTCCGCGCCGACGTCGCGCCTTTCCTCGTCGAGAAGGCGAACCAACTCAGCGCGGACATGGGGTACCGAAGCTAGCGCCTCAACACCTCGGAAGGCAGCAATCCGTACTTACGCCGAAAGGACGACGCGAACCGTCCGGTGTGCGTGAAACCCCATCTCACAGCGACATCGGTGACCGTCGTCGAGTCGTCGGCATCCACCAGATCTGCATGGACCCGCGCGAGACGGATGTCGAGCAGGCATTCCGACGGACTCCGGCCCACGTACTGCCGAAATCCCTCCTGCAATCTCCGTACGCTGACGCCCGCCACCTCCGCCATCTCGGCTGCGGTCCACACGCGGGCCGGGTCGTCGTGCATCTCGTCGAGCACCCGCTTGACGATGCGCGGCCTGGCGTGTCGCACCGCGTCCTCGCTTTCGGGCATTGCGGCAAGGACGAATGCCGTGACCACGGCGCCGGAGAGCTGACCTGCCACCAGGTCGTTGTGCAGCACGCCGACCGGGCCGAGTATCTGATCCGACAGTGAGCGAACAAATTTCAGCCATCTGGCTCCGTCGTCGCCCCGAAGATCCACCTGATCAGGCAAGTGCATTCCGGGTCGACCGAGAACCTTTTCCATCTCACGGTCGAGGTACTGACGGTCCATCCGGACTCCGACGATCTCGCAGTCCGCACTCCACCGCGTAATTCTCGTCGTGATGTCGGGTGGACATACCGTCGCAACACCCTGCGTCGAGAGCACGTGCGAGCCCGCGAACACCGACTCGAGCTCGCCCGAGAGCGGGATGTTCACCCCATAGGCACCGGGATGATCGGATTCGACGGCGACGTCTGCTCCCCACCGAATATGAGCGATCCTCAGCGGTCCCAACTCGGTGGTGCACACCCCGACTCCACTGGCCGCATGCCGAGACAACGGCGTCAGCGTGTGCGGAAAGTAGGCGTCCGAAACCGCATGACACGCCTCGTCCCAGTCGCGGGGAGCTGTACCGATCATGAGTCGACCATCGTCCTTCTTCACCTTCCAAACCCGTGACCAGCCACATTGCCGAGCAAGGGCGCTGAACATCATTGAACACTGTGTCCCCGGTCACTTCCAAGAGAAAACGGGTACGGGCCGCGATCGGGTGCGCAATCCGGATAGCCACCGCGCTGTACGGATCGACCGAAGCCTGCGCCCGCCGTACGTTCGTCTTCACTCCCGGCGCGAGTCGCCCACTACTTCCCTCCCGCACTTCGCGGCACTCTCACTCAACCGCCATCCGACAAGGAGGTCCGGTCATGGAACAAAATCAGCTTCGAGGAATCTTCGGTCAATTCGCGAGCGGCGTCACCGTCATCACCTGTACCAATGCCGACGGTCAACCACACGGAGCCACGGTCACCGCATTCACGGCCATTTCCCTGGAACCACGGCTGTGCCAGATCACGATGACTCGCAAGTCCAAGGCGTGCGGCTACCTCGGCAACGCGCCGTTTGCGGTCAACATCCTTGCCTCCGACCAAGTGGACACGGCCATGCATTTTGCCGGCCGACCGCAGCGCACCGAACCGAGGTGGATCGACGGATCGACCGCTCCCCTGCTCGACGGCGCCGCAGCAACCATCTCGTGCGTCCCGTGGAGGGAGTACGACGGCGGTGACCACATCATCTTCATCGGCGAGATCGTCGACGCTCAGTCGAGTGGCAAGGATCCGCTTCTGTTCTACCGAAGCACTTTTCACGATCTAGGCGCTACCTCGTCGACCACAGTCTGGAACGGAAGTCAGGACGACCCCCACAGCGGCTGGTTCGACGCCACCACTTCGTTCACCCCGATTCATCTTCAGCCCGCACCCCAAACGATCTGAGAGGCTTTGCCATGACGACCACCGAAATTCCTCCCACCGGCGTCGATCCCGCAGATTCCGGAGCGCCACAGGTCAATCCGGCCGCCGATTGCGAAGCCAACCGCACGAAGAACTTCGCCACCCGACCGATGACCGGTGACGAGTACATCTCGAGCCTGCAGGACGGTCGCGAGATCTGGCTTCACGGTGATCGCGTCAAGGACGTCACGACACACCCCGCGTTCCGGAATCCGATCCGCATGACCGCGAGGCTGTACGACGCTCTGCATACGGGCGAGCACGTGGACGCCTTGACCGTTCCGACGGACACGGGCAACGGCGGTGTCACCATGCCGTTCTTCCGCACTCCGACGTCCTCGGCCGATCTGCTCAAGGAACGCGATGCCATAGCGACGTGGGCTCGTATGACCTACGGCTGGATGGGCCGTTCCCCCGACTACAAGGCGAGTTTCCTGGGCACCCTCCACGCCAACAAGGAGTTGTACGCACCGTTCCAGGACAACGCCGAACGCTGGTACCGCGAATCGCAGGAGAAAGTTCTGTACTGGAACCACGCGATCATCAATCCCCCGGTGGATCGCCAACTTCCACCGGACGAGGTCGGTGACGTCTTCATGAAGGTGGAGAAGGAAACCGACGCAGGTTTGATCGTCAGCGGCGCCAAAGTGGTCGCCACCGGATCGGCGATCACGAACTACAACTTCATCGCTCACTACGGTCTGCCGATCAAGAAGAAGCAGTTCGCCCTGATCTGCACGGTACCGATGGACGCGCCGGGTGTGAAGCTGATCTGCCGCACCTCGTACACCGAACATGCTGCGGTGATGGGCAGTCCGTTCGATTATCCGCTGTCGAGTCGCATGGACGAGAACGACACCATCTTCGTCTTCGACAAGGTGTTGGTTCCGTGGGAAAACGTCTTCATGTACGGCGACGTCGACCGGATCAACGCATTCTTCCCTCAATCGGGCTTCCTGCCGCGCTTCACCTTTCAGGGCTGCACTCGCCTGGCCGTCAAGCTCGACTTCATCGCCGGACTGTTGATGAAGGCACTCGAAGCCACCGGCGCCGGCGGCTTCCGCGGAGTCCAGACCCGTGTCGGTGAGGTGATCGGGTGGCGAAACCTCTTCTGGTCGTTGACCGAATCGATGGCACGCGATCCCGAACAGTGGGTCGGCGATTCGGTGATCCCGAAGCTCGAGTACGGCCTCACCTATCGAATGTTCATGATCCAGGGGTACCCGCGGATCAAGGAGATCATCGAACAGGACGTCGCGTCGGGCTTGATCTACCTGCCTTCGAGTTCACTCGACTTCAAGAGCCCGGACGTGCGTCCGTACCTCGACAAGTACGTTCGCGGTTCCGACGGCATCACCGCCGTCGACCGCGTGAAAGTCATGAAGGCGCTCTGGGATTCGATCGGGACCGAGTTCGGCGGCCGACACGAACTCTACGAGCGCAACTACTCCGGCAATCACGAGAACGTCAAAGCCGAACTGCTGTTCGCAGCCCAGAATCGTGGACACGCAAGTTCCATGAAGGGACTGGCCGAGCAGTGCCTGAGTGAATACGACCTCGACGGCTGGACGGTCCCTGACCTCATCGGCAACAACGACGTCTCGTTCTTCAAGAACCGGTAATCCCCTCGGCAGGTAGGGCGGACTCGCGATGTCGAGTCCGCCCTGCTCGTCGTCTTCAGCAGGCATGGCCCATCAGCAGAATTCGACGAACACTGCACCCTTGGTCAGGACTAGGCAATTGCCTAGTGTGACCCGAGACACACGATGTCAAGGTGAATTCAGTACCGGACGCAGCCCCGTCCGGAAAGCGGGTCCCACCGATTTGGTCCGACAGCCCTCGGCTTTCTCGGTAGGCGCCCACTCTTATCTGGAGGACACCCATGACGGATATGTTGGATGCTGCCCGCGGCACCGACCAGTTCGCGAACATCCGCGCCGCCCTCGACGACGCGCTCGTCGAGGACCCGGAGACCGGCCGCTACCAGGTGCGGCGCAGCGTCTTCACGGACGAGCAACTGTTCGAACTCGAGATGACGCACATCTTCGAAGGCAATTGGATCTACCTCGCGCACGAGAGCCAGATCCCGAACGTCGGCGACTACTTCACCACCTACATGGGCCGTCAGCCCATCGTGATCACCCGCAACAAGGACGGCGAATTGGGTGCGCTGATCAACGCATGCAGCCACCGCGGTGCGATGCTCTGTCGCCGTAAGACCGACAACCGAACCACCTTCACCTGCCCGTTCCACGGCTGGACCTTCAACAACAGCGGAAAACTCCTCAAGGCCAAGGACGCTCGCACCGGTGGCTATCCGGAGCAGTTCAACAAAGACGGCTCACACGACCTGACCAGGGTGGCGCGGTTCGAGAACTATCGCGGCTTCCTCTTCGGCAGCCTCAACCCCGACGTGCTGCCACTCGAAGAGCACCTCGGTGACACCACGAAGGTCATCGACATGATCGTCGATCAGTCACCTGACGGACTCGAAGTTCTGCGCGGTGCATCCACCTACACCTACGACGGCAACTGGAAGCTACAGACCGAGAACGGTGCCGACGGCTACCACGTGTCTTCGACGCACTGGAACTACGCCGCTACCACCGCTCGCCGCACCGCCGGTGAATCGTCCAACGAGACCAAAGCCATGGACGCCGGCACCTGGGGCAAGCAGGGCGGTGGATACTTCTCCTACGACTACGGCCACCTCCTGCTCTGGATGTGGTGGGGCAATCCCGAGGACCGACCCCTGTTCGAACGCAAAGCAGAACTGGAGGCTCAGTTCGGTTCCAAGAAGGCCGAATTCATGGTCGGTGCGTCGAGAAACCTCTGCCTGTATCCGAACGTCTACCTCATGGATCAGTTCAGCAGCCAGATCCGGCACTTCCGTCCGATCTCCGTGGACCAGACCGAAGTCACCATCTACTGCATCGCGCCCAAGGGAGAGAGCGCCGAAGCGCGCAGCAACCGCATCCGTCAGTACGAGGACTTCTTCAATGCCAGCGGTATGGCCACCCCGGACGATCTCGAAGAGTTCCGTTCCTGCCAGAAGACCTACCAGGCAGCCGGCGCCCCGTGGAACGACCTCAGCCGTGGCGTCACACACCAGATTCCCGGTCCGAACGACGTCGCGAAGGATCTCGGCATGAATCGTGTGCTCTCGAGCGGAGCCAAGACCGAGGACGAAGGCTTGTATCCCATTCAGCACGGGTACTGGCGCGACGCCATGCTTGCGGCCGTAGATGCCGAGCAAGCCGCTTCCAACCGGACCATCTGAGGACGATCACCATGACTGTCACCACCACCAATGCCGTCGCCCTCGAAACAGTGCAGCAGTTTCTCTACCGTGAGGCTCGCTACCTGGACGATCGCGAGTTCGAGAAGTGGATCGAGTGCTACCACCCCGATTCCGAGTACTGGATGCCCGCATGGGCGGACGACGGCGAGCTGACCACGGACCCGGCCGCAGAGATCTCCCTGATCTACTACCCGAATCGCGGCGGTATCGAGGACCGCGTGTTCCGAATCAGGACTGACCGTTCCAGCGCGACAAGCCTTCCCGAGCCCCGCACCGGTCACAACATCACCAACGTGGAAGTGATCGAAGAACGCGGCTTCGTCGTCGACGTCCGCTTCAATTGGTTCACGCTGTACTTCCGCTACAACACAGTCGACACCTACTTCGGCACCTCGCACTACACGATCGACTTCTCGGGCGAGCAGCCGTTGATCATGAAGAAGAAGGTAGTCCTCAAGAACGACTACATCCATCACGTGGTCGACATCTACCACTTCTGACACGACTTCCCTTCGAATCGAGCTGTTTCCCATGAGCATTCAAGCTGCGCCGACCTTTCAAGTAGCCCTGAGTTTCGAAGACGGCATCACCCGCTTCGTCGAATGCAACACCGACGAGACCGTCGCGGACGCGTCGTACCGCGCACGAATCAACATTCCGCTCGACTGCCGCGACGGAGCTTGCGGCACCTGCAAATCACTCTGTGAGTCAGGTACTTTCGACGCCGGCGACTACATCGAGGAGGCCCTGACGGACGACGAGGCCGAGCAGGGATACTGCCTTCCGTGCCAGATGGTGCCGGAATCTGATCTCGTGCTGCAGATTCCCACCACGTCGGCGGTCGCCAAGACCACTGCCGGTTCGTACACGTCCACCATCACCGAGATCATTCGCCATTCGGATTCCACGGTGGGTTTCACCGTCGCAGTCGACAACCGCGCAGATCTGGTCTTCCTCCCCGGTCAGTACGTGAACATCCTCGTTCCCGGAACCGAAGCGACGCGGTCGTACTCGTTCAGCTCCGGCCCTGAGGTCGCGTCGGCGTCGTTCCTGGTCAAGATCACCCCGGGTGGTCTGATGTCCGAGTATCTCAGTCAGCGTGCGCAGGTAGGCGACACTCTCGAATTGACCGGACCGATGGGTAGCTTCTTCCTCCGGTCAGGTCAACGGAGAGCCCTACTGCTTGCCGGTGGAACCGGCTTGGCCCCGCTGCTCTCCATACTGGAGAAGATGCGTACCGAAAGCTCCACTCGGCCCGTCCATCTGGTCTACGGCGTCAGCTCCGACACCGATCTCGTCGAACTCGACACACTGCACGACTACGCGGAGTCTCTACCCCAGTTCACCTTCGACTACTGCGTATCCGATCCCGACAGCACAGCACCGAACAAGGGCTATGTCACCGGCTTGATCGAGCCCGATCACCTCGACGACGGCAACGTAGACGTCTACCTGTGCGGCCCGCCGCCGATGGTCGAAGCCGTACGTCTGCACTTCAAGGACGTATCGATCACACCCACGAACTTCTACTTCGAAAAGTTCAACAATGCGGCAGCACCGGCTGATTCACCGGCAGCCTCGGCCGAAGAATCAGCTACCGGCACGTACGAGATCGGTGAAGAACATCTGCCGGTCACGGAGTCGGACGCACAGTTCGACGCTCGGATGGCCCTCGAACTCGGAGCAATGGAACTCACGATCGGCCGCCTCACTCCGGCACAGTTGACGGAGTACCGCATTCTGGCGGAGAACTCGGCTGCTTCCATCGACCGCGATCACTTCACGGACGCAGCGGCATTCACCGAAACCAATGCCCTGTTCCACGACTTCCTCTTCCGCTGCACCGGAAACGAAGTGCTCCTGCAGGCATACCACCGTCTCGAGGTCACACAACTGATGAACCGAGTGCTCCGCACCGCCGATTGGGTGGACGAACATGTCGCGGAGGATCACTCACGAATCGTGAGTGCATTCGAGCAGAATGATCGCGCCGCGGCCCGTGATCTGATCGTCCAGCACAGCGAACACGCCAAGTCGACGATGCACCGCGCCATCACTGACGCTCGGGAAAGTGTGGCGTCGTGAGCACGAGATTCTTCGCCGGCCGGTTCGACGACCGGGTCGTGGTCGTCACCGGAGCGGCTCAGGGGATCGGGCGCAGCGTTGCCGAAAGAGTTTCCGCAGAAGGTGGTTCCGTCGCGCTTGTGGATCGAGCTGAACTGGTTCACGACATCGCGACACCGCTGGAGCGTTCCCATTCGGTGACCGCGGACCTCGAGACGTTCGAAGGTGCCCAGAATGCAATAGATTCCGCATTGGAGCGCTTCGGACGCATCGACGTCCTGATCAACAACGTCGGTGGGACCATCTGGGCCAAACCCTACGAGCACTACACGCCGCAGCAGATACAAGCCGAGGTCACACGATCACTGTTCCCCACGCTCTGGACGTGTCGCGCCGTACTGCCCCATCTGATCGAGCAGGCGAGCGGCACCATCGTCAACGTCTCCTCGGTCGCCACCCGCGGTGTCAACCGTGTTCCTTACGCGGCGGCCAAGGGCGGGGTCAGCGCGATCACCGCTGCACTGGCGATGGAAGTCGCGCAGTACGGAATACGCGTCGTGGCAACCGCTCCCGGCGGAACCGAGGCGCCACCACGCGTCGTGGCACGCGGACCGGGTGCCGAGACCGACGAGGAGAAGGCCTGGTACCAGCAGATCGTCGACCAGACCGTCGACTCGTCGCTACTCAAGCGTTACGGCACCCTGGACGAACAGGCTGCTGCTATCACTTTCCTTGCCTCCGAAGAGGCTTCGTATGTCACCGGAACGGTTCTTCCCGTTGCCGGTGGCGACCTCGGCTGAATCCAGCCTCCCCCGATTCCTGATCTCTCGAACGGAGATTCGCCATGTCCTCGATCGAACGTGGTTCCTGGGCCAGTGCCCGCCATCGCTCGTCAGTGTTGTGGGTGGTCACCATCGCCGCCATTGCCATTCTGTTCGATGGATACGACCTGGTCGTGTACGGCACGATCCTGCCCGTACTCATGGACGACTCCAGCCATATCGGCACCTTGACCGCATCTCAGGCCGGCGCGTTGGGTTCGTATGCACTCGTCGGAGTGATGGTCGGCGCACTGACGTGTGGAGCGATCGGCGATCACTTCGGTCGCCGAAAGATGATGCTGGTCAACATCATCTGGTTCTCGGTCGGAATGGCACTGGCAGCGTTCGCCACCAGCATCACCACCTTCGGTCTGCTGCGGTTCTTCACCGGCATCGGTGTCGGTGGGCTTGTCGCCACCGCCGGAGCCATGATTGCCGAGTTCGCGCCGCCGGGACGCCGCAATCTGTTCAACGCCATCGTCTACAGCGGTGTCCCGGCCGGTGGCGTCATGGCTTCCGTCCTGGCGATCGTTCTCCGTGATTCCATCGGATGGCGCGGACTGTTCCTCATCGGCGCCCTGCCATTGGTGTTCCTGTTCCCACTCGCCTGGTTCAAACTGCCCGAGTCTCCCGCGTGGCTGATTGCTCGCGGACGCGTCGAGGAAGCTCGCGCCATTTCCTCGAAAACCGGAATTCCATTGCCTGTCGGTACAGATCGACCCAACGACGCCGTAGCCGAGAAGGTCGGCTTCCGAGCGTTGGCGAGCAGACAATATGTCTGGGGCACCGCGCTTCTCGGCCTGATGAGCTTCGCCGGCCTCCTCCTGACCTACGGACTGAACACCTGGCTGCCCAAGATCATGGAAAACGCGGGATACAACGCGAAGGGTTCGCTCTCGTTCCTGTTGGTACTCAACGGCGGTGCCATCATCGGTGGACTTCTCGCCTCCAAGATCGCGGACGTCACCGGTCCACAGCGGGTTGTCGCAACCACCTTCGGCCTGGCCGCACTCGCCCTGCTCCTGTTCACATTCGGGTTCCCGCTTCCCGTACTCCTCGCCTCCGTTGCCATCGCGGGTGTCGGAACCATCGGTACTCAGGTTCTGATCTACGGATTCGTGTCCAACTACTATTCGACGGCCGCTCGGGCCGCAGGTGTCGCGTGGTGCGCCGGATTCGGACGTCTGGGCGGGATATTCGGGCCACTGATCGGCGGAAGTTTGATCAGCGCCGGAATCAGTTCCGAATCGGCGTTCTACGTCTTCGCCGGCATCGCGGTGATTGGCGCCATCGTCACCTTCTTCGTGCCGAAGCAAGCACCCGACCTGGGTGCCACTGCACTTCGATCCGATGGAGACCGTGCCGAAAAGGAAACCCGTGGTGAGCCCGGCGTTACGGTAGTCGGGTGACACTTCGTGACCTGTTGCTCGGCCGAGAACGCGAGCTCGCCGTTCTCGGCCGAGCCTTGGCCGCGGCAGAGACAGGAGTGCCGACTCTCGTGCTGGTCGAGGGCGATGCCGGTAGCGGTAAGTCCACTCTCGTCGACCGGTTCGCCGAAATCTCTTCCGCTCATACGCTCCGCCGCGCTCGTGGGCTGGAGTGGGAATCGAACACTGCCTTCGGAGTGATCGAACAACTACTCGAACGTCCGGTTTCCAACTCGGACCCGGTCGCCGTTGCACACGAGATCGTCGACGCAGCGGAGCAACTGACCCTGATCGTCGTCGACGATGCCCATCACAGCGATGTCAGCTCGCTTCAGGCAATCACCTCCGCCCTCCATCGAGGCCGAACGGCACCACTGCTGTTCGTCCTCGTCGCCGAGGAAACGCCGTTCCTGCGCGAGGATGTCAGGCAGATTCTCGACCTGCACTGGTCGACGCGTTTGCACATCAGCCCGATCGACGCACCCGTCATCATCGACATCGCGCGCA
The DNA here is from genome assembly GCF_058793255.1 of Rhodococcus sp. MPR-R1B. NCBI lineage: Bacteria > Bacillati > Actinomycetota > Actinomycetes > Mycobacteriales > Nocardiaceae > Rhodococcus > Rhodococcus sp. MPR-R1B. Next base: position 520,975 of record NZ_JBXAFO010000001.1, read on the forward strand.
TGCGAAGCGGAATCGACCTCAGCTCCGGCGTCGCGCTCGCCCTTCAGGACTTCACCGCGGGCAACACACTCGACATCGTCTCGCTTCTCGACGAGCTGCCACCTACCTATTGGACCCAGTGGCACCGAACTTTGCCCGTCCCTCGCCATCGTGCAGTATCGATCGCCGCCGCCCTCGCTACGTGTTCGGCGGGAGCACGAACGTTGATCGAAGCCGCAGCAGTTGTCGGGCGCAGCACGACGTTGTCGCATCTTGCTCAGCTGGCCGAAATCGACGACGTGGTCGGCGCCTTGGACAGCGCCTTTGCCAGCGGCCTCCTTTCTGTCCACGAGCAGCGCGGCAGCACCGAGGTGTCACTGAGCAGCACGATGGTCACGGCCGCAGTGCGCGGGGCGTTGGGACCCGCGCACTTGCATCTGCTGCACACACGCGCAGCCGAGATCGCTTGGGGAGAAGGTGAACGGCTTTTCCACCTTGCCGCTGCCAGCACCACCCATGACGAGGACCTCGCCGCCGAACTCGTTGCGTACGCATCACTACGAGCATCCGACGGCGCGTGGTCGGAAGTCGCCGACGCCATGGTCACGGCAAGCCGTCTCACCACGGCCCGAACCGAACACGAGGACCGACTGCTCCGCGGAGTCGACGCGCTGACCGGATCGGGTGACATCCCCCGCGCCATGGTCTTCGTGCCGGAGATCGAGAGTATTTCGCGCGGGCCTCTCCGCGACGCCGTCCTCGGCTACCTCGCCATCCATAGAGGGCGACCGACCGAGGCCGCCGATCTTCTGACCAGAGCGTGGGACAGCTGCAGCGTGGATCGTGAGCCAGGCATCGCTGCGATGATCGCCCAACGAATGGTCCTGCATTCTCTGGCTCGGCTCGATGGCACGGCGCTCGTCGAGTGGGTTGACCGCGCAGTCGAATTGGTGGGCCCTTCTGATCCCGCAGCAGTGGAGTCCGAAGCGATCAAGGGTCTCGGGCTCGGTGCTACCGGAAGAACCGAGAATGCGCTCGCGGCATACGCCGAACTCTCCGATCGTGTCCGCCCCGGAGCCCAAGCACAGCGCTTCCAGATGGGACGCGGATGGCTCGAGCTTGCGTTGGACCACCCGGAGTCCGCCAGACGCGACCTCGAAAGCGCGGTGTCCACAGAGTTTTCCAGTGGTTCGGCAAGAATCTCACTGTGGGCACAGGCCTGGCTCGCCCGCACTCAATTCGCTCTCGGCGCCTGGGACGAAGCGCTCTCGACCGTCGAGGGCGCCGGTGCCGAGGTGGATCGGTTCGAGATCGAGATCATCCGGCCGTTGGTCCACTGGTCGGGAGCACAGATTCACGCTCTGCGCGGCAACTGGGAACTGGCCCGTGACCATGTGCGACGTGCGTACGCCGGCATTCACGCCTACGAAATCATGTATGTTCCTGCACTTCTCGCCAGGGCCCAGGTTGCCGAGGCCGCCGCCGACTACGCCGAAGTTCTGGTGGCGCTGGCTCCGCTCACCTCGAGCAAGGCGCAACAATGGCTCGACGAGCCGGGCTTCTGGCCGTGGGTCGATCTCTACGCCAATGCATTGGTCATGGTCGGGCGAGCTGATGATGCCGACGCCTTTCTGCAACCACACGAGCAGACCGCACGACGTCGGGAGCACCGCTCAGCTGCGGCACGTCTCGGCTACGTTCGCGGCCGGATCCACGGCGCACGGGGCGAACTCGACTTGGCAAGAGAAAGTTTCGATGCTGCACTACTCGGCATCGAGACGCTGCCGCTCCCCTACGACCGAGCCCGAATCAATTTTGCCTACGGCCAAACTCTCCGCCGGGCCGGGAAACGCGCGGAGGCCGACGTCGTCCTCCGCGCCGCCCGCGAGCTGTATCACTCGTTGGGCGCCGCTACTTACGTCGAGCGCTGCGAGCGCGAACTCCGCGCGGGCGGGTTGAACCTCTCGCGGACGGAGAAGGGAATCACCGACCTGACCCCGCAAGAACGAGCCGTCGCCGACCTTGTCGCAGCGGGCAAGTCCAACAAGGAAGCTGCCGGCGAATTGTTCCTCTCCGTCAAGACCATTCAATATCACCTCACGCGCGCGTACGCGAAACTCGGACTGCGATCACGGAGCGAACTCGCGGCTTTGTTCCGCGACCGAGGGCTTTCGGATCCGCATCAGGAGAACTGAGAACATGCCGGACACTACGACGACCGCGCCCGTTCGCGTCGTCACCGAGCCACTCCCCCAACCGCTCTACGGCCCGAAACGGGTCTTGCGCGACTTCGGCGGAACGTCCATTGCCAACGGAATCATCGGCATCGTCTTCTCGGCCACCGGGCCGGTGGCGGTCATTCTCGCTGCGGGGTTGGCGGGTGGACTGAGTCAAGCTCAATTGGCCTCTTGGCTTTTCGGTGCCTTCTTCGTCAACGGCATTCTCACCATCACGGCTTCCTGGCTGTACCGGCAGCCGCTGGCCTTCTTCTGGACGATTCCCGGAACCGTTGTCGTCGGAGCGTCGTTGGAGCATCTGCCGTGGGAGCAAGTGCTCGGAGCGTTCTTCGCGACCGGCGCCCTGATCTTGATGTTGGGATTGACAGGGTGGGTCACACCGATCATGGCCGCATTACCCTTGCCCATCGTAATGGCAATGGTGGCAGGCGTTTTCCTTCATTTCGGAACGGATTTGGTCGAAGCGCCCGCCCACGACGCGGTGATCGCCCTGCCGATGATCGCCACCTTTGTCGCTCTGAGCGTGTTCGCCAAGCTGGGAAGATTCGTTCCGCCCGTTCTCGGCGCGTTGATTGTCGGCGTGGTCGTGATACTCGCGGCCGGAAGATTCAACTCCGCCGGCGACGCGCACGAGTGGCTGGCGCATCCGATGCTGACCACGCCAACCTGGTCTTGGCAGGCGATGATCGAACTGGTTGTACCGCTGGCGATCACAGTCGTCGTCGTGCAGAACGGCCAAGGAATCGCAGTCCTCCGCGCAGCGGGTCATCAACCGCCGATCGGGGCAGCAACGGTTGCCTGCGGTGTGTTCTCTCTCGTGAACGCGGCGGTGGGTTGTGTCTCGACGTGCCTGACCGGGCCGACGAACGCATTGCTCACGGCGTCGGGAGAGCGGACACGCCAATACACCGCCGGAATCTTCTGCGGCTTACTCGCCGTCGTCTTCGGACTGTTCGCCCCGACTTTCGTCGCGATGATGTTGGGAACTCCGACGGCATTCATCGTCACTCTGGGTGGTCTGGCCATGCTCAAGGCCTTACAGGGAGCCTTCGTGACCGCATTCGGCGGGAAATTCACCTTCGGCGCTTTGATCGCGTTCCTCGTGACGATCTCCGACATCGAACTGCTCAATATCGGAGCCGCTTTCTGGGGACTCGTCTTCGGGGTCATCGCCTCGCGCATGCTCGAACGAGCCGACTACACCTGACATGCGAATATTCGCATACTCGACTTTGACAATCATTTACATTAAGCGGTAGATCTATACCCATGCACCTCAACACCCGCATGTCGCGGCGCCTCACCCTTGCCACATCAGTAGGCCTCTCACTCGCCCTCGTTACGGGTTGCTCGTCCGACAACAAGGACTCCGCCCAGTCCGAAACCACGACCACGACGTCGGCCGCACCAACCGAACAGGCCTCGGCAACACCACGTCTCGCCGTGTCGTACGACGGCGGCGTCCTGGTGCTGGATGCAACTTCCCTCGACGTGGTCGGCGAGACCGAGATCGACGGCTTCACCCGACTCAACCCGGCCGGCGACGGTCGCCACGTCATGATCTCTGCCGGCGAAGCATTCAAGGTGCTCGACACCGGCACGTGGTCTTCGGCTCACGGTGATCATTCTCATTACTACACAGCCGATCCCGCGATGTCCGAGGTCGAGTTCGCAGCCAACGAGCCCGGACACGTCGTACGCCATGCCGGAAAGACGGTCCTCTTCAACGACGGCTCGGGACTGGTCGAGATCTTCGACCCGGTTCAGTTGGCAAAACGTCAGCCCCGCGTCGAGACGTACACCACCCCGGAACCCCATCACGGCGTCGCGGTCGCACTTGCCGACGGCAGTCTGTTGACGACAATCGGAAATTCGGAGTCCCGCAACGGCATAGCTGTCCTCGATGCCGACCGCAAGGAAATCCTGCGCAACGAACAGTGCCCAGGTGTCCACGGCGAAGCAGTCGCTGCCGGCGAAGCCATCGTGCTGGGCTGCCAGGACGGGTTGCTCGTGTACAAGAACGGAGCGATCACCAAGGTCCAGAGTCCGGATGCATACGGCCGCATCGGAAATCAGGCAGGCTCGGAGGAGTCGGACATCGTGCTGGGTGATTACAAGACTGACAAGGACGCCGAACTCGAACGTCCGCAACGGGTCTCGCTGACCAACACGACGACGTCCGAACTCAAGCTCGTCGACCTCGGCACCAGCTACACCTTCCGCTCACTCGGCCGCGGACCGCACGGAGAGGCACTGGTACTCGGCACCGACGGCGCCATCCACGTCATCGACCCGAACACCGGCGTCGTCACCAAGAAGATCGCCGTTATCGACGCATGGACCGAGCCCACCAAGTGGCAAGAGCCCAGGCCCGCGCTCTTCGTAGAAGATCACACCGCTTACGTCACCGACCCCGCGTCGAAGAAGCTGATCGCAGTCGACCTCGAGGACGGCAGCATCCTGACCGAGACCACCCTCGATCACGCCCCGAACGAATTGACCGGCGTAACCGGCTGATTCCCACCCTCGCTTCGGCCCCCATCTCACACCGAGATGGGGGCCGGAGCCGTCCTCGCGACTCTTACAAGGCAATCTCGATTCGTAGGCGGGCCGTACGGTTCGTTAGTCCTGCTAGAGTCACTTCAATGCTTTCTTGCCGCACTTCCTGACCACCATCCGCAGCATTAGCTTGTTACGTCGCCCTGGGATGACGATTCTGTGTGCCTTCATGGGGATTCGCGATAGCCGAATCCCTATCTGACCACTCACCAGAATCCACCTTTGGAGTACGTACCATGAGAAACTTTCTCGTCACCGGAGCCACCGGAAACCTGGGCGGCGCTGCGCTGCGCATCCTGCAGGCACATACCGGATCGAACACCCACGCATTGGTCCGAAGTACTACCCAAACCGATGCACTCGGTCATCAGGGGATCGATACGCGAGTCGGCGACTACACGGATCGCGCGAGTTTGCGGACCGCGTTCAGGGGCATCGACGGACTGCTGTTCGTATCGAGCCCGGCGCTCGATCCGAATGTCGGAATAGAGCAACACAAAGCTGTTGTGCAGGAGGCAGTCTCGGCAGGCGTCGAGCACATCGTGTACACAAGTGCGATGGGAGCGCAGCACGATCCCGGTCATCGCACTACGGAAATCGAGCTGCAGGAGATCGGTGTGAGCCACACTGTCCTCCGCAATGCTCTCTACTCGGATGCATTTGCTGCCAAGGTAATTAACGACATGGAGTCCGGACCCATCGTTTCCGCCGGCGCGGGAAGTTCTCTGGTCACCTCCTCCATTGCCGATCTCGCCGAAGCAGCAGTCATCGCGCTGACATTCCCTCCCACCAAGCAGGTGTGGGAACTTCGAGGCCCGGCCTGGACCTTCGATCAACTCGCCGAAGCAGTCTCAGCCGAACTTGGCAGGACAATCGAGCACCGCGAGGTGGGCGACCTCGAAACCGGACCCTTTGCTGTGCTCTTTCCACTGATTCGCAAAGGGATCTTCAGCGAAGAGTCCGATGACCTGGCAACACTGCTACAACGCGCCCCTCAGCCAATCGAAGCCGTTGTCGCCCAGCTCTGCCGGAGCTGAACGATGGGCAGGACCACGACTGACCGCGGCACGAGTCAGCGTGGAATAACTTTCCGCAGAGGTTCGTTGTAGAGGGTGTCGGTGTTCGGTTCTTTGCCCCGGGTACCACCCCAGAATTGCCACTTCGAGTGGCCACTTGCCGAGAGGCGCAAGACGGGCACCGACGCGCTGGAGCCGCTGGACACCTTTCGGTGCCAGCGGCTTTGTCGTCTGAATGATCAGGCCGGGTTTTCGCCGGCAGCGACGTCGAGGATCCACGTCACCCCGAACGCATCGGTGAGCATGCCGAAACCGGGGCTCCACGCCGCGGCGGCAAGACCCTCGATGATCGATGCACCAGCAGAGAGTTTGGCCCAGTAGTTCTGCACCTCTTCGAGGGTTTCACCGCGAACCGAGACGAAGAACGGTTGGTCGGTGATCGTGGTGCCGTTCTCGCGGTGTGTCGAGCCTGCGTTGCCGGCCGAGCCGCCCGACTGTCCTGGGATGTCGTATGCCATCACGCAGAATCCGTCCGCTGTCTCCACCTGGCCGAACACGATGTTCTCAGCGCCGGGCACCTCCTTGGGCATCCCGAAGTCGCCGTAGGTTGCGATCGTGACCTGGCCACCGAAGACGGACTGGTAGAACTCCAGAGCCGCGCGGGCGTCTCCGCGGAAGTTGAGGTGGGTCGTTGTCTTGATGCTCATGTCTGCTCCTGGTACGAACGTCGCTCGGGTTTTCCCTGACAACGTCGACTCTCACAGCCGTATAGGACTGTTTTCGTCCTAGACTCGTCGTAGTCTCACCGCATGGCGACCACCACTCGACTCTTGAATCTGCTGTCCCTCTTGCAGACGAGACGCGACTGGCCGGGCGCTCTACTCGCCGAGCGGCTCGACATCAGCCATCGCACGGTCCGCCGCGATATCGACCGGCTCAGGGAGATGGGTTACCGCATTGCGGCGACCATGGGCCCGGACGGCGGATACCGACTCGACGCCGGCAGCGAGCTGCCACCCCTGCTGTTCGACGACGATCAGGTCATCGCACTGGCAGTTGCGCTGCAGGCGGCGACGCTGACCGGCGTCGGTATCGAAGAGGATGCGGTTCGAGCGTTGACCACTGTGCGGCAAGTGATGCCGTCGCGTCTGCGCCATCGCCTCGACGCGCTCACGTTCACCACGATTTCGGCCGGTTCCGGCGACGCAGACTCCGTGTCCCCAGAGGTGCTCGTAGCGATTTCCGCTGCAGTCCGCGCTCGCGAGGTGTTCCGCTTCGATTACTCGAACGACCACTCAACCGACAACAGCGAAATAACACCCCCGCGCCGAGTGGAGCCGCATCATCTGGTGACCTCCAAGCGTCGCTGGTATCTCGTCGCGTGGGATCTCGCGCGAGACGACTGGCGAATCTTCCGCGCCGATCGCATCACCCCACGCACCCCGAACGGTCCCCGGTTCACGCCGAAGGAAATCCCCGGCGGCGACGTCAGCGAATACGTTTCCGCGCGCTTCAAAGGATCGGAACATATCAACAATTGGCCGTGCCACGGCAAGGTCGTTCTCCATCGACCAGCCAGTTATGTTCTTCCCTTTGTCGGGGAAGGCATCGTCGAAGATCTTGGCCCCGAGCAGTGCAGTCTCGAAGCCGGATCATGGTCTTGGACGGCGCTGGCAGCCTCCTTCAACCGATTCGACACCGACATCGATGTCGTCGGCCCGGCAGAACTTACCCACGCTTTCGCGCAACTCGCCGCCCGCAACGCCGCGACTGCTGAGAGTTAGTCAGTCGTCTCGAATGAGATCCAGGTCTCCAACGCAACCGTGCGCCCGCGGGTTCGTGATAGCTTTCAAGTCCTCAGAGGACCTGAGGACTTGAAGACCTGAACGAAGGGATGCCCAAGGAGATGAAGAAGGGGCAAGTTGCATTTCTCACCGGCACACACGTCGTGAACGATCTGTACCAGGGGGCTGTGCCTGCGCTGTTGCCGTTCATGATGCTCGAACGCGGATATTCCTATTCCGCGGTCGCCGGAATCACGCTCGCCGCGACCGGACTATCCAGTGTCGTGCAACCTGCATTCGGCATGCTGGTCGATCGAAAGAGCCGAAACTGGCTGGTACCCACAGGTTTTGTGACGGCCGCAGCAGGCATTGTCGTGGCAGCGATGAGCACCACCTACATCGTCACTTGGCTGGCAATTGCCGTGGCCGGCATCGGCATCGCCGCATACCATCCTCCCGCCACAAATTTGGCACGCGCGGCTGGAGGTCATTCACAGAAAGCCATGAGCGTGTTCTCCGTGGGCGGTACGTTGGGCGCCTCGCTGGCGCCACCGTTTGTCACGCTCGTGGTTGGCTCACTCGGTTTGTCCGGCGGCTATCTACTCGCAGTTCCTGCAGTGGTGGCGGCTATTTGGTGGATGGTCGCCCAGTCGCGATCGGCCAACACGGGTGCGGCCGAGTCAGCCCAGTCGTTGAGTGCGCAACTGGCAGCGAACGGTCCCGTGTCAGACGATTGGCGCTCGTTCACACGACTCGTGCTGGTAACGGTCTGTTGGTCAATTCCGTACGTGACCACACTGTCGTTGGTCTCACCGTTCGTGCTCAACGCACTGAACGGATCGTCCTCGAGCGCTGCAATCGTGTTGTCCTCCTTCACATTGGCAGGAGCGGCCGGAACGCTACTGGGAGGAGTCCTCGCGGACCGTCGTGGTCGACGCGCATCCATCCGACTCGGCTACCTGCTTGCGGTACCTTCACTGGCGCTGCTCGCTGCCGCTCCGAACGTTGCAGTTGCCGAATTGGGAATCGTCTGTCTCGGATTTGCTATGTTCCTGCCCTTCGCGCCACAGGTGACATTGGCGCAGGACTACCTACCGAATCGCCCCGGCACAGCAAGTGGGGTGACGCTCGGACTCGCGATGTCCGTGGGAGGCATCGCATCTCCGCTGTTCGGCTACCTGGCAGATCACTTCGGACCGCGCATGGCGATCGGGGCGACAACTGCAGTGCTGTTCGTCGGCGCCGTCATCGCATTCACGTTGCGCGATCGACGCCTCGACCCGGAAGACGAGACGGAGCGCGAACTGGACGTCATCGCCCTTCGATAAACCATAAGACGGCCCCGTAGTCTGAAGATTCATCGGAGGACATGAAGTATTACTCGGTGAGCCGCTCCATTGCGGTTCACCGAGTCAGTCAGGAGCAGTCACATGGCAGTGCGCCAGATCAAGCAGCAGTCGCTGGTACAGAAAGCCGCGGACGAACTTGCGCGCCTCATCGGCGACGGCGAGTGGCCGGTCGGGACCAAAATCCCGAACGAGCAGGATCTGAGCACACTCCTCGGAGTCGGGCGTTCGACCGGCAGAGAGGCAGTTCGCGCACTGATTGCGTCGGGCCAGCTCTACTCGCATCAAGGGTCCGGCACCTACGTCATGTCCTCGACACCGGTCACAGAACTCGAGCGAGAACTCAAACGCTCGGACCGCCGCGAAGTCTACGAAGTACGCAGACTCCTGGAAGTGGAAGCGGGCCGCCTGGCTGCCATTCGCCGAACTTCGGCCGACGTCGATCTGTTACAGGCAGCACTCGAAGCCCGTGAAAATGCCTCGACACCAACAGAATTTGTCGACGCTGACATGGAACTACATCGCGCCGTGGTGAATGCTGCGCACAACAGCGTGCTGTCGATGGTGTTCGATTCATTCATCGAAACCCTCCGCAACTCGGCCCTCGACGTGATCACCGACGTCGCGGCGCGAGACCCCGAATCGATCGACGACGAAGCCGCTGCCCACCGAGATCTAGTGGAAGCCATCGTCGCGGGTGATGCCGACGCTGCCAGCGCGGCTACGCGCAGGAACATGGACGGGCTCGACTGACCCTCTCTATCGTTGTCAGGCATGACGTCCACATCGCTCCCTCCACGGGGTCTCCGGATCGGTCTGTCCGCCATCGCGTGGCTAAACCTGCTCTCTGCGCTCGTAGGAATGGCGGGCCTGACGATCGGCGGCGGGATGGGCCTGCCTCCTGAGTGGATCGAGGGAACCGTCTTCCCTTCATATTTCTGGCCCGGAATCCTCCTCGGCGTTGTCGTCGGAGGCATCCAGGCCGCCGCGCTCTTCGCTCAGCACAACAGGTTCCGTCTGACGTGGGGCCTGCACGCGGCCGCCGGCCTGACCATGATGATCTGGATCTTCGTCGAGATCGCCATCGTTCTCGCCTGGTCGCCGCTGCAGGGCATCTTCTTCACCACCGGACTAGTCCAGACGATCCTCGCCGTTCTCGCACTCGGCGCCTGGCCTCACCCCTTCCTCCAACGAGTCGAGTAATGACGGAACCTGTTCTCGAACAACAGAATCACGACGGCCGGGCCCACCTCACCTTCTCGAAAAAGCCCTTGACTCGAAAGTATGTTCGAGTATGATGGGAGGTGGAACGGGGGGTTCTCATGACGATCAACATCACCGACGAAGATACTGTCACCGACGTGGTCAACAGCTCCGCCGTGGGTGTGCGCGGACGATTGTGGCGGCTTCACCCCAGCGACGTCCGCGAGATCGCCATCACCGCGTCAGCGGAAATCCTTCGCCTGAAAGCCATTCGAGTGGCCGCCGTCGACACCCTGACGTTGAACCCGGACGAACAAGTACTCTGCTACCGCGGCACCGGACAATGGCTCGCGAACCACACCATGCTGCAGATCTCCACCGGCAGAAGAATCGCAGCCCTGGGCAAAGCGCTACGGTCGTTTCCCGAGATCGAAGACCAATTCGATGCCGGTGACCTCACTTTCGAGCACGCAGCACTGAT